>NZ_PXVC01000159.1 GCF_003011125.1 Synechococcus lacustris str. Tous | reverse complement strand
ATCGCACATATTGGAAAATCGGATTTAAAACTGAGGTGCTATTTAAAATTTCAACCTGGGTTTCTAATTCACTTGCGCCGCCACCGCCTCCAATAAAAGCGCCTAAGGCTGGATTGCTAGCAAGTAATTGTGCCTTAACAGATGAATTGCTTTCAGGTTGCTTTAAAACAATATCAAATCTACCCTCCCAGGTTGGCTTGGTTGTTAGTGTTTTTAAAGCGGATAATAATATACAAGCCACTGTAACGCCAGCAATTATTTTCCATTGACGTTTCAATGAACCTGCTAGTTGGCGCAGATCAATCTCGTCGTTATTGCTTTCGAGGGTGGTGGAGATCTGATTCATGTTTTGATTGTTGATTTGATTCATTTAGAAACCACCAACTCCTTTGATTAGCGCATAGGTTCCGAAAACGCCAGCAAATGGCGTTGTTACTTCATCGATTACATTCAATGTGCCGGTTAGCACAGATTCATTAACACGAATTATATCACCTGCCATTAATACTGGATTAGAGAAGTTTTCGGCAGCTGCACCAGGATTGTAATTAAATATTCTTCTATCTACTTCCCCCTCGCGGGTAAAACGAACGAATTCAACCTTTCCTTTTAAAAATTTCGGACCGCCAGCACTGATTAAAGCCTGGTTTAAGGTGCTTGCTTGGGGAAGGATTTGCGGCCCCGGTTGTTTTACCCTACCGCTTACAAATACCTGCACGAATTGTGGGCTTATRTTGGTTTGACCTGCCTTAAGCAATTGATCCCTAAGGATTTCATCGCTTTTRGCTACCACCACCACATCACCATCAAATAATCTRAGATTTTGGCTTTCATCACCATTGGTGATAACACCAAGGAAATTTAACTCTGTTCGCACTTTGCCTCCCCCTTGATCTTCAGGCAACTTACGGGTAACACTAACCTTACGCAGGTCTGAAAAAGGTGTTAACCCTTGGGCATTGCGAAGCGCATCAAATACTGTGGGCAATGCAGTTTGACTAAATGGGCTTGAGGCAAGGTTTCCGCTTTGCGCTTCTGCGATGGACAAGTTATCTAAATTAGATTTACTGCCTTGGTTGCTAACATTGCCCGGTTGCTGGAAAGAACCTGTTACACCACTCAATTGGTAATAACCAGGTCTTTTAACTTCGCCGCCCACATATACACGGATCGGACGATAGGCCACAGGTCTTACATAAAGCCTTGGCCTTTTTACAAAAGCTGTGTATAGCTAAGTTAAAAAGCTGCGTAATGTTTCAATTGTGAGCCCACTTGCATAAACAGCCCTCAGCCGGGGCAGATATAGGGTGCCGTCGGGGCCAATTGAATAGGTACCGCTTAGTTCAGGAATGTCTATCACTTCAATTTGTAAGCCATCACCGGGGCCAAGCACATAGCTGTCGTAACGAAACTGGCGGCGCTGTTCAATGTTTATTACGCCGCTTCCCTTTGCTGGTTGAGCCARGGCARAGCCCCCACTTAGCTGCCCCGCCAGCAAAGGCAGCGCCACTGCAGTTGCTAAAAGCCTATGCACATCGATATGCGAATCGCTTTARTTTACACTCTTGAAATGTCCCATACTGGGGTTTTATGCAAAATCTGCATCTTTCAATTAAAAAAACCGCTGCTGCTACCAACCGTTATATATTCCAAGCCATGGTAAGAAATTTTCTTATTCCTGGTGCTTTTAAGGCGCGGCTCAGATCCTTAAGGGCGGATCGCACTTTGATCCCTAGGCGTTTATTAATGCTTGGCTGTGATGCATTTGTATTGCGCTGCTGCTACCAACCGTTATATATTCCAAGCCATGGTAAGAAATTTTCTTATTCCTGGTGCTTTTAAGGCGCGGCTCAGATCCTTAAGGGCGGATCGCACTTTGATCCCTAGGCGTTTATTAATGCTTAGCTGTGATGCATTTGTATTG
>NZ_PXVC01000158.1 GCF_003011125.1 Synechococcus lacustris str. Tous | reverse complement strand
CTTTTATTATCTTCAAAAGTACCATTAGCTTGAACAAGAACAGACGTATATTGCAAATTATTGACGGCTCTATTGGCACCGAGCTGTTTCATTTGATCCTGAAGTTCGCTGCATCTTTGGGTTGCTGCAATTAGGTTGCTACTTGGTTTACTTTGTTCTGTGAGATTGGCGCGATCTTCTGAAAGTTTATTTTCAGCTAATTTCTGGGCGTATTCGGCCTGAATAGCTCGATTACCGATCATGAGATCTACCCCTACACCCGACACAAGTGTTTTTGCAACACTTAGTAGTACAAAAGCCGCAAGACTCCAATTAGCCTTAGAGGTATGTTTTGGCCTGCGATCAGTTGCATTCTCACCAGCAACGTTAGACGCCCATAAAAGAATAAATGATAATGCTGTACCTGCTGGTATAGCTCCCCAAGAAAAAAGACTTAAGCTAAAGCTAAACAATGGAATTGTTGTAACAAAATCCCATAAAGTAGAAATGCTCATCAGTTTCGCCACTGAACTAAGCGATCTGTCAAGCTCAGGAGTTGAGAATGCGTTACCCCGCATATTTCTACCGGGCACCCAAATAATATCCCGGAACTTACCGATTATCCCTTCCTCATTGGCAAGCTCAGTGTTTGCCTTTGTTTTTAGCCTCAGATCTGTTGTTATTTCCGTAGGGCAATATTCACACGGTGTGGCAGCAGCCTGCTTACGCAGTTGAGCTAACTCCGGCTGTTGCTCGAGCCAGTCAAATAAATCCTCGATATCGATCTGAGATTTGTTCATGGTTTAATCGTCAGAGAGATCAACGCTTTCGAGAAGTTCAACTGCAAGCTTAAGCCTTTGCAGATCAATAGCCCAATTTACTACAGAACTGGCATTGCCCTCTTCAATTTGCTTGCTGATAATGGTATCGTGATAATCCACCAGCCTGTTAACGATCTTTACTGCCAGCTCACGATCTTGATAGGGGTTGAGCTCACTTCTCGACTCAATTAGCTTGTATACATCTCGTGCATTATCAAGTTGCGCTCTAGTAAGAAGATCGCTTACGTTATCAGGCATTGTGCCTGGCCCTTGGTAGCTTCCGCTTAGCTCGGGATGCTTATTTTCTTCATCTGCCTCACGCATAAAAGCTGCCCAAATGAATTCTTAATTAGTTTTATTGTAATCATACTTTTCTAGTTGAATTGCTTTATCAACATTACGAAATATTTCCGCATTACTCAGGAATGTTCTTATCCAAAGCATAAGGCTTATGCACCAGGTGAGTAAACCCGTTGCAGTTGGCCGGCCACCCAGTCGTTTAGTTCGTCTAGCTTTTCACGCCCTAGGGCCTCAACCGCGATCCGTTGCCTCTGGTGCTTTCGGGTTAGCTCGTCGCCTTGATCTCGCTCAAGCAAAGCCATAGCCCGCTGGCCCCTCTCGAACTGCCGCAGGCTGCGTTGGTAGCGATCTGCGGTATCGGCGTAGCTGCGTGTGAAGTGCCGCAAGCATTCAAATTGACTTTTTGATTTTCAAATGGTAATTTATGCATAAATTTTGAATCAGATTTTGAAAATCACGAAACCATTTATTGTTATCCAAGCTTTTATCAACAGGTACACGGCAAAGATACCTAAAGATTTCCTTATACTACTCATCGCTTTTGGGGTAATATTTGGGGCTTTCGCCCTAAAGGATTTACTAGACTTCCGCGAAATGCCTCCCCTCACAAACGATCGATCGGAAGTATATGGATTTTATGAACCAAAAATACTGCTGAAAGCAGTAGAACGCTATCGTAAAATCAACGATGTCTCTTCAAAATCAGTTAACTACGCCAACGCAAAATACCAAGTTCCTTCGAGAACTGATATTTCACTTGATATAGATAATATTGTTTCTGTGGACGACGAAACGGCAATGGCGAAAATTGAAGGTACAATATTTGCT
>NZ_PXVC01000157.1 GCF_003011125.1 Synechococcus lacustris str. Tous | reverse complement strand
ATCTTCAATTGCTCTGTCAACGCCGAAGCCACGCGCTGCTGGTCACTGGCGCTGAGCCCTGGAAAAAGCGGAAGGCTAATGGCACTGCTGGCATAGGCCTCTGCTTCAGGGAATTGACCTTCCGCAAAGCCCAAGGCGCGGTAGTAGGGCTGTAGATGAACCGGGCTGTAGTGCAGCTGCACGCCGATCCCAGTAGCCCGCATCCCCTCGAACACCTGACGGTGCTCCTGGGCACTGGCCTGTTGCAGGCGGATCACGGCCAGGTGCACCGAGCTCAGTACATCCTCAGGCACCTCCAGCAACTGCACGGGCAGATCAGCGAGCAGCTCCTGGTAGCGCTGCAGTTGCCGGTTACGCTCCGCTACGACATCATCCAGCCGCTGCAACTGGCTCAGGCCCAGCGCCGCCTGGATGTCTGTGATCCGGTAGTTGAAACCCAGCTGCTGCTGCTCATACACCCAAGGCCCCGCCGCTGGCCGCTCAAAGCGCTCGGCCTCGCGCACGATGCCGTGGCTGCGCAGCTCCGCCATGCGCTGGGCCAGCACCGGATCATTGGTGGTGGCCAGCCCGCCTTCGCCAGTGGTGATGATCTTTACCGGGTGGAAGCTGAATACCGTGATGGCGCTGTGGCGGCAGTTGCCCACCGGCTCGCCTTGGTAGCGGCCGCCGATCGCATGGCTGGCATCCTCCAGCACCGCAAAGCCATAGCGTTTGGCAAGCGCTCCGATCGCTGCCATATCACAACTGCTACCCGTGAGGTGCACTGGCACCAGCACCTTCGGGAGGGTGCCGGTGCGTTCAGCCTGCTCCAGCTTGGTTTGGAGTGCCGCCATGCTCATCAAGCCAGTTGAGGGCTCGATATCCACAAAATTAACCGTGGCGCCGCAGTAGCGGCCGCAGTTGGCCGAAGCTACAAATGTGATCGGTGAGGTCCAAAGTCGATCGCCTGGCCCTAGCCCTAGGGCCAGGCAGGCGATGTGCAGGGCGCTCGTGGCGCTGTTCACAGCTACCGCATAACTTGCTCCCACCTGGTTGGCAACAGCCTGTTCAAAGGCGGGCACTGAAGGACCCTGGGTAAGGAATGGGCTGCGCAACACGTGCTCTACCGCAGCGATGTCGGCTTCGGTGATGGTTTGGCGGCCGTATGGGATGAAGGGTCTGGGCTCGCTGCTCATACGGGCTGGAAGGCAGGGTCTACATGCTCGCGGATGAGCGCCCGTAGCTGCTCCACGCTGAGAAACTCCGGATTAGAGCCGGAGTTGTAGGCAAATCCCGTGGCGACGGGCTCGCTGCGGATGCTCGCTTCCTGGTATAGCTTTTGCACTCGGCCATCGCTGGGCAAGATTGCGTAGTAAGTGCCCAAATCGATCGTGGTGAAGCTATCGGAGCTGGTGATCATCTCCTCATGGATCTTTTCACCAGGGCGAATGCCCGTGATCGGCTTCTCGCAGCTCGGGCCGATTGCTTCGGCCACATCGGTAATTCGGTAGCTGGGAATTTTGGGCACAAACAGTTCGCCACCAAGGGCGTTCTCCAGCGCCCACAGCACCATTGCAACGCCTTCGCTTAGCGAAATATTGAAGCGGGTCATGGCTGGATCGGTGATCGGCAGCACGCCGGTTTTGGCTTTCTCTAAGAAGAAGGGAATCACCGAGCCGCGCGAACCCATCACATTGCCGTAGCGCACCACGGAAAAGCGCAAGTCGCGAGTGCCCTTGATGTTGTTGGCGGCGATGAACAGCTTGTCTGAACAGAGCTTGGTGGCGCCGTAGAGATTGATCGGCGCGGCCGCTTTGTCCGTGCTCAGTGCCACTACTCGCTTTACGCCTGTGTCGAGGCAGGCCTGCACAACATTTTCGGCTCCGAGCACATTGGTGTTGATGAACTCAATTGGGTTGTATTCAGCCGCTGGCACCTGTTTTAAAGCTGCTGCATGCAC
>NZ_PXVC01000156.1 GCF_003011125.1 Synechococcus lacustris str. Tous | reverse complement strand
TAGCACTGGTGGCGGATCGGGTAGCAGCAATCAAAAACCCAGTGCTGCRAAAGGAAATTGCCGGTGGCTGCCACCTGTTGGCAGGGCTAGGCTTTTCTCAAGAACTAATCAATGCGTATTTCACCATGGGAATTTTGGATGATTCGGTTACCTATCAAGCAGCTGTTGCGGAATACACCCGCCGRGGCCGACTAGAAGGTGAACAAAGGGGCCGCCAACAGGGTCTCAAGGAAGGTGAACGCCAAGGAGAARAGAGGGGCYTGCAACTTGGGCATAATCAAGGCCTCCAKCAAGAAGCSCAATCTCTAGTGCTGCGCTTATTACYTCGCCGCTGCGGCCAGCTAAGCCATGAACAGGAACTAGCKGTAAGGGCACTACCACTGGAGAAATTAGAAGCACTGGCRRAGGGGGGKTTAGGGGCAAATACCAAGGATTTGCGCCACGATCTCTAGCACTTGCTCTAACTGCTGCGGCTGAATTAAGCCCATCGGATGGGGCTTGGCGTTGCGGGCTTTCCAGTCAAAAGATTTGATCTGATTACAGAGCACAAAACTATGGGCRTCGGGCTTYTCTGGGATTGCCCCCAAATCCACGGCCAAGGATGAGCCGTTGTTGTARGCGGCTGAWGTCATGGCGCAGMCCACCACAAGGCCAACGGTGCGGTGAAAGGAAGMGGTGGAGAGCACTAAAAATGGATGGTGATCCCTCATCTCCCTGCCAGCCTGGGGGTTGTGATCAATCCAGATCACCTCACCCCGTTCTGGCACCCAGCTTTGAGATGCCCTAATGGGTTTCATTCCAGAACTTCTTTACCCACCGGCGGCCAAGCCATTGCTTCCATGGCTTCTGCTGTCATTGGTTTATAGGCCGCCAAGCGTTGCTCCAGAGAAAGATGTTTCTGGGCAGCACGGATAAGTACACCTTCTTCCACAACTGTTAGCTCCACCTCTTGATCTTCTAGAAAATGGGCTTCTCGGGCGATTGCCACCGGTAAACGAACCCCCAGGCTGTTACCCCAGCGCCTGAGCGCCTGCTTTGAAGGGGCGGGTGTCATTTTATAATCYGTATAAACCTAAGTATATCCCTGCGAGTTTCTATTGGGCGCCTSAGCTGATACRAAACTGCCCTTTGTGGGTATTTAAGGARTAGGCGTTGTTTTGCTGGTGGCGATTGATGAATTCTGTAAGCAGTTGGTGCGTTCAAATCCTGCTGCTATGGCCGARTGGCTGCTTGGCGTTTCGGGTGGTGAGGAGCATTCAGAATCGATCGCTCCAGRGTTTTAYTGGCAACTGATCGATACTGAATTGGCAGCAGAAACCCARCGTGCCGACAGCGTGATTTTGCATGCTGGCAGTGCAASAAAACCAAATCAGTTGCTGCATCTGGAATTTCAAAGCCGCCCGGATCGTCAGATGCCGGAAAGGATGCTGGAGTATTGGATCCGGCTATGGCGTTTGCATGGCAAACCGATCCATCAGGTGGTGCTTTACYTGAAAAAAACCAACAGCCCGTTGGTACAGGTAGATCAATTGCAGGTAGGAGACACCCGGCATCGCTATGGGGTGGTGCGGCTGTGGGAACAGGATCCGCAGCCGCTGCTGCAAAACCCAGCGCTGTTGCCCTTGGCCACTTTGGCTCGGCCAACCCCTGAGCACTTAGCACTGGTGGCGGATCGGGTAGCAGCAATCAAAAACCCAGTGCTGCRAAAGGAAATTGCCGGTGGCTGCCACCTGTTGGCAGGGCTAGGCTTTTCTCAAGAACTAATCAATGCGTATTTCACCATGGGAATTTTGGATGATTCGGTTACCTATCAAGCAGCTGTTGCGGAATACACCCGCCGAGGCCGACTAGAAGGTGAACAAAGGGGCCGCCAACAGGGTCTCAAGGAAGGTGAACGCCAAGGAGAAAAGAGGGGCTTGCAACTTGGGCATAATCAAGGCCTCCCTCCAGCAAG
>NZ_PXVC01000155.1 GCF_003011125.1 Synechococcus lacustris str. Tous | reverse complement strand
AATATAGGCTGATGGACCTGTATAGGATGTGCCACCTGGTGGATTAACAAGACTAAATGATAGATTTGAATAATTAAACCCAGAAGCATCAGTAATTTTAGTAKTYAATAGTAGATCTGTTTCGCCTTTACTTGGATCAACTATTTTTGATGAGAGTGCTACCGAATTAATTTTAGGCTCAGCTGAATCATTATTTACAGGTGTTGTGCCAATTACTTCAAATGTAAGCGCTGCCTTATCAATACCAATAGAAACTAGATACTTATCAAGATCTGTRCCAKATTTRTRGAYACGRTTGCCAATACTRTCTTCWATTKRRAGGCTTGAAATTGCATAGGTACCAGGTAATGCRYTACCACCAACTTTTACKATGCTGCTATAGGTGCCATCTTTAGTGGTTCCAGATATTTTATCATTGTAGGTAGAAATATAGGCTGATGGACTTGTGGAGGATCCGCCACTTGGTGAATTAACAAGACTAAACGATAGATTTGAATAATTTAATCCAGAAGCATCGGTAATTTTAGTATTTAATATTAGATCCGCTTCACCTTTACTTAGATCAATTTTTTGCAAGCCGTTTGTTGCCATAAAACCCAAACCCTCAAGAAACGGCAGAGAAGCAATGAATACCAGGAGGCAGAACGCCCATGGCATCCATATCTCTTTRTATTGTATTCGTTTTTAAGYATTTYGTMAGGTTCTTGYAGATATTGCATAAACAAGTAACGGCAGCTGGTTTCAGCATTTTATTTCAGCGCACTAGGGTGCTTTCTTAATCCTTTGCTGCCTTTCACCCCCACAACTCCAACCCAGGACCTGCCAGCAGGTGCCTTTGATGTTGATTCCAGTGGTTCTGATGCCACTGCTGAGTAGTGGAGCAAATCACCATCAGCAGTTGGGATCGTCAAACGCACTGTTACTACAACAGCATCACCAACTGCTTAAAGCGAATTTGTGACACCAGAGGTTGTTTAGATCTAATTAAACAGGACGCATGGCATCAATATTTGCGGCAACGGCAGCAAAGTTTGCGGGAGGACCAAAATATGGTGAATCAGGACTGATTGCTTTATTTGTGAGTGCGGCACCTGCAAACGCAGCACCAAATAGATGGCGTATTACCATCAAACCATCACCAAGGGCAGTGGTTTTACCATCTTTATCTACATCAAGTGTGCCAGCAGAAATACCAGATTCAATAAATTGATGGATTTCAGCAGTTGTTCTTGTGGCTGTTGGTGATATGGCTTTATTTGTTAGGGCATCACCAGCAAAAGCAGCACCAAATAATTTGCGTATAACCATTAATCCATCACCTAGTGCTGTTACCTTGCCGTCGCCATCTATATCAAGGTTGAATGGATTTATTGAAGTATCAGCAATACTCACTGATGCAGTAGTTCCAACTTGAGTTAAACGCGATGAATCGGAGAAAAGTTTTATCTCAAGAGATTCAGCACCTTCTGTTGATAGATCATTTGCAAGCGTATGAGAAAAACTAAACTTACCAGTGGAATCTGTTACACCTTCTCCTGTGAGGGCGCCTGCAGTGACATCAGCAGTTGTAATTCCCGTGCCGCTTAATGCATAATAAAGTTTGGTGCCAGTTGCAACATTAGTTGTAGTAACAGTATTTGTAAGAACTGCACCTTCATTGGTGGTTACTGCTGATGGGCTGATGGTGTAAATGGCCTCTGTCTTTACAAAACTAATTCGAATAGCATTTATTTTAGGCGCATCTTTATCCGGAAGCGTCACATTGGGGTTTACTACCTTAAATGTCAGGTCGTCGGCATTAACTCCAATTTGACTTGCAAATAAGGCAATTTCATCTTTAGATGGGTCAATCTTTGGATTTCTTGAATTAATATAGGAACCGCTAGTGTTTAATGCAATATCAGTAAGGCTGATGCTATCAATCCACCACTGGCTGGTAGGTGTTGTTGTTGGAATGTTAATTAATTTACGCAGGGTTCCCTGCTGTGAATTTCCTTTAATCAAGTCGT
>NZ_PXVC01000154.1 GCF_003011125.1 Synechococcus lacustris str. Tous | reverse complement strand
TTTTTATGCGGCTTTATGCCGAAACAGCTCGGTTATTGCAGCAACAGGCTGTTATTCGTAATTGGCGAGTGGTAGTGCTGTGCCCATCGCGGCAGTTGAATTTTGGTGATCCATCACCAGTGATTGAATTTTTAGAGAAGCGTGTGCAATGGCTTGAACTATTACCAAGCAGGCAAGCAGCTGATGCACCACTGCTATTGCAGGCGTTGGGTTTATTAATTCAAGCTGAGGATCAATTGGCAGCTGCAGCTGCAGAACTGCGTTTTAAGGCAGCAGGAACTGCTCTCGCCACAGATCTAAGTGATGTAATTACAGCTATTGTTGTRTCAAGGTTTAGCGGTCGTTCGATTCCGGAGCTTTGTGCCATGGGTGGTATCACCATTGAAGATTTCAGCCAGAGCGTTGCCTACAAGGAAATCTTTGGCCTAGGCGAGGCCAGGGGCAAGGCAGAAGGCAAGGCAGAAGGAGAAGCAAGGGGCGAGGCCAAGGTTGTCCTCCGCCTGCTGCAGCGCCGCTGCGGTCCGATCAACCCAAGCCAGGAGGCCATGATTCGGGCTCTGCCCTTAGAGAAGCTAGAAGCTTTAGCAGAAGCACTACTTGATTTCAGTGGTGCAGCAGATCTCACTGGCTGGCTGCAACAGTGAGCGCTAACCAACTGGCAGGGATAAACCCAGTGACAGAAACGCTTTTGGGCTGAGAATGCAGGACCTGATTGAAACGCCCCCTGAGTGATTCGAACACTCGACCGGCTGCTTAGAAGGCAGAGTATCTCAGTTGAAAACGGTTGGTATAGCTACGTTTTTGGAGACCTATTAAGTCAAAAGGGTCAGAAGCGGGTCAAACGTGAAAAATAGCGACAAAATGCCCTAGGCAGCTGGTCGCACGCGGCTAAAAAGCCAGTCAGGCACTCAAAAATTTTTGGCCTTCTGGGGGTGTTGCTGCCTAATTCGCCCACCTCTTGCAGATCGCTAAGTCGCTGGCTGCGCTGCTTTGCCCAGTGCAGGAGACGCTTTTGGCTAAAGGGGGGCCAGATAGTGACCGGTTGTTTTCTAGGCAGCCGGTCGCTAACAAATGCACCAAAAATTCGCACCAAGGCAGATTCCGCCATATCTGATGCGTCAAATCGGCTAGGCGCTTCAACTCAGGCTCCCGAGGGCTTAGTATTTGGGTAAGCCCTATGTCAACTCAGTACAGCAATCAAAACACCTATCCAGCAACAGCCATGACCGTTTACTCCGAAGTCCGATTACACAGCGAACGTTCTTCCCTGGAATTTGGCCGAATGCTGCGCCGCTGGCGGGTGCTGAACGGTTGGACCCAGTACACGATCCGCAAATGGGCAAATGAAGCAGGCCACTCCTCATCCAGCCATAGCGGCCTAAGCGAACTAGAGCGAGGCCTAACCCGGCACCCCCGCAGCTCATGGTTTATCAACCTCGCCGAGACCAATGAGCGCCTCCACCAAGCCGACTTCGCAGGGGTTACCAGCCGTGATCTGCTTGACCAGCTAGCAAACGGTCGGGCGATCACCCACGACGATGGAACCCCTTGGGGCGCTGCTGATTTTTGGTCCTGCCACGTGGGACTACTGCCCCCACCGGCTTGGCTGGCGGCACCACCAACTAACCCTGCACCAGAGCTGACAGACCAGGCGGCCGCTGATCTATGTGCCGCCTGGGCACAGCATGCAAGAAAGCAGGTGCGGCTTGTTGGGGCAGCGAGTTCCGATCTGATCCGCGCCGGCGGGGCGGCGACTGCTTCTGCACGCTCAAAATGGCTGAACGTGCTCTTGGAGCTTGATGTCTACAGCCCCCAGGAGCTGGAAGAGCTATGGGACGCAGAGAAATCCGAATGGGCCCCTGCTAATTGGCTAAACAGCTGGGCTGCCAGCCTGCAGCCCGCCAAGGGCAAGTAGCTAAGTCAGAACTCTGATTTTTTATTGGCTGCAAGGTTGCTAATCGGTATACCGAATGACTAAAAGGTTGCTAATCGGTATACCGAATGACTAA
>NZ_PXVC01000153.1 GCF_003011125.1 Synechococcus lacustris str. Tous | reverse complement strand
GAGTTGGTAAATACTACTAAGACCTCTCTGACTGAGCCCTTTACGCTGCAGGTCAAGACACTACAAGCAAAGGTCGAGGAACTGCAAAAGAACAGTCTACAGAGGTTAGATGTTCTTCAAAGCACAACAAGAGATCTGATCCAGCGCAGTGCAGACATGCAGGGTGCGGCCCAGCAGCTTACAAGTGCGCTCAGATCCCCAAACGTCAAAGGCAGATGGGGTGAAATTAATCTCAAGCGCATTCTTGAATTTGTAGGGCTTATTCCGTACTGTGACTTTGATGAGCAGGTTCATGTATCGGATCTAGACGGTGCATCACGACCAGACTGTGTGATCACCATTCCTGGCAACAGGAAGTTAATCATCGACTCGAAGGCTCCCCTAGACAGCTATCTAGATGCGATGCAGGCAACCGATGAGAGCCAAAAAAAGATCGCCTTAATCGATCATACAAAAAAGGTTCGCCAACACATTGATGCACTCAGCAAAAAAGATTACGTGTCAAGAATGCGCAGCACAGGGCAGATCATTGAAGGTGTTGTCCTCTTCATTCCGGTTGAAGGTGCTCTTTCTATCGCATTGGAAACCGACCCTGGACTGATTGAATACGCATTTGAAAAGAGCATTATTGTCACATTCCCAACTAGCCTCCTCGCTATCCTTAAGGGACTCTCCCTGACAATCCAACAACAGGGTGTCGCAGAAAATATTCATGCTATTAAGGATATGGCGGTTGAACTCAACAAAAGATTCCTTAAGTTCTCAGAATTGTTGGCGAAGGTTGGGTTACGTCTAAGGCAATTAAATGACGATTACAATTCATCAGTTGGATCCTACAATGGAAGGCTTCTTGTTCAATCCAAGAAGTTTGCAGAACTTGGAGGGATGGAAATGAAGCAATCAAGCATTGACTCGGTTGACACCATTGTAAAGCTACCAATAAATGAGGAGGAAAATCAATGAAGTCCCTGGATTGGCTAAAGTATTGGCCGCCTTGCACGTGTCTCAAATCCAGGCTTTAATCTTATCTTTTGTTGTCCTAGGTATCGAGTCTGAATGAAAGGACATCATGCTCAAGAATAGATTCGTCAAGCCACTCCCTAAACTCGTGGTACAAGCAAGTTGCGTTATCAATTTGGTCCCTGTCGACCAAAAAATACATCCTGTCGATGCCATTGTCCATGATTAGTTGAACTTGAGTTCGTAGTTCATTCATTTGGGAATCACCATTAAAAAAACGGCTCACTTGAGCCGCTATAGAAAACTCAAGGCGAATGTCAAGCTGGGTCGATGATGTCTAATAGCCTTCCATTCTCGTCAACCAGGCGATATCGCTTACCTGATTGATTTGCGCGTTTTTGCGCAGTTTTGTACGCCGATGCTTCATTTGCCATGCTTGTGTAGTGTACCCATTGACCGAAGATGTTCTGGTACTGAATTTCCGGCATAGAATCCAACCTGGAGGAATAGCTAGGACCAAGTTTGCAGAGACAATCTCTTAGACGTCAATCTGCAGTTCAGGTAACTTGCCAGGCTTGTATTGGCCATATTGAATGAACGATTGAACGTCAAGACCATGCTCATCCAGTACATATGCAAGATATTCAATTGAATACTTAAATACTTCATTCATCCAATCACGTCTGTTGCCGTCACTTGGAATCCAAAGCTGGTCAGGCTCTTCTGCAAGTCTTTCTTTTAACTCGTCATATTCATAATCAGTTAATGCACTCTGCATAATCCCTTTTTCGTACAATATCCAAGTTATCAAGGACTGAACTGAGGAGTCGTATCCCATTTGACCACCCTTCCCTTCAGGCTTAGACCAATCTAAATAAAATTTAGATGGACCATAGTCAGGACGGACCTTATATGAGCGTTCATTCTGAGTACACTCCTTGAGCTCATCGAGATAATCAATAACGATTTCTCTTAAAGCCTTGGATGCTTCTGTAGCTGCTGAAACTGAATCAACATCCGAGGTGTCGACGATCCTTGGCAGATCAGAAGAGGCGAACTTCTCTTCGATGTCGTGCAATGAAGTTAGGCCCTTGAGTTCCTCAGGTAGGAATTCTTTCCCAACTGGCTTTCCGTTCTCGTAGTAAAAATAGAAGTCAGTCGAAGAGTCCCCATC
>NZ_PXVC01000152.1 GCF_003011125.1 Synechococcus lacustris str. Tous | reverse complement strand
GTTGTTTGGGGTTGTTGCTTGTTGCTAACCCCTTACAACTGAATAGATGACTAACGAACTCAACGATTTAGTGCCCGCTCAAGAGAAGTTGGAGTGGGTYACACCGAAGATTTCGCTGATGGATGCTGTGGATACTGAGAGCAAAGGTGCTTTTCTCAAAGATGAGCGCCTTCCGATAGGACCATTTAACAGCGGTCCATTATCTTGAAACTTTCGCTTAGTTACACCTGTTATCAATATTGTTGATAACATTTTGCTTCGTCATCAACTTCATAAGGGTTGTTTGGGGTTGTTGCTTGTTGCTAACCCCTTACAACTGAATAGATGACTAACGACCTTAAAGATTTAGTGCCTGCTCAAGAGAAGTTGGAATGGGTCACGCCGAAAATTTCGTTAATGGATGCGGGGGATACGGAAGGGAAATCGTACACTCAACCCATTGAAAATCCCCCAGGTTCCAATGCAGGGGTCTCCTGACCAATTATACCTCAAACCCCGCCATACCTACAAAAACCAATAACATCAACGGGTCTACAAAGACCCTTTCTTATTGCTTACTATCTCCCATTCTTCTTCCCATAAACTTCCCGTATAAGACCCAGTACCAACTCCTCAAGGTTGCGAAACTGCTTGTTAGTTTTCTGCAGGTCTTGGAGCATTGCTGCTTCTACTGGTGTGTTCAGGACAGTTGGCAGCATTTTTATTTACCTAAAGGAAGCAAAATGTAGGTTAGAGAAACCAAAAATCCTATTGACTGCTCATATCACGCCTTATGAGTATCAATCAACTCAAAGGTCTCATTTACCTCAAGTTCCACCAGAACCCGCTTTTGGCAGTCAATCTGGTGGATTATAAACTCATATGTCTCTGGTAGATGGTGGTTGAGGTTCTCCAGTTGGGTCTCAAGGTAATCTAATTTAGCAAGTATCTGTTGCTTATTTGATGTGAGCATATGCCTTCTCAATGATGGATGCCAAGAATGCTTCTGGTTTTTGGCGGTTTCTCTTTGCCACCTCAAGAAGCATTTGGTACTCAACGGGGTTTAGGAGCACTGATTTTTTCATTGGTGCTCTTCAAGCAGACCAGTAGGTGTCCTTAAGGTTAATGCTTCCTTTTTGATAAGGTATTTTATCAGGTCACTTTTATTCAACCTGTAGTGAGCACATAGAGCGTCTCTTGATTTCATTATATGTGCCTCGTGTTGCTTATAAGAAATCTGCTCTCTTAAGGGTTTACAGGGAAACGGAAAGGTCATATTGATTTACTTAAGGGTCTTGTATGTATTTAGGGTTCCTTCTGATTTAGCAGGTGCTGATAGAGTGACCGCTTAGACCGCATAAGAACCAAGAAGATACATTAGACCTTATACTTCTTTATGGTGTTTATAAAGGAGTTTCAGGTTAAATCCCTACGCTACGCTACGGGATTGTGCTACGCACGGGTTCAGGTGATATAAATACTTGAGGCAGATAAGAACCTTGAGGAAACAAAGGAACCTTATGAGTATCTACAACCTGCTCAAACCATAACATAGTTATATAGGCATTTGAGAACTTTAAGAAACTCATATGCCTTCAAAGAGCAACATACTCATTATACTCATATTCTGCTACTTTGTCAATACCTAAGGACTTKCAAGATATAGGATACTGGTGTATAATAAAGAGGCAAAACAAAAGCAATACGCCAATTATTATGAACTCAAGGAATACCAAAGAAAGCAATATTGACAAGAAATACAGAGAAATTATCTTCCAATATTCAATAGGGGATATTAAGGAATCAAAGAACACCAGAGTTCTTAAGTATGAGTTTCCCTGTCCTTTCTGCTCTGCTGGCAGGAAAGGAAGTAAGAAAAAAGTAAGGTGTTCTGCTTTGTTCTGGGTGGAGAATAGAGGGTGCTTTAGGTTCCAGTGTTTCAATGCTGGGTCTTATGAATGTAAGGTTACAATGGAGTTCCCAATGTTCTTGGAGCGATTTAACCCTGCTCTATTCCGCCAGTATCAATGGGAAAGGTTTCACGCTGGAACTACTGGTTGGCGGTGGAATTGTCCTCACCCTCCAGAGATACTAAACCTTATGGCAGGCAGTTGTAATGAGTAGGCATCTGTATATCACTGGTTGCATAGCGACTTATTAT
>NZ_PXVC01000151.1 GCF_003011125.1 Synechococcus lacustris str. Tous | reverse complement strand
GATATATCGTGCTGTGCTTTGGGATGTAGTGGTAACTAACGATCATCAGGGCCTGGGCCACGGCAGAACTATTGTTGAGGCTTTAATAAACCATAGGGCAGTTGTAGAAGTAGAAAGAATATATCTAATGACAACTCAGCAAAAGGGATTTTACGAACAACTAGGCTTTGTTCATCAAGTTAGTCAAGATCTAATGCTATTCAAACGAGGTTAATTCGCCATCAACAAAATTGATATCTTGCCATTAATTGCTAAATGTAGCCTTAGCTTTAACAAGCGGATGAAGAGATTCGAACTCTCGACCCTCTCCTTGGCAAGGAGATGCTCTACCACTGAGCTACATCCGCAGTCGGCCCTATGCCGATGCATGATTCTGCCTTGAGAACCCTCCCGCCGTCAAATGATTCCCAACCGATTTCCGCGGTAGCCGGCCTGTTCGCGCACCTTCTCGCACCAAGCCAAATTATCCAAATACCAATTCACTGTGGTTGCTARTGATTGCTCAAAAGCATGGGCCGGCCGCCAACCCAATTCACTGCTGATCCGCGTTGGATCAATTGCATAACGGCGATCATGGCCAGGGCGATCGGCAACGGGTGTGATCAAGCCCGCATGGGGCGCCCCCTGGGGTCGCAGCTCGTCTAACAAGCTGCAAATCGTTTGCACCACCTGCTTATTGCTGCGCTCTCCGTGGCCGCCAACGCAATAACTCTCACCTAAACGACCCCTTGTGGCTGCAAGCAGCAGAGCCTCCACGTGATCTTCCACATAAAGCCAATCGCGCACATTGGCGCCATCGCCGTAGAGGGGAATCGGTTCACCAGCCACCGCCTTGAGGATCACCACCGGGATCAGTTTCTCTGGAAACTGCCAGGGTCCGTAGTTGTTGGAGCAGTTGGTGAGCACCACAGGTAACCCATAGGTGTGGTGCCATGCACTTACCAGATGGTCGCTGGCAGCTTTACTGGCTGAATAAGGGCTGCGCGGGTCGTAGGGGGTAGTTTCTGAAAAACAACCCGTGGGGCCTAGGGAGCCAAACACCTCATCKGTGCTGATGTGGTGAAAGCGGAAGTGTTCCTGCCGCTCCTTGGGCAGCTGCTCCCAGTGGGCCCGCACCGCTTGCAATAAATTGAAAGTACCGCTGATGTTGCTCTCGATAAAGGCACCTGGGCCGCTAATCGAGCGATCCACATGGCTTTCAGCCGCCAGATGAAACACGAGATCGGGATCAGCTCGCTTGATTGCGGCCATGGTGGCCTCAGGATCTACCAAATCAACCTGCAGCAACTGGTGGCGAGGATTGCTGCCGATGCTGGTTAGGTCGCTGGCATAACTGAGCTTGTCGAGATTGAAAACCATGGCGCTGCTTTCAACTAGCAGCCTGCGCACCAATGCACCTCCTATGAAACCGGCGCCGCCAGTTACTAGTACGCGGCTTAGTGGTTGAGGCAAAAGATCATGCACAGATGGAAATTTTCAAACCAAAACCATCCTAAAAGAAGCTATTAATTAGAGGTACCAATGCAACTCAGCACCTTTAGTAATCCATCCCGCCAATGCACAGGCTCCAGCCCCAGGGCCGCACGGCTGGTGCTGCAATCAAGCAGGGAATAGCAAGGACGCCTAGCGGCAGTGGGGTATTCCGCCGTAGTTATGGGCACCACCAGGGCTGGCCGCTCCAATAGGCCAGCCAGCACACCAAGCTCACCAATTGCCACTGCAAAGTCGTACCAGCTGGCTGCACCTGCGTCACTCCAGTGTTGAAAGCCAACTACTTCATTTGCCAGCACCTTCCAACAGGCTTCAGCAAGGCCGGCAGTGTGGGTGGGGCAAGCAACCTGATCTGCAACTACGCGAAGGGGCTCACCACTTTCTGCTTTAAGGCCGTGGAGCCGCAGCATCGTGAGGCAGAAATTTTTACCAATGGGCCCATACAACCAACTCGTGCGCAATACGCATGACAGCTGAGGCCCGAGCAGCTCAAGCACCGCAGCCTCTCCCCGCGCCTTGGTAATTCCATAGATCCCCAATGGCTCCACAGCCTGGTGCGGTAGATAGGGGAAACCTTGGGCTCCGTTGAACACAAAATCCGTGCTCACTTGCAACAACCGGCCGCCGGTAGCGGCCAAAGCCTCGGCAAAGGCAGCAGGGG
>NZ_PXVC01000150.1 GCF_003011125.1 Synechococcus lacustris str. Tous | reverse complement strand
TCCCTCACCCATGGCACTGCCATCGGCGCGTAAGCCATAACTACTTGGCATCGCAAGCAAATTGCAATCTTGATAGGCCTGGCGCAATTGATCATCGTTAAGGGCCCCACTAAAACACACTCGCTCAGCTAAGCCCAATTTATTTACTAAGGCCCTAAGCCTGGGCTGATCATCGCCAATACCCACTATCTGCCAATGCCAATTATCTGTATTAAGCAAACACAGCGCCTGGATAATCAAATCATGGCCCTTATAGCGTTCATCAGCAGCCATGCGGGCAACGGTAAGCATGCGTAAATTCTGAGCTTGAGCTGGCAATGGTTCAGGTAATACCTGCCCAAACCAAAGCCTTGCCGGTGGGTTGATAACCACCACGGGCGGCCAGGGATGGGAGTGCTCTAAAACCTTGCTGCGGGTGAAATTGCTGCTTGCCACCAATACACGGCACCGGCATAGGGCAATAGCCAGTGGCGCCAATGTCTTTCCCCACACTTCCACCCCATGGAGCCAGCACAAGCGCGGCATTGGGCGCGGCAATAGCCAATCCACCTGGGCAAGCAACAAAGCATGCRTACAAAACAATTGCTCGCACCGGCGGCTTGCTATGGCTAGTTGGCATAAAAACCAGAGCTGGCCCAGTARTCGACCAATCAAACCCGGCCCCAAACGCYTGGTGCTTAGCAGCACCAAATGATGGCCCTGGGCTTGCAGTGCTCCAACAACATCAAGGCTGAGCCGCTCAATTCCACCGCGGCGGCGCAGATCATAGCTAATTAAAAGAATCTTCACTGCAATAGGGCCGAATAGGCCTGCAGCGATTTCTCTAGGCCAAAACGTTGTTTATAAAGGGCAAGGGCCCGTTGCGCCATGGCACTTAAGCGTTCCGGATCCCGTTGCAAAACAAGCAGTTGTTGGGCCAGCCCATTGGCATCACCTGGTGGCACCACAAGGCCGCATTGATTTTCAATTAATAAACGAGCCATATCGCAATTGGGATTAGCAACCAACAAAACTGGACGGCCACTGGCAAGGATCCCGTAGAACTTACAGGGGGCAACTGTGGCCTCTACCCCAGGCTGCAAAGCAATCGCAGCAATATCACAGGCACCAAGGGTTATCGCTAATTTATTTCTAGCTTGATAGGGCAGCTTCCAGGAGGGTATTAAGATCATGCAACCTACCAAAGTTGCCTGAATATTGCACCAAGAAGTAATCAGCTACGCCCAATTCTTGGGCAAATATATTTTGGGTGCGGCTGCCGGGAAGAGCCTTTTCCACAGCCCAATTATGAATTACTTGGATTGGTAATCGCTGGCGATAATCATTTTGCAAAGCAGTTGCCATCGCCTCGCTCAACACCACTGTGCGATAGCTACCGCCGCATACCCAGCCGATTAACAATTTAAATAATTTGGTGAGATAACCATCAGCTCGCAACAGGCCGCTGAGCACAGCTGAATGGGGAAAAAGGTCTTGAAATAGGAACACATATTTGATACCACGCCATTGCAATAAAGGGCCTAGCAATCCAATAAAAGGAGGATTACTGGCAATTAATAACTTGTCGCCGCAGCGCCCAAACCAACTGCACCAGCAGAAGGCAAGCAAAAAAAAGCGCAGTCCCCGCCAGGCCTTAATCAACAGCTGTGGCGTTTCACCGGGGGCTGCCCCTAAGCGCACCAACTGCAGGCCACTAAAAACTTGATTTGCAGGATCAGCCGTGGCCGTGAGCACCACCACCCGTTTGCCCTGGGCGGCAAGCCCTAGGGCAAGGTCGCCCATCAATTGAGCCGTAGCACCGTGGCTAGGGGCGAAATGCTCAGTTATTAGCCATATCTTTCGCCTTGGCAATTTATTCAAAGTGGCAATCCACCCCGTTTACGCCGCAGTTCGATCACCTTCACCACTGTGATCAGGTCGTAGGTGGCCATTAGTAGGGCAAATAAAAATCCCTGCCAACCCTCTCGCCAGCCGCCCTGCAACAAATATTTTTGACCAAAGCGAGCTAAGGGCCGCAGGGGCCAAGCGATTGCCGCCAACTGCCGCAGGCGACGCCAACGCCTCGTGCCAAGGGCTTCCCTGCCGCCGCCATCTAGATAGGCGGTAATTTTTTCGGCTTCCCAATTGGCATAACGGCGGTGGCGCTCAAGCCAGCTGTCTATTCC
>NZ_PXVC01000015.1 GCF_003011125.1 Synechococcus lacustris str. Tous | reverse complement strand
CTATAAGCAAGCAGAGTTTTGCTCCATGTGCGGGCCCAAGCACTGCCCGATGCAAACCAAGATCACCGATGAGGATTTAGCAGGATTAGAAGATGTGTTAAAAGCCCAAGAACTTACTAAGCAATCGGTAGTTGCGACAGCCAAATAAGTAGTTTTAAATAGTATTTTAGGCAAAAGAAAAGCCCCGCAAAAGCGGGGCTTTTTTATGTTGCAGTTGCTTGATTGAATCAGCCCAACAGCGCCTTTGATTTGGCAACAACGTTTTCTACGGTGAAGCCAAACTCCTTCATGCAGGTGCCGCCGGGGGCAGAGGCACCAAAGCGATTCATGGTAACGCTATCGCCATCGAGGCCGATGAACTTATGCCAGCCGAAGGATTCAGCGGCTTCCACCACAATCCGCTTGCGAATTGCATTGGGCAGCACTTCCTCTTGGTAAGCAGCACTCTGCTCAAGGAACAATTCAACGCAGGGCATGCTCACTACCCGCACCTTGCGGCCATCAGCTGTTAGTTGTTTAGCGGCTTGCACACAGAGATCAAGTTCGGTGCCAGTGCCGATCAAGATCAGTTCAGGGCTACCACTGCAATCCTCAAGGATGTAGCCACCAAGGGCAACTTTATCGATGGCTGAATTGGCCTGGTTTGCCATTGCCTGACGGCTTAGGGCAAGTACGGAAGGGCGATGGCGATTGTTGATCGCAACCTTGTAGGCACCACTGGTTTCATTGCCATCACCAGGGCGGAATACCAGCATGTTTGGTATTGCCCTCAGGGATGGAATTGTTTCCACTGGTTGGTGGGTGGGGCCATCTTCACCAACGCCAATTGAATCGTGGGTAAGCACATAGATCACCCCTAATTCACTCAAGGCGCTGAGGCGCATGGAGCCGCGCATGTAGTCGGCAAATACCAGGAAGGTGCCGCCGTAGGGCACAAGGCCACTGCCGTGATATGCGAGGCCATTGAGGATGGCTGCCATCGCATGTTCCCGCACACCGAAGTGCAGATAGCGATTGGCTTCCGCACCTTTTTGGAAACTCTTTTCACCTTTRATATCAGTGAGGTTTGAGTGGGTTAGGTCGGCGGAACCACCAATYAGTTCAGGCAGATGGGGGGCAATTGCATTGAGGCAATTTTGTGAATATTGACGGGTAGCTAAGCCTTTATCTTCTGGGCTAAAAGTTGGYAGGCAGGCTTCCCAACCCTCAGGCAATTCACCGCGCAGCATCCGCTCAAATAGGGCTGCTTCAGTGGCGTAATTGTTGCGATAGCTGGCCAGGGTTGCATTCCAGGCCTCTTCAGCTGCGGCACCGCGATCGATTGCTTGGCGCCAGTGGTCGTAAGACTCCTGGGGAATTTCAAAGGGTCCGTATTCCCAWCCCAAGGCTTCCCGGGTGAGGTTTGCTTCCTCTTCGCCAAGGGGGGCACCGTGCACACCAGCGGTGTTGCTCTTATTGGGGGAGCCGTAGCCAATGGTGGTGGTTACYTTGATCAATGAAGGGCGATCGGTAACAGCTTTTGCTGCTTCGATGGCCTTTTGAATTCCATCAACATCGGTGTTGCCATCGGCCACATGTTGCACATGCCAGCCATAGGCCTCRTAGCGCTTCATCACATCTTCTGTGAATGAAACTTCRGTGTTGCCGTCGATGGTGATGTGGTTGTCGTCGTAGAGGGCAATTAATTTGCCCAGCTTCAGGTGGCCGGCCAGGGAGCAAGCTTCGGAGGAAATACCCTCTTGATTACAACCATCACCCATGATCACGTAGGTGTAGTGATCAACCAAGTTGCAATCGGGCCGATTGAATTTTGCGGCCAGGTGAGCTTCAGCAATCGCCAAACCAACGGCATTGGCAATACCAGCGCCAAGSGGTCCGGTGGTTACTTCAACACCGGCGGTTTCAAATGTTTCGGGGTGGCCGGGGGTGCGGGAGCCCCACTGGCGGAATTGTTTGATGTCTTCAATCGTTACCGAGTCGTAACCGCTTAGGTGCAGCAGCGCATAAAGCAACATGCAGCCATGGCCGGCGGAAAGCACAAAACGGTCGCGATTAAACCACTTGGGATTTTTGGGGTTGTGGCTTAACACCCGATCCCAAAGGGCGTAGGCCATGGGGGCGCAACCCATCGGCAGGCCGGGGTGGCCACTTTTGGATTTATTAACGCCATCAACCGCAAGGAAGCGGATGCTGTTAACGCAAAGGGTGTTTAGCGATGCTGAGGCGGCGGCCATGGGGTTTTAGGAGGGGGCTGAGGGGGAGCCCGTCACGCAAAGCGACGGAAAGCTAGGCAGACGTTATGGCCGCCGAATCCAAATGAATTGGAGAGGGCCGTGTTGATTATCTGCTCTCGGGCCTGGTTGGGTACGACATCCAGATCACAGGCGGGATCCGGATTTTGATAGTTGATCGTGGGAGGCACCACCCCTTGGCCGATCGCTAGCACTGCAGCAACAGCTTCAATGCCACCACTGCCACCGAGCAGATGGCCGGTCATGGATTTAGTGGAGCTCACGGGAATTTGCCGGGCCCTAGGGCCAAGGGCGGTTTTGATTGCCGCCGTTTCATTGCTGTCGTTGGCGGGGGTGCTGGTGCCATGGGCATTCACGTAATCCACCTGCTCGGCTTCCAGTTGGGCATCCAGCAAAGCAAGGGCCATGGCCCTTGCACCGCCAGCACCGCCAGGGGTTGGTGAGGTGATGTGGTGGGCATCACAGGTGCTGCCGTAGCCAACCACTTCAGCCAGGATCGCTGCCCCCCGGGCCTGGGCATGGCTGAGGCTTTCTAAAATCAAYACTCCTGAGCCTTCGCCGATCACAAAACCATCCCGTTCGGCATCAAAGGGACGGCTGGCGCTGGCGGGGTCGTTGTTGCGAAAGGAAAGGGCCTTGGCACTGGCAAAACCTGCCACCCCAAGGGGGGTGATGGCGGATTCAGCGCCGCCGCACACCATCGCATCGGCATGGCCGTTTTGGATGAGGCGAAAGGCATCACCAATGGCATTTGAGCCAGCGGCGCAGGCCGTGGCAACAGCCGAGCTGGGGCCYTGGGCGCCGAGGGCAATCGCCACCAGGCCAGTGGCCATGTTGGGGATCATCATCGGCACGGTGAAAGGGCTCACCCGGCTAGGACCCTTGTCTTTAAGCACATGGGCCTGGCTTTCCATCATCAATAAACCCCCCACCCCAGAGCCGATGATCACACCGATCCGCTGGCGGTTGGCATCACTGATCAGCAAACCGCTCTGGGCCAAGGCCTCCTTGGCTGCAACCACGCCGAATTGGCAAAAGCGATCCCAACGTTTTGCCTCTTTGGGGTCGATCAAACCGGTGGGATCAAATGCCTTCACCTCCGCCGCAAAGCGACAGGCATGGGCACTGGCGTCAAACAGGGTGATCGGTGCCACCCCATTTGCGCCTTGGCACAGGCCAGCCCAGTAGGCAGAAGTGGTGTTGCCAATGGGTGTAACGGAGCCAAGACCCGTTATCACCACCCGGCGGGAGGTTTCAACCATCGCGATGCCTCAGCGGGATCAGGCTTGTTTTTCAGTGATGTATTTCACGGCGTCAYCAACGGTGGTGATGCCTTCAGCTGCTTCGTCGGGGATTTCGATATCGAAAGCCTCCTCAAGGGCCATCACCAATTCAACGGTGTCGAGGGAATCAGCCCCCAAGTCGTTTTGGAAGTTTGATTCAGGCTTCACTTCTGCGGCRTCGACGCTGAGTTGCTCAGCAACGATCGAACGCACCTTTTCGAGAATTTCCTGGGACATGGGCCGCGGCAGCTTGGCGGGGGGCATCCTACGGGCCCGCCAAGCAGAGCATTAACAAGGGTGACGGGGATGGCCCTTTTAGRTGCGAKCGGGCGATGCGCAAGTAGTTTGAGAAAACGGTTTGCTATCGGCCCGGGCATGTCCCATTCCGTCAAGATCTACGACACATGCATTGGTTGCACCCAGTGCGTGCGCGCCTGTCCCCTCGATGTGCTCGAAATGGTGCCCTGGGATGGCTGTAARGCTGCCCAGATCGCCTCATCCCCGCGCACTGAGGATTGTGTTGGTTGCAAGCGTTGCGAAACGGCTTGCCCCACCGATTTCATCAGCATCCGTGTTTATCTCGGTGATGAAACCACCCGTTCCATGGGCCTGGCCTACTAAACGGGATTTTTTCCTCACTAAAACTGCATGTGCGGCATCGTTGCGGTAATTGGCACCAGGGATGCCGCGCCACTTTTGCTGGATGGCTTAAGGCAGCTTGAATATCGCGGCTACGACTCCGCTGGGATTGCCACGGTGCAAGCAGGCGAGCTCAATTGCCTTAAGGCKGAAGGAAAATTAATAAATCTCACCGCCTTGGTGGAAGAGCGCGGTGCKGTTGGCCATTGCGGCATCGGCCACACCCGCTGGGCCACCCATGGCAAACCYGAGCAGCGCAATGCCCACCCYCACCTAGATGGCAACGGCAGGGTGGCGGTGGTGCAAAACGGCATCATCGAAAACCATCGCTTGCTGCGGGATCAGCTGCAGGCGGAGGGGGTGGTGTTCCTATCGGACACCGACACGGAGGTGATTCCCCACCTGATTGCTAAACAATTGCAGCAACTGCAGCAGTTGGGTGCTGCTGCTAGCGGTGCCACGCTTCTTCTGGCTGTGCAGCGCACCCTGCCAATGCTGGAGGGGGCCTAYGCCCTGGCTGTGGTGTGGGCCGATTGCCCTGATGCCCTTGTGGTGGCGCGCCGCCAGGCGCCATTGCTTATTGGTTTAGGGGAAGGGGAATTTCTTTGCGCCAGTGATACCCCTGCCTTAGCTGGAATTACCCGCACAATCTTGCCCCTTGAGGATGGGGAGGTGGCCCTCTTGGGCCCCTTGGGTATTGAGCTRTATAACGGCGCCGGCGAACGCCAACAGCGGCCCCCCACCCAGTTGCGCGGCAGCGATCACGTGGCTGATAAGCGCAGCTTCCGCCATTTCATGCTCAAGGAAATCCATGAGCAACCGGAAACGGCAGCTCGATGGTTGGCCTGTCACTTCCCGGAGGGGGGTGTGGATGATCCCTTGGTGGCGCTGCCCCTTGAGGTTTCTTTATTGGAGGATTTGCAGCGGATTCAAGTGTTGGCCTGCGGCACCAGCCGCCATGCCGCCCTGGTGGGTGCCTATCTCCTGGAGCAACTGGCGGGGGTACCCACCAGCGTTTATTACGCCAGTGAATTTCGYTATGCGCCRCCGCCCCTTGGGCCCAATACCCTCACGATTGGTGTTACGCAATCGGGTGAAACTGCCGACACCCTTGCKGCCCTGGCCATGGAGCAACAACGGCGGGCMGGCCATAGCGATCCCGCCTATGGAGCCCGCCTGCTGGGCATCACAAATCGCGCTGAAAGTTCTYTAGGGCGCTTGGTGCCCCATCTGATCGATATCCAAGCCGGCGTTGAGGTGGGAGTGGCAGCCACCAAAACATTTATGGGCCAGYTGTTGGCYTTCTATGGATTAGCGATTCGCTTAGCTGAATTGCGCGGCAGCCGCAGYCGCCAGGAATTGCACCAATTGGTGGCTGAATTGCGAGCTTTGCCCGCTCAATTGCAAACACTGATAGATCGTTTAGATCTGCGCTGCGCTGAACTTGCCCATTCCTTTGCTGATACCCAGGATGTGATTTATTTAGGCCGTGGTATCAACTATCCAATCGCCCTTGAGGGGGCGCTTAAGTTAAAAGAAATTAGTTATATCCATGCCGAGGGTTATCCAGCTGGCGAGATGAAACATGGGCCAATTGCGTTGCTTGATGCCCGCGTTCCAGTGGTTAGTGTGGCGGTGCCAGGCACGGTTTTCGATAAGGTATTAAGTAATGCCCAGGAGGCAAAAGCTAGGGACGCCCGCTTGATTGGTGTTGCCCCTGAAGGGCCGGATACGGAATTATTTGATGTGTTGCTACCGGTGCCTGAAGTGAATGAATTGATATCACCTTTGCTCACCTTAATTCCAATGCAGTTATTGAGCTATCACATCGCTGCCCACCGGGGCCTGGATGTGGATCAACCGCGTAATTTAGCTAAATCTGTAACGGTGGAATAGGGCTTATTAGTAAAGCTCAGTTTTTGGATTCACTGCGGCCATAATTATCTTGAAAACGCACAATATCGTCTTCTCCAAGATAGGCGCCGCTTTGCACTTCGATCATTTCCAGGGGGATTTTACCGGGGTTGCTTAGGCGGTGCTGGGCGCCGAGGGGGATGTAGGTGCTTTGATTTTCRGCTAAWAGCAATTCTTCTCCATCTTTTTCCACAATCGCTGTACCCCTCACCACGATCCAATGTTCAGCGCGATGGTGATGCATTTGTAGGGATAGGGARGCGCCGGGTTTCACTTGAATTTTTTTCACCTGCCAGCGCTCTCCTTCGGTGATGCCGTCGTAATGGCCCCAGGGGCGATAGATGCGGCGATGGGCTTGGCCTTCAGGTGCATTGCGGGCCTGCAATTGATTAACAATTTTTTTCACCTCCTGGGCGCGATCGCGATGGGCYACAAGTACGGCATCGTCGGTTTCWACYACCACAAGGTTTTCAATACCTAAGCCCACCAGCAGGCGATGTTCACTACGCAAGTAGCAATTACGTGAGCCTTCATTTATCACTTGACCGCGCAGCACATTGCCATCGGCATCTTGGTTTGCGGTTTCCCATAGGGCGCCCCAGCTGCCCACATCACTCCAGCCAGCCTGCAGCGGCAACACACTGCCAAGGCTGGTTTTTTCCATCACAGCCACATCGATGGCAAGGTTTGGGCAATTGGCAAATGATTCACGATCTAAACGCAAAAATTCCAAATCGGCGCTGTCGTTATTGAGGGCAGCGCGGCAACTATTTAATAGTTCTGGCACCAAACGTTCCATTTCCGCTAGCACTGCACTGGCGCGGAATAAAAACATGCCACTGTTCCAAGTAAACCTGCCGCTGGCAAGAAATGTTTCGGCAGTTTGCACATCTGGTTTTTCAACAAAGCGGGCAATKGGCACCGGTGTTGTTGGATCTAGGCCCGCGGCGGCTTCGATATAGCCATAGCCCGTTTCCGGGGCGGTGGGCACGATGCCAAAGGTAACTAAWCGGCCTGCTATTGCTGCATCACGGCCGGCRTCTACGGCATCACGAAAAGTGCTYGGATCTTGAATTACATGGTCGGCAGCTAAAACCAACAGCAATGGATCTTCACCTTTGCTGGTGGCCTGCAGGGCTGCAATCGCCACTGCCGGAGCGGTATTCCTGCCCATGGGTTCAAGCAAAATACCGCTTGGCTCCACACCGATTTGCCGCATCTGCTCCGCCACGATGAAGCGGTGATCCTCATTGCAGATCAACAGGGGTGGTTGCAATTGGCCAAGCCCCTGKAGCCKTTGTTGGGTTTGTTGCAACAGGGTGTGTTCACCCGCTAGGGCCCAATACTGTTTTGGGTAGCTGGCGCGGGATAGGGGCCAGAGGCGGGTGCCGGTGCCACCGCAAAGAATCACCGGCAGTAGGGGGAAATTGCTCATGGCCAGCATGCCGAGGGTTGGCGGCATCGTATCGGGGTACCTACGCTGAGGCTGCATCGCAGCTGCTACTGGTGGTTGAACCCGGAGTAACAGCGCAATTAAGCCCCCACCTTGATGGGCGCGGCCTTGCCCTAACGGCCAATGTGTTGAAGTCGCGCAGGTTGTCTGAGCGCTTGGGCGACCTGCCAGGGGCTTTGTATGTGCATGGCGGYATTGCCCCCACMWCTGTTTCGGTGTTGGCCTTTCGCCCATCCGGGGTAGAGCATCGCCAATACGTGGATWTGGCGGAGCTGGAGCTATTGGTGGCTGAGGGTTGCCCCCTTTGGGTGCGGCTAAAGGGCCTTGCTGATCARCAGTTGTTGCACCGGGTATTTGCCTGCCTTGAGGTGCCGGAGCCGATGCACCAACCCTTGATCGACACACCGCAGCGCACCCGCGTTGATGCCTTRGGTGGTGCGTTGCTGGTGGTGATGCATCGCTTGAGTGGCACCAGTGGTAACCGCTTGATTAGTGAACAGGTGGGATTGGTGCTGCTCGGCAAGGTGTTGCTTTCGGTGGAGGAGGTGCCCCGGCCGGTGGCTTTTCCTGAACTCACCCGTTGGCTAGATCAATTGCAACCGCCACCCACGGCTGGAGATATAGATGATATTTTGTTTTTTCTAATGGATGAAGTGTTGGATGAAGTGTTGCCACTMCTGGAGCAACTTTCCGATGGTTTAGATGAATTAGAAGAAGCTTCAATCCGAAGGCCTAGCCCGCGGGTGTTGCGACAAGCCTATGAAATGCGGTCTACCCTGCGCCAAGTGCGSGGCATGATTTGGCCCCTACGCAGCCAGTTGATTGTGTTAATTAGGCAGAGTTATCGCGTGCTGGATAAAGGKGCCATCAAGGGTTTTAGGGAGGTTAGCAGCCATGTTGATGTGATMTTTGAAACCGCTGAATTACTGCGCCATCAATGCGATGGTGTAACKGCAAGCTACATGGCAAGTATTAGYAATCGAATGAACCAAGTGATGAAAATGCTCACGATTATTTCAAGTATTTTTGTGCCGCTAACCTTTATTGCAGGTGTTTATGGAATGAATTTCAATCCTGATAAGTCCCCCTGGAATATGCCKGARCTCAATGCTTATTTTGGTTAYCCAATTTGCCTTGCTTTTATGATTTTAGTTGCKGGYATTCAAATATTTATGCTCTGGCGCCGCGGTTGGTTTCAAGATTGGACAGGCACCCGCTAAGGATCCAGTAGCCCTTGGGGTGGGGTGAGCAGTAGCCAGCCAGCTGCCACATGCACCTCCGGCACGATTGGTTCCACAAATGGCACTAAACAATGGCGGCCATCGGCGCTTAGTTCAATTTCAAGCAAATCATTGCCGCCATGGTGCARATCGATYACATGGCCAATGGCGGGCCCATCCACATCTAGCCGCACCTCTAAACCTTGAAGATCGAGCACATGGAATTCGCCTTCCTCTAATTCCGGCCGATCATTTGCATCAACCATTAATTCGTGATTCACAAGCGCTTCTGCAGCGCTGCGATCATTAATGCCTTTAAAACACACCACAAATAGGTCGCGGCCCGGCAGCTGCCGGCCGCTGATTAATTCCAAACTTTGCAATGAACCACCTGGCCGTTGCAGCCAGCGGGGTCCGGGTTCGATCAAACGGCTAGGGAAATCGGTGGCAGGCAATATGCGCACCTCACCCTTTAAACCTTGGGCTGCCACCACTTTGCCCACCACAAGATGGGGTTTAGCTAAGTTGGAATCCATTCCAGGCATGTGCGCGTTGTTCCCATGATCCTTCCCGGCAGCACCGTGCAGGTAGCAGATCCCAAATCCATCTACAACGGCTACCGCGGATTTGTGCAACGCATTAGTGGCAGTAATGCGGCGGTTTTATTTGAAGGGGGCAACTGGGACAAGCTGGTTACTATTTCGCTTAAAACCCTCACTGAAGTTGCGGTTTGAGCTTGGCTAGGGCTGCTTTTGCCGCCTGCTGTTCAGCTTCTCGGCGGGAGGCACCCCAACCACTGCCATAGGCTTTTTGCTTCAGTGATACCTGGCTAAAAAAGCGTTGGGGATTGCCGTGGCTGCGGTTGCGTTCTTCGCTTTGGTATTCGGGTAATTCAGCGAGGCTGGCYTGGCTCCATTCCTGCAGCGCTGATTTCCAGTTGTAGAGATGGGGATCGGCTTCTAATTCGCGGCAACTCAATTGCCAGTGGGGTTCCAGCCAAAGGCGTGCAGCATCTAAACCCCAACATTGATAAATGGCWCCAACCAATGCTTCGCAGCATTCGGCGCGAATGGTGGCTTGGGCGGCGCTGTCGTTGGCGGCACTGGGCCCCTTTTGGATGAGCTGATCGAGTTGCAGTTGTTGGGCTAGTTCYGCCAGCCAGCGATCGCTCACCAGTTGGGCCCGCAGGCTGGAGCGTTCGCCCACKGCTAACTGGGGGTTGCGGTGTTCTAGGAATTCGGCGCAGGCCAGCCGCAGCACTGCATCACCGAGGAATTCAAGTTTTTCRTGGTTGCGGGTTTGGCCGCTGCTGCTGTGGCAAAGGGCTTCTTCTATGGGTGCCAGATTTTGGTTGCTGGCCTCAAACCCTTGGCTTTCTAGAAATTGCAGCAGGGCTGGATTAGGGGGAAAGCAGGACATAAGCCGGGTTCTGTTCGGGCTATYGCCCGGGGTAGTCATCTATCTGGGACCGTTGTTACCAACGGCCTCGAGCGGCGCACTTGTGGCGGAACCGGTTAATGGCCAACCGTGGTTCCTGGGCCTTGCTCCCAGCCGGGGTTTACCTAGCCAGCACCTCTCGATGCTGCTGGTGCGCTCTTACCGCACCCTTGCACCCTTACCTGATCCCCGAGGGGCCATCGGCGGTGTGTTTCTGTGGCACTGTCCTCACGGTCGCCCGCACTGGGCATTACCCAGCAAGCCTGGCCATTGGGGAGCCCGGACTTTCCTCAACCGGCAGCTGCAAGCAGCTGCGATTGCGACCACCTCGCCTGCTTTCCTATTTTTAATGTAAGCCGAGGGGGATAATGRWTGCCATGGGGCTGTAGCTCAGCCGGATAGAGCGACGGTTTCCTAAACCGTAGGCCGTGGGTTCGAGTCCCGCCAGCCCCGTTATTTGGTCAKGAGCTGGTCGTATTGAGCATGGGTGCCGATCCACACCCAAATCAGTTCATCGTTTGATACCTGTACTGCCAAGGCGCGATGCCTTATGCCTACCCGAACCGACCAGAATCGGCCGACGCGTTTTAGATGTAGTGAAGGGTGGCGAGAGTCAGCTTTGAGTTGTTCATAGCCCCTATCAGCAAGGGCCTGAACTTCCCTAGGGAGAGCTTCGTAGCAGGACCAGAACCGGGTGCTTGCTCTGTGCTTCACCTATCAACGCAGCGGCCGCCAACCAAATCAGCYATKGCTTCATCAGCTAGCCAATCAAGGCGACCMGCAYCAAGGTCTTGCTCTATTWGCTGGTCCCATTCTTGGGAGTCAAAAGCAGCGAACCAAGCTCGAAATTGAGCCCGTTGCTCTGGAGCTAGCTGCTCTACAGCAGCTTCAATATCTTGGACGCTGGTCATAGCAGTATGTTAAGGCTCATTTGGGTATTAAAAAACGCTGAAACTAATTTAGCTTTAATTCTTGACGCCACTCGCTTAAGGGTCGTTCCCAGTGATCTTCTAGGCGATAACTGATTACACAGTTAGCAGTTAGGCCAAGTTCAAAGCCACGGCTGAGGGCATGTAGAAGTGGCTCTAGGGGTTTGTCATTTTGCAATGTTGAAAGCATGCCGCCAAAAATCAACATCACCGCCAGGGGCGAACGGTTTTGAGCCAGGTTGAAGGCCTGCAAACCCAATTCGCCTGGCCCATCGGTGCTAAAGCCTGTRAGTACATGAAGGATGTCGTGGGTTTCACGTAAGCGATGTATTAAAAATTCCCGTTGATTAGTAATAGGAGCCGGATCTATTAATGCCTCAGGGGTTAARCCTTGKTCTTTAAGTTGTTTTGCATAGGTATGGCCAAGGCTGCCTTCTGGYAACTGCTCTAGGGCATTTAAATCAATCGGATTAGGCCGCCAGTTGTCGGCCAGCATCGCTTGGATTCCWGGCTGGTTTAGTAGATAACGGCCCATCTGTGTAGCGAGGGGGCTGTTTTGAACACCGCCTGCAATCGCAAAAACACTTTCAAGGCTATCTGGATGTTTTAGGAATTTCGCCAGCCCTGCCAGCATGCGTAGGGATTGAATGTGCTCGCGCAGATTTAAAAGCATTTGCTAGAGTGTGTTTRTTATAYGCTAGCAACTAAAATGACTTCTAGGAAAAACYATTGGCTGCTTTTGCTGTTATTACTAATTTTTAATAGTTCCGCYGTTCTGGCCCAAAAAAATAATCACCATCAACACCATAACCATCAACACCATAATCATCAGCAACAGGCCCCTGCCAMCCATGATTCCCACAGCCATGATGTGGGMCCTGCKGGAGCAACCTATGATTTGCGCTGGCTRGATGCCATGCAGCARCATCACACGGGTGCATTAATAATGAGTGAATATGTATTTAATATTGGYGAACCGGGRRTTGGRGCTTTAGCAAGATCTATCTGGAACGACCAGGCCCAGGAGATTAAAGCGATGGKCCAATGGCGCAAGGCTTGGTATCCAGATGCTCCTATCTACCCGGTAAGCCTGCCAAAKGGCGCWGACCCAAATTCGATYGAGGCCCTAGCAGCGATGGAACCWGCCCAGATAGAGGCGATGCGAATGGTGGGCACYACCCCCAACCGTGCCAATCGGGTGCAGTGGTTTTTAGAAGGAATGCTGCAACACCACGGCGGTGCATTGCAAATGGCCCATGATGCCCTTAAGAAATCAAATAACACCACTGTTAAAAGAATGGCTCGATCAATCATCATTGCCCAACGGCGGGAGATAATGCAGCTGCGGGGMATGTTGCAACATGATGGTTTAAATAAGCCTGAATATTATAAGTTTGATAATTTATTYYCCCTTTAATTTTTACCCTTATGTTTTTAAYCCTTTAAGGYTATYCCTATGAAATTYATTCTAGYGATCTTGTTTTGTTTGCTKCCAAATTTTGTGTTAGCCCACAGCAAAGGCATGTATAAAACCCRGGCAGAAGCTGAAAAACGTGCCCTTGAACTCGGTTGTAAAGGCAGCCATCAAAATAATGGCCTTTGGATGCCCTGCGCCGATGAAAKTAATTTGCATAAGGAGTTGCGTAAGCAWTGAAGCCCCGCAAATTGCACCGCTTAGTTGTGCCCATCGCCGCCATTCCGCTTTTAATTACAGCTGCTAGTGGTTCCCTATACGGCCTTTTATTGGAGCAGGGTATCGATGCCTTTTGGTTGTTAAAGATCCACACGGGGAAATTTGGTGTGCTCAATCTGCAGCCCTACTACTCCCTGCTGCTTGGKCTATTAACGCTTGTATTGATCGCCTCAGGCTTACTTCTACTTCTGCCGMGGTCAAAAAAGCTCGAAACCCACTAACGAAGCAATTGGATTAAGGAAAAGTTGCTAGAACATTAAGGGCCGGAATCTTATAAAGCTGCGCCACCTCCACAGGTGGTGGGCTGTTGCATCCCTGCCACCGTAGCTAGCGTAGGTGCGGCCACCAAGGAGTCATGACCCAGCTCCACGATYTGCGTTTACGCCTGTTGGTGCAACAGGAAAGTGAACGCATCGCCGGAAATTCTCCCGCTGAATTAGATCTTTCCGTAGTGCAAGCCCGCAGTTTGTGTTGGCTCGCCCTACTTGCTGAAGCCCATGAGGATCAAGCCAGTGATGCGGAACGCAGGGGTGATGTGGAGCAGGCCATGGGTTGGTTTGCTGATGCCATGCGCCTGCGGGATGTGATTCAGGTGGTTAGCACCATTGAAATTCCCCTGCCCGTTGCTGCCGGCCAAGAGGAGGCAGAATATGAAGACGACGATGGGCAATTAGCCGCCTGATGGCATGATGGGTTTTGGTGAAGAAGGGAGCACGGTGCCAGAAGAGCCCTGCCAATGCCCTGATTGTCTGCGGTTTTACCGGGAACACGATCGGCTGATAAGGGAAAATCCCAGCCTGCGTCAGCAGCAGGAATTAAATTGGGCTGCYCTRCAAGCTTTTCGCACCCTGGCCGGCAGGGTTTTGGAAGATCTCCAAAAAGTGCCAGATGCCGCTAACCCAGGCCAAGAATTGCCAGCGGAAGATGAAAGCCTGCAGCAAGCGTTAGCTGATCTGGAAAACGTAAAYGCCCATCTTTTYTCAATTGAAGTGTTGATGGAGCGTATTTTTGATGTGCGTGTACCAGAAGCGGTTGAACAGAAATTCCAGGAGCTAGCTGGTGAGCTAGCCCCTGATCCCCTCAATGCCGACCGCTTACGTTTAAACCGCTTGCTCCATCAAACCCCCGATTTGAGYTGATTTAGGAATTTATTTCCTTATYAGCTGCTGYGCTTATGGTGATGGGAAATGGAGTTGCTTTCCAAATATGTTCGCAATATTCCTTGATTGAACGGTCGGAGGAGAAATAACCCATCCGCGCAGTATTTAATAGGCTCATGCGATTCCAATGTTGGCGGTTAGACCARGCCTGGCTCACTTGATTTTGGCTATCCATATAGGAGGCAAAATCGGCAAACAGGAAGAACGGATCTTGGCCGCGTAGGTTATCCACAAGTGGCCGGAATAGTTCGGTATCGCCATTGCTGAAATGACCCTGTTCGATCACATGTAATACCTGTTGCAATTCAGGCAGGGTTTCAAGGATTTCCCATGGGCGATAACCCTGATGACGCAGCTCTTCTATTTCCGGTGTGGTGCGTCCGAATAGGAAGAAGTTTTCAGCTCCCACCTGTTCGCGGATTTCCACATTGGCCCCATCCAGGGTGCCGATAGTTAAGGCACCATTCATGGCAAATTTCATATTGCCAGTGCCKGATGCCTCCTTACCTGCAGTGGAAATCTGTTCAGATAGATCGGAGGCAGGATAAACCCGTTCACCCAGTTTCACGTTGTAATCAGGCAGGAACACAACCCGCAGGCGGCCATCCATATCCGGATCTGAATTAACCGTTTCAGCAATGCCATTAATAAAACGAATAATCAGTTTTGCCATGTAGTAGCCRGGGGCTGCCTTRCCRCCAAACAGCACTGTTCTTGGTGCAATGCCATCGCCTTGGCCATTCTTAATTCGCAGGTATTGRGCGATAACCTGCAGGGCATTTAGATGTTGGCGTTTATATTCATGGATTCGTTTTACCTGCACATCAAATAGGGAAGCCGGATCCACAAGCACACCGGTGTGGCTATGGATATAAGCGGCAAGATCGCGCTTTACGCCAAGTTTTGTTTGCTCCCAATGCTGCAGGAAGCYATCATCATGTTGATAGCGCTCCAGCTGGCGCAATTCATCTAGGTTATGGAGCCAGCCATCACCAATTGCATCATTAAGTAGTTTGCGTAGGGGTGGATTGCATAGGGCCATCCAACGCCTTGGTGTAACACCATTGGTTACGTTGGTGAATTTTTCAGGCCATAAAGCTGCAAATTCCGGCATCAAGCTGCTTTTAACTAAATCGGAGTGCAGCCTGGCAACGCCATTCACATGGTGGGCGCCAACCGTTGCAAGGTGGGCCATGCGCACTGCCTTATGGCCATCCTCATCAATGATCGATAGTTTGCGCAGGATGCTGTCGTCRCCGGGGTGYTTTAAACGCACCTGTTGCAGGAAACGGCGGTTGATCTCATAAATAAGTTCCAGGTGCCTTGGCARCAAACTTGCAAATAAATGCAGCCCCCATTTCTCCAGCGCTTCTGGTAGCAGGGTGTGGTTTGTGTAAGCCAAGGAGCGGCTTGTTATATCCCAAGCCACATCCCATTCCAGGTTTTTATCATCAAGCAAGAGGCGCATTAATTCCGCCACGGCGATGGCCGGGTGGGTGTCGTTTAATTGCACCGCCCAATGCTGGGGGAATTCAGTTGCAGGAATGCCGCGCTTATCCAAGTTGCGCAGCATGTCTTGCAGGCTGCAGCTAACAAAGAAGTGCTGTTGCTTTAAACGCAAGCGCCTGCCTTCATCGGTGCCATCATTGGGATAAAGCACCTTAGAAAGGGTTTCAGAACCAACTTTTTCCTCTACTGCACCGTAGTAATCACCAATATTGAATGAATAGAAATCAAAGGATTCACTGGCGGTAGCGCGCCATAGCCGCAGGCGGTCGCAGGTGTTTACTTTGTATCCCAAAACCGGCACGTCGTGGGGTATGCCGATTGCATGTTCAGCKGGAATCCAGCGGGCGCGATATTCACCTTTTTCGTTGGTGTAGCCCTCGGTGCGTCCGCCRAAACCAACAAACACTGCTTGGTCGGGATGGGTTAATTCCCATGGCCAGCCACCTTTAAGCCATTTATCGGTGATTTCTACCTGCCAGCCATCACGGATCAATTGATCAAAAATGCCAAATTCATAGCGGATSCCATAACCAACAGCTGGCACTTCCAGGCTGGCCAGCGATTCCATATAACAAGCAGCTAAACGACCCAGGCCACCATTACCAAGCCCTGGTTCTTCTTCCACATCAAGGATCTTGGCAATATCGCTGTTGTTGAAGCGGCTAATCGCCTCAGCYGCCTCCTTTTCAATGCCCAGCATCACCAGGTTGTTACCCAGTTGGGGGCCGATTAAAAATTCAGCTGATAARTAGGCAACGGTTTTACTGGGTTGGTTTGCYAAKGCYTCCTTACCCGCCAGGAACCGGGTCATTAGTCGATCCCGCACCGCATAGCTCAGGGCCATGTAGAGGTCGTGGGGGGTGGCATTAGTGGCCAGCTTGCCCAGGGTGAAAAACAAATGTTCAGTGATACCAGCAAATAAATCGCCTGCGCCAAGGCCACTCCGTTCTGGATCGGCGTAGCAACTGGGGGTGGGCATGCTGAATTCCGTAGGTTGCTGGCTCATGACCTGTTCAAGGGCTTACTTGAACCGTAGCGATGGCGCAGGAAAGAACTGTTAAGAGTGGCCAAAGCCTTTTTTAAGCACCCCGTTAGCGGATACTTGGAGCACAGATAAGGCCCAGGCTTCAGTGACCCCTCTGTTCGCTAACAGCCACGCCGTTGTGGAGGCCACAACYCTTGTGGTGGCGGGACGTTTTTTATTAATCCTCGTGGCGGCAAGGCTTTTGGGGGAGTTGATGGTGCGGCTGCAGCTGCCCACAATCCTTGGTGAATTGTTGGCGGGGGTATTACTTGGCGTGTCGGGGTTGCATTTGGTGGTGCCGCCGGAAAGTGGTGTGGCAACGGCGCCCTGGCTGCTTAATCTCACCGGCCAATTGGGGGAGGTGAGCAGTGAACAGGTGAATCAGATCTCAAATGGCACCTATCCGTTTCTGCAGGCGGTGGCCAGCATCGGCCTYTATTCATTGTTATTTCTCACCGGTTTGGAGAGCGAACTGGATGAGTTAATCGCTGTGGGGATGCAGGCCAGCACCGTTGCCTTGGCTGGGGTGATCTTGCCCTTTGCCCTAGGCACCGCCGGCCTGATGGCTTTATTCCACGTGGATTTGGTGCCTGCAGTGTTTGCYGGTGCCTCGATGACAGCCACCAGCATTGGCATTACCGCCAGTGTGTTTGGCGAGCTGGGCATGTTGCGATCGCGGGAGGGGCAGATCGTTATCGGTGCTGCAGTGCTYGACGACATCATCGGCATCGTTGTGCTGGCGGTGGTGGTGGCCCTTGCCAGCGATGGGGGCTTGAGCATGGGCCCGATCCTGCAGTTGGTTGCAGCTGCATTGCTGTTTGTGCTTGCGGCCATTGGCCTTAGCCGCACGGCAGCWCGYCCCTTTGATTWYYTAGTAGATCGCCTAAAGGCCCCAGGTGAAATCGTGGTGGCCTCATTCCTGGTGCTTTGTTTGTGTTGTTTTGGGGCTACGGCCATTGGCTTAGAGGCTGCCTTAGGGGCCTTTGCCGCTGGTTTGATCCTYAGCCGTTCGMKCCACACAGAGGCGATTCAAGAAACGGTAAAACCCTTGGTTTCCCTATTCGCAACGATCTTTTTTGTGTTGATCGGCACCGCCATGGATTTATCGGTGTTGGATCCAACTACTCCAGCTAACCGGGCCGGCCTGGTGGTGGCWGCTTTTCTGTTTGCCGTTGCCATCCTTGGCAAATTGGCCTCCGGTTGGAGTTTTCTTAGTGCCGTGCCCACCAACCGATTGGTGGTGGGTTTRGGGATGATGCCCAGGGGTGAGGTGGGTTTGATATTTCTTGGTTTAGGCACCACTGCCGGTTTGCTTACACCTTCTTTAGAGGCGGCAATTTTGATAATGGTGATTGGCACCACCTTTTTGGCACCGATCCTGTTGCGYTTAGCAATCCCAGCAGATCAGTTGCAAACTGCCGATGGCAACTCCTAAACGCAAACGGCCCAATCCCTGGAATCCTTCAGCACCGTTGCTGGTGGGTTTGTGTTTTGGTTTAACTTTTGGCATTACCCATCGTTTGCTAGAYGGCCGCTTTGCCAATTTGGTGCGGCTTGGCGAAAGATTTGAGCTAAAGAGCTTTCCCGGCACCGGTTTGGAGAGTTTGCGCATGCGCTAYGGCTTRGATCGGGTGGATTTGCTGGCCACACCRGAGCTAATTCCTCCATTGGCTCCACCAGTAGTTCCCCCGCTTGAGCCACCAATGGCGCCAGAATCTGCTCCAGCCCTTCCCCCGCCATGAGCACCCCCGATACGCTTTTGCAGGCTGCCTTAAATCGGCTAGCAGCTAGGGCCAGCAGYAGYGCCATCGATGCCGCTGCCCAAYTAAGYCTTTTAGCTCAAGATGCACCCCAAAAAATAAGAACCGACCTGCAACTTTTTTGGGAGGAGGTGCAGGCTGAGGCCGATCGCCTCGATGGCAATCCAASTGCCTCCCCMWCAACAGATGCCCCCACTGGCCTGCAGGAACAGGTTGATGGTTTACGCGAACAGGTGGCCAGTTTCAACCGTTTAYTAGAGGACCAGGTTTGAAGYTGGCAGTGCGCAGTTTTTGGCGTTCCCTGCGCATYTGGCGGGTGGTGTTGCTCTTGCTGGCRCGGCTTTGGTGGGATGGCCAAGCCTTCACTTACATCGGCGGCATCACGGAACAGCGGCGCCTACGCCGCAGCCAGCGCCTAGCCCAGTGGTTGGTGGAAACCCTTTTGGCATTGGGTTCTGCCTTYATCAAATTGGGCCARTTGCTATCGGCTCGCCCCGACATCCTGCCGGCTGCATGGGTGGAGGAATTGGCGCGGCTGCAGGATCGTGTGCCGCCTTTCCCCTTCAGCCAGGTGGAACAACGGCTGGAAAAGGAATTGGGGCCCCGCTGCCAGGAAATCGTTGAGATCGATGCCGAACCATTGGGTTCCGCCAGCCTTGCCCAAGTGCATCGCGCCCGTTTGCGCAGTGGCCGTGATGTGGTGCTCAAGGTGCAGCGCCCCGGCTTGGAATTTTTATTYCGGCTTGATTTAGTGGTGATGGCTCARGTGGCGGCCCTATTGCAGCGCCATCCCAGTTGGGGCAGGGGTAGGGATTGGGTGGCGATGGCAAAGGAATGCCAACGGGTGCTGCTGCGGGAGCTTGATTTCCGCATCGAGGCAGAACATGCAGCCCGCTTTCGTCAGCAATTTTTAGAGGATCCTCAAATCCGRATTCCAGCGGTGGTGTGGGAACTATCGAGCCAACGGGTGCTTTGCCTCGATTACCTGCCCGGCATCAAGATCACCAACCGSGAGCAATTAATAGCGGAAGGTATTGATCCAACAGCAGTGGCTGAACTGGGTGCCACCAGCTACCTGCAGCAATTGGTGCGGTTTGGTTTTTTCCATGCTGATCCCCACCCGGGCAACTTGGCCGTAGCTGCTGATGGCGGCTTGATCTATTACGACTTCGGCATGATGGGTCAGGTGTCACCACGGTTGCGGCGGCGCCTTGGGGCCATGGTGCGGGCGGCGGCCCTCAGGGATGCAGCTGGCTTGGTGCAGGAACTGCAACAGGCGGGAGTTATAGAAGCTGGCATCGATCCAGGYCCGGTGCGGCGKCTGGTGCGGGTGATGCTTGAGGAAGCCCTCACACCTCCTTTTAGCGGTGAGATATTGCAGCGGATTTCCGCCGACCTTTACGACTTGGTTTATGGCCAGCCYTTTCGCCTACCGGTGGAATTGATCTTTGTGCTGCGGGCCCTATCAACATTTGAGGGGGTTGGCCGCAGCCTTGATCCTGGCTTTAGCTTGGTGGCGATAGCAAAGCCCTATCTACTGCCYTTAATGACCTCCAGTGGATCCGGCCCTTCGGAATTATTCAACGACCTCTCCCGTCAAGCGGCCCAGGTAAGCACCAGGGCCTTGGGTTTACCCAAGCGTTTGGATGAAGGCCTAGCSCGGCTGGAGCAGGGGGAYCTGCAACTTCAAATCCGYGCTGGTGAAAGYGATCGCCTGCTGCGCCGCTTAGCCCTTAGCCAGCAATTAAGTGGTCARGCGGTGCTGCTSGGGGCATTGGCCATAGCAGCGGCGGTGCTTGCCGCCGGCGCYAGGCCGGCTTYGGCMCTGCTGCCAGGKGTTGGTGCCCTACCGGTGGCCTGGGGTTGGTTGCGGCTTTCGGGCCGGATCGCCCGGGATTTAAGGCTGGATAGGCTTAGTTGAWTCAGCGGCGGCCGCGGGGACCCCTGCCTTCCCTGCCGGCGTAGATCGCCTGGCCGCCCAGCTCATCTTCAATGCGCAGCAGCTGGTTGTATTTAGCGATGCGCTCGGAGCGGCTGAGGGAACCGGTTTTGATTTGACCCGCCCTGGTGGCMACGGCTAGGTCGGCGATGGTGGTGTCTTCTGTTTCACCACTGCGGTGGCTAATAACACTGGTGTAACCGGCGCGATTGGCAAGATCAATCGCTTGCAATGTTTCAGTTAAGGAACCGATTTGATTCACTTTAATTAAAATTGAATTGGCAATGCCTAGATCGATGCCCCGTTGCAATCTAGAGCTATTGGTAACAAATAAATCATCACCTACCAGCTGCACATTGCTGCCGAGCCGATCGGTTAATAGYTTCCAGCCATCCCARTCATCTTCAGCGATGCCATCTTCAACAGAAAYGATTGGATAGCGGCTAACCAGTTGCGCTAACTGGTCGACCATTTCAGCGCTGCTGTAGCTATTGCCGCCAAAGCTATAGCTGCCATTGCTAAAAAATTCGGTGCTAGCCACATCAAGGGCTAGGGAAATTTGATCGCCAGCTTTATATCCAGCTTTTTCAATCGCCTSAATTAATAGTGCAGCAGCTGCATCATTGTTATCTAAATCAGGTGCAAATCCACCCTCATCACCAACAGCTGTTGATAGTCCCTTTTCGTTCAATAAACCCTTGAGGGTGTGGAACACCTCGGCGCCCATGCGCAGGGCTTCACGGAAGCTATCTGCCCCGTGGGGCACCACCATGAATTCCTGGAAATCGAGGTTATTGGTGGCATGGGCACCACCGTTGATCACATTCATCAAGGGCACCGGCAGCAGCGTGGCTGACGGGCCCCCCAGGTAGCGATAGAGSGGCAAGCCAACGCCATTGGCGGCGGCGCGGGCCACGGCGAGGCTCACCGCCAACACCGCATTTGCCCCTAGGGATGATTTGTTGTCGCTGCCATCGAGTTCGGCCATGGCTGCATCCACAGCGCTTTGGTCGAGGGCCATCAAACCGCAAAGGGCCGGGGCGATCCGCTCCTCCACGTTGGCAACMGCTTGGGTTACGCCTTTGCCGAAATAACGCTGGCTGTTGCCATCGCGCAATTCATGGGCCTCATGGGCACCGGTGCTGGCGCCRCTGGGAACCATGGCCCTGCCGCTGGCGCCACCTTCCAATAAAACCTCTGCCTCCACCGTTGGGGTGCCGCGGGAATCAAGAACCTCCCGTGCCACCACCGTGTCGATCACAAGGTCGAGAGAATCGAACACAGGGTTCAAGCCAAGCGGGGTCATTATGCAGATAAGAGCGCCACAATGGCCGCAACCACAGGCACATAAGTAAATGCGTTTGCTTCACATGATGTTGCGGGTTGGTGATTTGGAGCGATCTATCGCTTTCTACACCGAGGTTTTAGGGATGGATCTATTGCGCCGCAAGGAATATCCCAGCGGTCGCTTCACMTTGGCGTTTTTGGGTTATGGCCCTGAAGAGAACAACACTGTGTTGGAACTCACCCACAACTGGGACACCAGCAGCTACAACCTTGGTGCCGGCTATGGCCATATCGCCCTTGGCGTTAGCAACATCAACGAAACCTGTGAAATGATCCGCACCAAGGGCGGCAAAATAGTGAGGGAACCCGGTGCGATGAAACACGGCACCACGGTGATCGCTTTTGTGGAAGATCCCGATGGCTACAAGATTGAACTGATTCAGCAGAAAAGTTGAATTGATGGGTTCCTCAAACGCTTCCTTCAGCCTCACCACAGCTCCGGATCAGTTCACTGATCTGGCCTGGGATTTGCTKTTRGCAGCCCAGGACCAGGCCCGCCGCTGGCGCCATGGGGAGCTGGATGTGGAGCATTTGCTGCAGGCATTTCTGGAGGAACCCCGCTGCGCTGAATTGATGGCGCCCTATGGCTTCAACCAGGCCAACCTGCTGGATGCCGTTGATGATTTTTGCGCCCAGCAGCCCACCCGCAGCAGCAATACGCTTTATGTGGGRGAAGCCCTTGAGCTATTGCTTGATGGCGCTGATCAGGCCCGGGAGCGGCAGGGATTGCGCCGCATTGATGGCTCCCACCTTTGGCAGGYATTGCAAACGGAACCGCGCATTGGCGCCGACCTATTTGGYCAGTTGCAGCAGCCGGTTGAAAACAAACCAGCCGAACAATTGCCCGTTAATCAACAACAATTTGAACAATCAAAATTAGATCAAGCAAAACTAGAACAACTACAACCGGAACCATCAGCCCTTGATCARTACGGCCGCGACCTCACGGCCCTTGCCCGTAAGGGTGAATTAGATCCGGTCATCGGCCGCGATAGCGAGATTCGCCGCTTAATTCAGGTGCTTTCAAGGCGCAGTAAAAACAATCCGGTTTTGATCGGTGAAGCGGGGGTTGGTAAAACYGCCATCGCTGAATTGTTAGCCCAGCGCATCGTGGCCGGTGAGGTGCCCGATTCGCTTAAGGGTCGCCGYTTGATTTCTTTGGATCTCGGTGCCTTGATCGCCGGCGCTAAATACCGCGGTCAATTTGAGGAACGGTTGCGGCAGGTGCTTAACGACATTGCCGCCGCCGATGAGGGGCCAGAGGGGGTGGTGTTATTTATCGATGAATTGCACACGCTCGTTAATGGCGATCGCGCTGGCGCCGATGCCGGCAGTGTGCTGAAACCAGCCCTRGCCCGCGGYGAATTGCGCTGCATTGGCGCCACCACCATTGAGGAATATCGCCGCACCTTGGAAAAGGATCCGGTTTTAAATCGCCGCTTCCAGCAATTGCTGATTAAGGAACCAAGCCTTGAGGTGTCGCTTGAAATCTTGCGGGGGGTGCGGGAGCGCTATGAGTTGCACCATGGGGTGAGCCTCAGCGATGGCGCCCTTGAGGCGGCGGTACGGCTTGCTGATCGCTACATCAGCGACCGTTGCTTACCCGATAAGGCGATCGATCTAATCGATGAAGCRGCGGCGGAATTAAAGATGGAGGCCACCTCYAAACCAGCCCTGGTGGAACAGKCGGAAGCTGAACTGCGGCGGGTGGAGCGGGCCCTWCTGGCGGCTGAACAGGGCCCAAACCCAGAAGCCATTCAGCACCAACAACGGCGCAATGAAGCCTTAGATCGGCTTGAAGCCTTGCAAGACCAATGGCAGCAGGAAAGGGAACAGCTGCAGGAACTACGCCAGTTGCAACAGCGGGAGGAGGAACTACGCCACGGCATCAATGAAGCGGAACGGCTCACCAATTGGGAGGAGATGGCCCGSTTGCAGGTGGAGCTTGAGCACGATGTGCAAAAGCGCCGCCAAGCCCTTGAACAGGTGATCCAACAGGGGGGGCGCCTGCTGCGCGATCAGGTGCAGGAGGGTGATATCGCCGATGTGGTGGCCCGCACCACCGGCATTCCGATMCAGCGCTTGCTAGCCGGTGAAAGGCAGAAGTTATTGGAGTTGGAGCAACGGCTAGGCGAAAAGGTGTTGGGGCAAGCAGAGGCGGTGGCGGCGGTGGCGGCTGCAATCCGCCGKGCTAGGGCAGGCATGAAGGATCCGCGCCGGCCGGTGGGTTCCTTTTTGTTTATGGGCCCCACGGGCGTGGGAAAAACGGAGCTGGCCCGCAGCTTGGCCGCCTGTTTGTTTGATCAAGAAGATGCGCTGGTGCGGCTTGATATGAGCGAATTTATGGARCGCAATGCCGTGGCCCGTTTAATCGGTGCGCCCCCCGGCTATGTGGGCTACGAGGAGGGCGGCCAACTCACAGAAGCGGTGCGGCAACGGCCCTATGCGGTGGTGTTGCTGGATGAGGTGGARAARGCCCATCCCGATGTGTTCAAYCTTTTGCTGCAGGTGCTTGATGATGGAAGGCTGAGCGATTCCCAGGGCCGCAGCGTTGATTTCCGCCACACCGTTGTGGTGATGACCAGCAATTTGGCTAGCCGGGCGATCCTCAGCCATGCCCGCGATGGCAATAGCGATGCCTTGGATGCGGAAGTTGATAAAAGCTTGGCGGCCCATTTCCGGCCTGAATTTCTTAATCGCATCGATGAATTAATCCGCTTTAGGCCGCTGCAACCAGAAGACCTGGAACCGATCGTGCGCCTGCAGTTGCGGGAATTGCAGGCACTGCTCCAGGAACAGGGCTTGGAATTGCAGGTGCAGGAAGCGGTGGTGGCCTGGCTGGCGCGGGAAAGCTACGACCCTGAATATGGGGCCCGCCCCCTGCGGCGGCTGCTGCGGCGCCAATTGGAGAACCCATTGGCAACGGCGATGCTGGAGGAAAAGTTCAGCGCTGCCCGCGCCGTATTGGTGGAAATGGAAGCGGATCTGCCAAGTTTTCGCCCTGTTATGTAGGGTGGCTGTTTGCAGGTTGGAGGATTGTGGTTTTTAGCCAGCCCAATCAACCTGGTAACCCCACCGCCCCTGAGGGCATGGTGGTGGATGCTGCTGGTTTGCCTGCTAAGGCAGTGGTGCCAGAGCCCCCTAGCCCCCAGGGTTCAGGCCCCGGTGGTTGGATTGAATCCACCATTGCTGAACTGCGTCGGGTGGTGTGGCCCAGCCGCCAGCAACTGATCAGTGAATCCGTTGCTGTTTTGTTGATGGTGACCATCTCAGCGGCTGCCATCGCCTCCCTTGATCGTTTCTTCCATTGGCTGTCCCAGCTGCTATTCCGTTGACTGCACCCTTGTCTGAGCTCACCGAAACCATCACTGATCTGGATACCAGCCTTGAGGCGCTGCCCGAGCTGGAAGCCAGCGATTTGCCCGTTGAAACGGCTGAAGAGGAAGAGGCGAGTGCCCGCCCTGCGGTAGCCCGTTGGTATGCGGTGCAGGTGGCCTCCAGTTGCGAGAAAAAAGTGAAGGCCACCCTTGAGCAACGGGCCCTCACCCTTGGCGTTTCAAATCGAATTTTGGAGATCGAAATACCGCAAACACCGGCGATAAAAATTAAAAAAGACGGCTCTCGCCAAAGCACGGAGGAAAAGGTTTTCCCCGGCTATGTGTTGATCCGCATGGTGATGGATGAAGACACGGAGCAGGCGGTGCGCAGCACCCCAAACGTGATCAACTTTGTGGGCCATGAGGAGCGCCGYACCACCGGCCGCGCCAGGGGCAGGATCAAGCCACGGCCCYTAAGCCTCACTGAGGTGAACCGGATCTTTAAGCGGGCCCAAGAGAAGAAGGCAGTGGTGAAGGTAGATCTCAGCGAGGGCGATCGGATCACGGTTACCGCTGGGCCGTTTAAGGATTTCCAAGGTGAAGTGATCGAGATTTCAGGCGACCGCAGCAAATTGAAGGCGTTGCTTTCGATTTTTGGCCGGGAAACCCCGGTGGAATTGGAGTTTGGTCAGATCAGTAAAGACAACTGATCCTCCGGGCCGCCCCGCTGCGGGGGGCGGCCATCGGCGGTGGGTTACCACCGCCATAGCGCCGTCGAAGGTGCACCGCAGCAATGTTCCGCGTTTCGTAGCCGATGGCTAAAAAAGTCACTGCCGTCATCAAGCTGGCCCTTCAGGCCGGCAAGGCCAACCCTGCACCGCCCGTGGGTCCTGCCCTCGGTCAGCACGGGGTAAACATCATGGCCTTTTGCAAGGAGTACAACGCCCGTACCCAAGACAAGGTTGGTTATGTGATCCCGGTTGAAATTTCGGTTTTTGAAGACCGCAGTTTCACCTTCATCACTAAAACGCCTCCCGCTTCYGTGCTGATCAGCAAAGCTGCCGGCATTGAAAAGGGTGCACCCCAATCTTCCAAGGGAAAGGTGGGTTCCATCTCCAAGGCCCAACTCCAAGAGATCGCCACCACAAAGTTGCCTGATCTCAATTGCAGCAGCGTTGAATCCGCCATGCGGATCATCGCCGGCACCGCCCGCAACATGGGCGTTGCCGTTACCGACTGAGCTCCTTAATCACCCATTCACCCTCGCTGGGGGAGAAGCCATTGGTTTCGCCTGCACCCCATTAAATCCATGAAAACCCTCTCAAAACGCCTTCGCGTTGCAGCGGCCGCCATCGAGCCCCGCCCCTATGCACCGCTGGAGGCCGTGGCCCTGGTAAAAACCAACGCCACCGCAAAATTTGATGAAACCCTCGAGGCCCATGTGCGCCTCGGCATCGACCCCAAATACACCGATCAGCAGTTGCGCACCACCGTTGCTTTGCCAAAGGGCACTGGTCGCAATATCCGCATCGCTGTGATCACCAGGGGTGAAAAGGTGGCGGAAGCAAAAGCAGCCGGCGCCCACCTGGTGGGTGATGAGGAATTGGTGGATACGATCGCTGGTGGGGCCATGGATTTCGATCTRTTGATCGCCACCCCAGACATGATGCCGAAAGTGGCCAAATTGGGCCGGGTGCTTGGCCCCAGGGGTTTGATGCCAAATCCCAAAACCGGCACCGTTACCACCGATTTAGCGGGTGCCATYGCTGAATTCAAGGCCGGTAAGTTGGAATTCCGGGCCGATCGCAGCGGCATCGTGCACGTGCAATTCGGTAAAGCAAGCTTTACCCCTGAGGATCTGCTTGAGAATCTCAAGGCGGTGCAAGAAACCGTAGATCGCAACAAACCAAGTGGCGCTAAGGGCCGTTATTGGAAAAGCCTCTACATAACATCCACCATGGGCCCATCGGTGGAAGTGGATGTGTCTGCCCTGCAAGACCTCAAATTTGGTGAATGAGCCTTAGCTGCTCTGCTAAATTATTAAATTCCGGTTTTCCGGAATAGGGCTTTGCGCCCAGCGTGGGGTTCTGGGGGATTTCCCTGGTTCCTGCCGCAACCGAAGACAGCAGGTGGTTTCCTTGCGGATTCCATAAGTCCTGCCGAGGTTTGCTCAGCGGTTTTCCCCCTATCAGGGAGTGGATCGGTGTTGCTACCTCCCAACGGTGTGCAATGCCCAGCTTGTTCCCCCTGATCCGTTCCAACCTATGGGCCGCACGCTGGAGGACAAGCAACAGATCGTCGAGGAACTCAAGCAGTTGCTCGGTGAGTCGGAAATGGCTCTAGTGCTCGATTATTGCGGCCTCTCCATCAAGGAGTTGGGCGACCTTCGCGGTCGTTTAGCTGCAGCAAACAGCGTTTGCAAGGTAACTAAAAACACCTTGATGCGCCGCGCCATCGATGGCGACAGCACTTGGAGTCACCTCGAATCCCTGCTTAACGGCACCAACGCCTTCGTTCTTGTTAAGGGCGATGTTGGTAGTGCTGTTAAAGCTGTGCAGTCTTTCCAAAAAGACCGCAAGAAGTCGGAATTGAAGGGTGGCCTATATGAAGGCCGCCTGCTTAGTCAAAACGACATCAAGGCAATCGGCGACCTGCCCTCTAAGGAGGTGCTTATCGCCCAGATTGCAGGGGCTATCAATGCCGTTGCCACCCAGTTGGCAGTGGGCATCAACGAGGTACCTTCCGGCCTTGCCCGGGCGCTCAAACAGCACGCCGATGGCGAAGCCAGCTGAGATCCGCCGATCACCCGTTCTGTTGCTCTCCTAACCATGTCTACAAAAACCGACCAAATCCTTGAGTCGTTAAAGACCCTTTCACTGCTTGAAGCTTCCGAGCTGGTTAAGCAGATTGAAGAGGCCTTTGGCGTATCCGCCGCCGCATCTGCTGGCGCCGTGATGATGGCTGCACCGGCTGCYGCCGCTGAAGCTGTTGAAGAGAAAACCGAATTCGATGTCATCCTTGATGGCTTCGATGCGGCCGCCAAGATCAAAGTGCTGAAGGCTGTGCGTGAGGCCACTGGCCTTGGCTTGTCTGAAGCTAAAACTTTGGTGGAAGCAGCTCCAACACCCGTTAAGGAAGGCATCGCTAAAGATGCCGCTGAAACCCTTAAAAAGGCCCTGGAAGAAGTGGGTGCCAAGGTTACGATCAAGTGATCTTGCCCTGATTTCAGGCCAGCAAACCCCTGCAWTGCAGGGGTTTTTTATTGACAAAAAAAAGGCCCTGCTAAGCAGGACCTTCGGGTGTGGACTTTCCCAGGAGTCTGGCCTTGTTTCGACCCTGGTGGAGTCCTCACTCCTCACACCTGMATAAATTACCCCGCGAATGAATAATGCACTGCCCAGCTGGACGGTTATTGCATTGGCMTGTAGGGGATAACCCGGATTGGCACCACTCCCCTTGGCGTATCTACACGGGGTGTGATTGGCGGCGGTGGCGGGCTGCTGCTGGTTTTAGTGGTTGAAAAATAAATATGGCTTAGCCCTTGGCCGTTGTAGGTGCGGCGGCTTAATTGCCAGCCAGGCGCCAGTTGCAGGGCTAAAAAGCCATCATTACCCACCTTGTTGTTGATCGCTGCACTGGCCACCACCAGGGCGCTGCCCGTGGCTTGCGGKAYGCCGAGCAGTAATAAATTYCTGCCCTCCTGGAYTAATTGCAGGCTGTGGGAAGTWGCWARATCTTTTTGATTTATGCGTAGGGAATAGCCATTGCTATCGATATAGCGRTTGCAGATGCCAGAAAAATCAAAGCGCACCAAACTTGGGCTCACCAGCCCATCACTGCGCACTCGCCAGCAGGCGGGGCTTGGTTTTAGCTGTTCCAACACCAATAATTTCCAGCCCCCYTCCCGCAATGGTTGRGCCAACACTTGAAAGCGTTGTTGATCCAGGGGGCTGCTGCTAAACAACTGGGCCAGCAGCACCACACCGCTGCTGAAGAGATCCAGCCCCCGGTAGGTTCGGCCTATGCAGAACACAATTTCAAGTTCAACCAGCACCCCTTTGTACCGAAAGGTGGTGGCTGCTGCCTGTGATGGTGCCTGCAGGGGTAATCCAGGGCCCGGTGGTTGGGGTTGTTTGCTGCGCTATAGCGATGGCACGGTGGAGGAAATGGGTGGTTTTGAAGCCCACACCACCAACAACCGCATGGAACTCACCGCCTGCCATGCCCTATTGCAGCGCCTTAARGAGTTACCAAGGGATCCAGCTTTAACAATCCGCACCGATAGCAAATATGTGATCGATGGCTTTAGCAAATGGCTGCCGGGCTGGAAACGCAAAGGTTGGCGCACCRCAGCCGGAGGAGCCGTATTAAATCGCGACCTATGGGAAGCCCTTGATGGCGCGCGCCTTGCTGATGTGGCTTTGGCATATGTGAAGGGCCACAGCGGCGACCCCGACAACGACCGTTGCGATGCAATTGCAGTGGCCTATTCCCGCAAGGAAGCAATTCCGGATCAAGAACAGCTAAAAACAACAGCTAAAGATCAAGATCTTGCCCCTGCGCCATTAAAAGAATTGCTAACGCGCCTGGARCTGGCCGATCGCCTTGCCCAGGGTGGTTATTTATTAAAAACGGTGGAAATAGCYCAGTTGCTGGAACAACCATTGGCGGCCTTTGAAAATAGGGAAACAGCAATCACCTGGCGTGATTGGCGCGTGGCACCCCAACAGGAAGGCGGCTGGCGGCTTGAGCGCCAGGAGCAGCAATAAAGATGGCTAAACAGCAGCTCGATCCCTGGCAAAGGTTTTTTGGCCCCCTGTTAGCAGCTGATGAAGGCGCTGATGCTGAATGGCTTAGTGGTTTAACGCTGAAGGCCTTGGCCCAGGCCAGCCGTTGGCGGCAGCTGGCCCCCATGGCTGCGGCCCTAGGGGCGATGGAACGCAGCCTGCAACTGCATGATCCACGTTTTGAGCAAAACCTATTTGGTTGTTGTTTTAAAAATCCAGTGGGTTTAGCTGCTGGTTTTGATAAAAACGCCGAGGCAGCTGGCATTTGGCATCACTTTGGCTTTGGTTTTGCTGAATTAGGCACCGTTACGGCCCTTGCCCAGGCCGGCAATCCAAAGCCACGCCTATTTCGCTTGGCAAAGGAGCAGGCAGCCTTAAATCGCATGGGTTTCAACAACCAAGGTGCGGCRGCGGTAGCCAAGCTTTTGGAGCGGCAACAGCTGGGGGCTGTGGGCCAGCGGCCAGCGGTGTTGGGTTTGAACCTGGGTAAATCAAAGCTGGTGCCCCTTGAGCGAGCAGCCCACGACTACGCCGATTCCCTGGCGCTGCTTGCACCATTTGCYGATTATGTGGTGATCAATGTGTCGTCGCCAAATACCCCAGGCCTAAGGCAATTGCAGGATGAAAACCTSTTGCGGCAATTGGTGGAGCAGCTAAGGCGCCAACCTGCCTGCCCGCCATTGCTGGTGAAGATCGCCCCGGATTTAACGGATGAAGCAATTGCAGCGGTGGCGCGCTTGGCCTACGACGAAGGCCTRGCAGCGCTGATTGCCACTAACACCAGCCTGGATCGCTTTGGCCTTGGCGAAAGGCTGTTGCCGCAAACGGGCCGCACCCTGGCGGAGGAAGCCGGTGGCTTGAGCGGTGCGCCATTGCGTAAACGGGCGCTGGAGGTGTTGCGTTGTTTAAGGGCTAATGCAGGGCCGCAACTGCCCTTGATCGGAGTGGGTGGMATCGATAGCGCTGAAACCGCCTGGGAACGRATTGCAGCRGGGGCCAGCYTGGTGCAGCTTTATACGGGTTGGATTTATCGGGGCCCTGAATTGGTGCCATGGATTTTGGCTGGGTTGCAGCAACAGTTGGATCRCCATGGGTTGGCATCAATCCAAGCGGCGGTGGGTTGTGAATTGCCTTGGCTRGCTGGGGAATGTTGAAGGGGTGTTTGCCGCAATGTTGTGTTTGGAAGCCTGTTAAGTGATTCAGCTTTTGCGATTGCACCGATCTGGAGGCGTTTGAACCGTTGGGGCACGGCAGCGGTGGAAATAAATGATCGCCATATCGCCCTGTGGCAGCCGGGGGCCAGTGCCGCTGASCTGGCGCCCCTGCCGGCGGGGTTAGTGGTGGCTGGTGTGCCGCAAAAAGCAGCGGCGCTAGGTGATTTATTAGGTGATTTGGTGTTGCAGGCGGGTTTGAATTTGCGCTCGGCCGCGGCGTTATTACCCAGTGGCCAAACGGAATGGCGGTTGCTGCAGCWGCTGCCCATGGCTGGGCCTGGGGAGTGGYTGGCATTGTTGAACAAAAGCGAAAYGATTGATTGCTGGATTGAGSTATTTGCGATTGCTGATTTGGAGCTGGATTTCCTMGAGGTGGCCGAATTAGCSCAGYTGCGGGCCCTTGGCATCGAATTGGGTGATCCAAAAGCAGCTGATTGCCTTTTGCTTGATCTCCAGGCCAGTGCATCGCTATTTACGTTTTGGCAGGGGGGGCAGCCTGTGTATCGCCATTGCATGGGGCCAGCGCTGGGGGCTGGTTTTATGGAGGAACTGAATGGCTTGCTGCAGCGCTTGGAGGATGGGCAAAAGCGGTTGCAGCAGCAGCCCCTGTGGCTGGTGGGTAGCGAATTATTGGAGCCGGGCTTGCTAGAGGGATTGCAAAAAAGCAGCAAGARGGAGTTGCAATTAGCGCCATTAGCAASGGCTTTTAGCGCTGATCCATTGACAGATGCAGCATTCGCCGGCCTCATAGGCACGGCGCAACGCATCGCAGATGGCTGAACACCTACAGGTAGATCTGCTGCGGCAACGGCGGGAGGAGTTGGGGCTTAGCCCTAAACCGCTGGTGTCGCCAAAGCAATTGCTCACTAAAGGTGCTGCCTATGGGCTGGTGCCATTGGCTGTGGTGTTGCTGGTGGGGGCGGGCATGGTTTGGCGGCAACAACAATTGCAGGCTTCTGTGCTGGAGCTGCARCCGGATGCAAATTTGCAYGATTCACTGTTGCAGGGAAATATCAAATTGCAGRGCCAGGTGTTGAAGTTGAACCAAGCCAATAAAAGCTTGGTGGATGGGTTACTTGCGGTGCGATCTTCCTCGGCATTTTTAACAGCATTAGCTGCATTAACGCCGCAGGGGGTGCAACTGCAAACCGCCCGGGCTGATAGCGGCACTTTTAGCCTTAAGGGCCAGGCGCAGGCGCCAGCGGCATTTGAGCGGATCAATATTTTGCAATTAGCAATGGCGGAATCATTATTTTTTAAAAAACCAGTGCGTTTAAAAAAAGCGCAACAGGAACAGGCAAGCAGTGCGAAAGAACAAATGGAGGTGGTGGGTTTTGAATTAATAGCAGATTTTGATAACAGCAAAGCGCAGAAAGGTTTTCCATTGCAGCAGTTGGGTGCTTTGGGGATGGCGGCGCGGGTGGAAGCAATCAAGCAGCTGGGGTTATTGCCATGACAAATTTTCAACCGGATCAAGCCAGTAAGGGATGGAGTTTTATTACCCCTGAACGGGCATTACTGCTGCTGCCGGTGTTGGCCGGCATTGTTTTATCGGGTGCTATTGCGGGCTTTGCCCTAGTGCCGGCGGCAAATAAATTGCAGGAATTAGAAAAATTAGAAAAGGAAAACCTAAATAAAAGAGCTGCCCTGCCAGGGCTGGTGCGGGGAAAGGGCAGGTTGTTGCAACAGGAAGCCCGCTCTAAGGGGCAACAAAAAAAGCTGGTGGAATTGGTTGCTGGCAACCGTTCATTGGCAACACTATTGAGCCAATTGGGAGCAGAAGCAGCAAAAGCAGAGGTGAGTTTAGAGAGCTAYGAACCACAAACAACKGCAGCAAAATCTGCTGCTGATCCATTGCTTGGTGAAGGCATTAAGAAAGATCAGCAGCTGCTGGTGGTGCAGGGCAGCTATCCAAATTTATTGAGCTTTTTAAGAAGGCTGGAATGGTTAACGCCGCTGCTKGTGATCAGTGACTTATCACTGGAGGGGCAAAAAGCAGATCYAAAAGCTGCTGCCACAACCACGTTGAAATTCACGCTCACGGCCTATCAGCCACTGGTGCAACCYTGATCWAATCGATATTATCCGCGGGCTGATAATTATTCAATGAATGCCGCGCGCGCCTTTATGGCGGTAAGCCTGGGGCTGCTGCTGGCACCGGAATCGATGCAGATGGTGGCCTGGGCGGCACCAGCGGCTGATTTAAGGGTGTTGCGCACTGGTGGCGCGGTGCAGTTGCTGTTGGATGGGATGGGTCCAAATGCGGAGGTGCGCATTGGTCAAAAGGGAATGGGTTTGGAGGTGGAGATAACAACCAGCAAGGAGGTGCAGCTAGCCAATGGGATAAGGCAATTGGCATTGCCTGAGGTGGGTTTTGCCTCGGTGGTGCTTGAGGGCAGTGGCAATCGCTTTGTGCTGTCGGTGGCACCGGTGCAGGGCAGGCAGGTGCCAACGCCGGTGGTGAGCGACGACGGCCTATCGCTGAGGTTGAGTTTTGCGGCGCAACAGCTGCCGCAACGGGTTTCCGGCAGCTACGACCTGCGCACACCGGGCCAGGTGCCGGTGGC
>NZ_PXVC01000149.1 GCF_003011125.1 Synechococcus lacustris str. Tous | reverse complement strand
GTTTGCGCGCAACGGAGCTGGTGCAAAGCCGATCTCAATGCAGATGCCACTGAAAATATTTTTTGTTGGTTGATCAAATTAGGTGTGTTGCGACGCGAAGTTGATGGCCAGGGCTTAACCCATCGAGTGCGTTTAACACCCATGGGTAAACAGGTTCTCCTCATGTGGCCAGGGGAAATTCCCTCAGCAACAAAACTACGGCGCCTGCGCCATTGGCTCCGGCGCCACTGGCCGAGGCTTTGAGCAGTTCAGCCTGTAGCATTAATGTGCTACTCCTATGGGCGCAATAACAATGGAAGTTACCYTGCGTAGATCTGGTGGATCTGTGAGCGCAACCATTCCAAGTGAAATGGCTCGTAGATTTCATCTCGCTCCAGGAGATCGAATCGAAGCTATTGAAACCGAGCAGGGCATTTTACTCTCACCTTTCAACCCAACCCTGCAAGAGGCACTGGCCCTTGCCTCAGAAGCGGCTCGCTCATATCAACCAGCCCTGCGCCAATTGGCTCAATGAACCTGCCTTCAGAGCCCCGTTGGGTACCTGAAGCAGCTKTTATTGCAATTCATCATCAACAAATTCTTGAGCACGGGGGGCTGCAGGGAATGCGCTCAGATTCAGCCTTGTGTTCAGCCCTAGCTCGCCCAAAGCAGCGCTGGAGTTTTGGAGAATTAACTTCAATCCCCCTAATTGCAGCTGCCCATGCAGAAGCGATTGTTGTGGGGCATCCATTTAGCGATGGCAACAAAAGAACTGGCTTTTTGGTTGCGGTTGTGTTTCTTGGACTCAACGGCTTTGCTTTTAAAGCTTCCAACGCAGCAGTTGTTCAAAAAATTCAGCAACTGGCTGGTGGATTGTTGGCTTGGCCTGAATTAGAGGCCTGGTTTGTTGCCAGCAGCGTTGCTAAGTAATGAAAACCCCTAATCAACYCACCCCCTTAATGGTGCTTGGCACCAGCAGTGGTGCGGGCAAATCATTGATGACGGCTGCCCTTTGCCGGGTATTGCAGCGTCGCGGAGAAAAACCGCTGCCTTTTAAAGGGCAAAACATGAGCAATAACGCCTGGGTGGATCAAACCGGTGGCGAGATGGCCTACTCCCAGGCGCTGCAAGCCTGGGCGGCTGGGCTGGWGCCCCACCACAGCATGAATCCAGTGCTTTTAAAACCCCAGGGTGATTCCACCAGTGAGTTAATTCATCTAGGTGTATCAGTGGGGCAGGCCCGCGCTGAGCACTATTACCGCGACTGGTTCAAACCCGGTTGGGCGGCAATCCGCCAGGGMCTTAGCGAACTGCAGGCAACYCACCCCGGCGGACGCTTGGTGCTCGAGGGGGCCGGCAGCCCTGTTGAGGTAAATCTGCAATCCCGGGATCTAACAAACCTGCGCCTAGCTCAATATTTGCGAGCAAATTGCATTTTGGTAGCCGATATCGAGCGCGGTGGCGTGTTCGCTCAGCTGGTGGGCACCTTGGCGCTGCTGCGGCCGGTGGAGCGTCCGTTAATTCGCGGGCTGCTGATCAACCGYTTTCGCGGCCGCCGCGAACTGTTTGATGARGGSCGCCGCTGGCTGGAGGCCCACACCGGSATTCCTGTGCTGGGGSTGATGCCCTGGCTGGATGAACTATTTCCACCGGAGGATTCCCTTGATCTKTTGGAACGCCGTGGCCGCAAGCGCRGCGCCGAGCTGGAGATCGCGGTGCTGAAGCTGCCATCGCTGAGCAACTTCTCCGACCTTGACCCCCTRGAAGCCGAACCATCGGTTCARCTGCGCTGGGTGGCACCYGGAGAAGMGCTCGGCCAASCMGATGCRGTGATCGTGCCAGGCAGCAAGCAAACRCTGCGGGATCTGGAGGCCCTCAAACAAAACGGTTTTGCCACCACTTTGCAGCTGTATGCAGCTGGGGGCGGCCATGTGTTCGGCGTGTGCGGAGGCATGCAGCTCCTTGGTCGTGAGCTGCATGACCCCGATGGCCATGAAGGCAGCATCCATGGCCCTACCCAAGCCGCAGGGCTCAACCTGCTGCCGCTTCGCACCGTGTTCGGCGGCGAGAAGGCCCTGCGGCAGCGCGCGAGCCAAGCCCTGTGGCCGACCCTCAACAACCACACTTCAGCAATCGACTCCCTCCAAATCGAAGGCTTCGAGCTACACCGCGGCAGCACGATTGCAC
>NZ_PXVC01000148.1 GCF_003011125.1 Synechococcus lacustris str. Tous | reverse complement strand
GCCTCAGTCGCTTTCATCCCTCCATATAGCTGCTGCCAGCGGTAATAAGTAGGGGCTGAGACCTCCAGAGCTCTGCAGACATCGGCGACGGCTTGGCCTTGGTTAAGCAGTTGTTCCGCGGTGCGCAGCTTGCGGATGATCTGCTCGGGGTTGTGGCGTTTGCGTTTCATGGGGCTTCTCCTGGCCAAATCTGGCCGGTAAGGAAGCTCTCATAAGGGCTGGTTCAGTTTTTGGGGTCCACGTCATGGGTGTGTGTTCGCTATTACCTAGCAGTAGTGCTACTGGGTTTGCTGTACAACCGGTTAGGTCATTAATAAAAACAAGGCTCTTGCCCACTTGGTTATTACAGTTCTAATAATTATTGCGTTAAAAGCAAATAACATGAGGCATCTGTTCGATTATCAAATAAATCGATTAGGATATGTTGATGTTGATTGAGATCCAATTGAAAACTTTTGCAATATTAAGCAGTTGTGCTGCTTTATTTATTGCGCCCCTTGCTGCGGATGCGCAATTAAGACGTGCTGGTGCTCCTGGTTATGGGGTGATGGGAAATCCAATTGGCGCTCCTGGTATTCCTGCAGTTGAGTCGGGTGTAAATCTTGGCCGGCCAATTAATCGGCACGGATTGCGGTAAAAAGGCTGGTTTGAGCTGGAGCGTTTAGTAGAGGATGCTGAAAAGGAACCCCAGCTTGCCCGTGCATTACGTCATTGCCGTAGCAGTCCAGAACTAGTGCTAGCGGCAAGAAGGCTTGCTGATCAAAAAGAACATAAACAACAAAACATGGCTAAACGTCTAAGTAATTAGTAATTTTATTAATTTAGGACTAAATTCAAGATATCAATACTCAAATAAATTCAGAACAAAGAATCACCAAACTTTTTCGTACAAAGYTAGCACCAATCTCCATTGAACTTAAGGACATTAAATTCCTATAACGCCAGCGATTCACTGGCCTAAATGTGTTCCCTGCAAGAAGGATGACCTTACGGTGGAGCTTAGGTGCATGGTGGTTTTAGCTGACCAGTGCCTTTGCCTTTGCCTGAGGCGCTGGCGCACCACGAAGCAGGCCTTCCACACTTAAATCTTCATCAACATCTGGCCAGTGGATTCCAAAGCCGGCCCCAGCAATCTCCCAGTTTTCACGCTCCTGGGAAGTTGCAAGCAGAAGTCTTGGGAACCATGCCAACGGCACCGARATGGATCGACCGTCAGCCAAGTCGACGATCAGCCTGTCCTCTGTCAACGCGACGTCAGTGACCTGCTCACCAGGGTTAGCCATGAAATTCTTCCCATGCCTCTATTAGGATAGCTCTGTTCAAGCTGATCAAACGTTCAATTTCACSMAGCTCTCTGGCGCTAAAACCAAGGCTAAAAGATAGTGCAACAGGGACAAGCCAGACTTTGCATGACGCCTTATCTCTATCAACATGAACATGGGGTGGCTCATTTGGCTCGTGACTGTAGAAGTAGACCCTGTAAGGACCGCTCCTGAGGATTGTTGGCATGCGAAGTAGCTACCATTATGTCAACRATACCGRCCCAGACCTTCCTGCAAAGTTAACACTAATTAGAAAGTTTACGTAATTACATAGAACCATCTTMTTGGCACATATAGAGGCCAAAGATAATTTTATTTTGGTTAGCGCTTGAAAGAATTCCTCCTTCCCTTCAGGATATTGCGCGGAAGTTTAAACTATCTCAAAGAGCAAATGCACTGATATTAGAGGATTACCCTGGAAAGTTCAATAATTAGTTCTGCTTTAAACTAGGCGTAGTGCGCTCAAGCAATAATTCTAATTTTCGATCCTGCTTCTCTAATGCAACAACAAAAGCACTAATTGTTATCAGTAAAATACTAAACCAAGCAATTGAGCTGTAAATTAGTAATTTCCAYTGGCTGGCTAATGGATTGCYTGCAGCCCTAAGTGGTGCTGGTATAGCCCCAGAATCMAGTTCAGAYACATTTGCATCTGCATGTAGATCAAGAATTAACCTAAGCAATGCTTCTGGGTTAGCTGGMACYAARGCAGATTGATTCTCGCTTGCTGTTGCYTCTTTTRMTAATAATTCACGGCAATGCTGCAACCCACCACCAGCCCAAAATAAACCCCAGGCATATTTATCTACCTCTAAAGCAACCCAACGGTTAGGGCGCACATCATTACGGATATTACGGAT
>NZ_PXVC01000147.1 GCF_003011125.1 Synechococcus lacustris str. Tous | reverse complement strand
CCTGTCGTGGCGGCGCAGCAGTTCAATACTCATCGCTAGGCGGCCTTGATTTCAGCTAGGGCTTTGAGCAGCCGTTGGTTTAGGCGGAAACCAGCGGGGGCCTCCTCCAGCAAATTTGTTTCCTCGTTGTGCATTAAGGGCAATAGCTCGATGCCATCGTGAAGTTGCTGCTTTAGTTCAGCGATGGGCCTGGGGAAGCTCCAAAACTGCAATTCAGGTAGGCCTGCTTTGCTAAGGATCGAGTTGGCTTGCTGGGCTAGTTGTTGGCCGCCGGAAAGGTCGCCCCCATAGCGCACATACACATGGGCAAGGAACCGTTCTGGTGCTGTTTCCGCCAAGTTTGTGAGGCAGGCGATTAATTCATTTGCCAATTCATCAAGGCTTGCTGGGCTKGCTTCTAAGGCCGCCAGTGCCGCAACATCCTCCTTGAGGGCCCTGTGCCGTGAGAGGGCATGCCAGGGAATGCCACTGGTTTTAAGCGGGTCGGGCAGTTGCTCAATCAAAGCCTCCATTGCTGTGTAGATCGGCAATAGGGAACGGATTAAGGCGGCGATTTGTTGGGGGCTGGCGCCGCCTTCGAGCAAAGCTTTCGAAAACACCATTCCCTCCGCATCGCGATGGGCAGCGCCGATCACACGGTGCAGTTTCTGAAGGCGGGTTCCGAGCGGCATTTTTTGATCCCTATGGGTTTCATGAACGGAAACAGGGGTGGCAGCCATGGCGGCAACGCAATTGTATAAATGATATAATAGAATCATTGTATCAGCTTTGCATGTTGCAAATGATTTCTGTTCCCCTTGCCTCTGTGCTTGTTGCCCCCTACGGAGTTCTTAGTGGCGATGGCCAATTAGAGGAGGTGTTAGCTGAGCGTTTACGCACTCGCGATGGCAATGCCCCTGATATTTGGCATTTAAGCCCAGATCAATTGGAACCCACTCTTAAGGCTGAATTACAGCAGCGTGGKGTTGATYTAGGCACAGATCACGCTGCAAAGGARTTGTTGCTCAGCACCACACCACACCTGCTGTTGTGGTTGCAACTGCGTTTTGGCGGTGATTTATACGAGCATCTCCCCCTACGCCAAGGCACGGGCTATCGCAGCAGCGCCAATGGCCCTAGCTCGGTTTTGATGAAAGCCGATAGCGATCAAGGTGTCGTTGAAAAGTGAAACAAATTCAGCCACCACCTCGGCTGGATCAATGCCAATTGCCACAAGGTGTTGCCATAGCTCTTTGAGAATTGTCATGGTGGTTGCCAGTTCAGTGCGGCAACATTCAGCAATAACCTCCTGCTGTTCAGCAAAATTTGCCTTTAACCATCGCTCTGCATAGTTCAAATGCAAGTGTTCATCATCTATCACTTTTGCTGTGATTTTTTTGGCATAGGGATCGGCTACGGGTAGATAACAGTGATATGCGGCGATTGCAAAACATTCGATGATTAGGCCTTGAATCACCATGGGTCTTACCAGGCAACCCCCCTTAAGGGCTGTGCAGAAGTGGGAATGGAGTGGTTGAAATAAACGGCGCGCCATTGGAATTGCAGCGGTAATACCAAGTTCGCGGCCGCAGCCAACGAAATCCCTGGCATGGCGAGCTTCCATGGCAGCTAGGGCCATTAATTCGTCGTGGTCTTGATGGATTGCCTTGGCTAATTTTTGAAAATGCTGAGCCGCGTGGGTTTCCCCCATAATCACCACGCCATTGATGTGTGAGAAGGCGGTTCGATAGGCGCTTGAGTAGTAATTAATTGTTTTCATGCCAGCTCCATAGGGCTAAGGAATTGACGCAGCCCGTGGCCTAACAGCTTTAGGCGAATCAAGAAACAATCAAAACGCCAACCCTTAGCCGCTTTGGCTTGTAATTGTTGAAAGCAGTGCACTATTCCATCGCGATGGGCCATGAAGTTTGTGCCTGTTAATTTAAATACCACGGGGAATGCCCTGCGAGCACTGCGATTTGTTGCTTTGATTACTTCGGTATCAAACTGGCGGGCATCCATGCCTAACAGTTCATAAAAGTTGCTGCGTTCCGCCACCGTGAGGCTATGGGTTAGAAATACCAGCCATAGAAATAGGCGGCTTAATAATTTACCGCGTATACCTTTAGTCATCCCTGGCCAACACTGCAGCAACATATTGAAAATATCGCCATGGCGATTTTCGTCTTGGCACCAGGCATCAAAATAATCAAATAGTGGCGCAAACTTATTGGCAGGATTTTTTTCTAAATGACGTTTGATTAATATATAACGC
>NZ_PXVC01000146.1 GCF_003011125.1 Synechococcus lacustris str. Tous | reverse complement strand
CCTCGATGCCTGCCCCCACCCGCATCAATGCCCATGACCTGGCCGACCAGCTGGCGGCCCGCGATGTAACCGTGATTGATGTGCGCGAACCGATGGAGTACGCCTCTGGCCACATCAACGGCAGCCTCAACATTCCGCTTGCACGCATCACCCAGGCCGATTTGCCCCGCGGACCACTGGTGCTGGTGTGCCAGAGCGGCAACCGCAGTGCCAAGGCCCTAAACCAACTTCTCCAGCAGGGTCACCCCCACCCTGTGGTTGACCTGGTGGGCGGTATGCCCAGCTGGCAGCAGGCCGGTTTTGCGGTGCGCAAGCTCAAGGGTGCACCTCTACCCCTGATGCGCCAGGTGCAGATCGCGGCCGGCAACCTGGTGCTGCTGGGGGTGATCCTCAGCCAGGCGGTGGCCCCGGGCTGGATCTGGCTGAGTGGCTTCGTGGGGGCTGGCCTCACCTTCGCGGGCATCAGTGGCTTTTGCGGCATGGCCCGGCTACTGGCCGCCATGCCCTGGAACCAGGTGTCGATCGGTTCACAGGGGGAATGATCACCTCACTCACAGTGCTGCTGCTCGCGGGTGGTGCCTTGATCGGCTCTCTGCTCGCTGTGCTCGGGGCCGGAGGCTCGATCCTGCTGTTGCCCCTGCTGGTGAGCGGTGCGGCCCTGCCCAGCAAGGCCGCAGTTCCGCTCTCACTGCTGGTGGTCACTCTGTTGGCTCTCGGCAATGTCGGTCCCTACATCCGCCGCCGCCAAGTCGCGATCAAGCCAGCCCTAATTCTTGGTCTCCCGGCCCTGGCGGGCAGCTGGATCGGCGGCTCGCTGGTGAAGGCCGGTCTAATCCCGGAGGCGATGCAGCTGGGAATCTTCACGGCAGCGGCTTTGCTTGCGTCCTGGCTGCTCAATCGCAGGAGTGCTTTGAAGCATCCCCCACAACACGCACGCCCAACCGGCTTACCCGTAGCACTGGCAATCCAGGGCGTGCTGGTGGGCCTGCTCACCGGCATTGCCGGGGTGGGTGGCGGTTTTGCGATTGTGCCTGCCCTCGTACTTCTAGCGGGCCTGCCGATGCAGCTGGCCAGCGGCACGAGCCTGCTGCTGATCGCCACCAATTCCCTGGTGGCTTTTGCCGCCCAGGGCCACTGGCCCACGGCCCACCTGCCGCTCCTGCTTCCTCTGATGGGTGGTGGCTTCCTGGGGGCGCTGGTTGGCCAGCGTCTTGCGCCTCACCTGCCGGAGGTGCGGCTTCGCCAGGGTTTCTCGGCCCTGTTGATCKGCTCAGCGCTGCTCACCGGATTCGAGGCCTGGCAACGCCACAAGCACTCGCATCCTGGTCTTCGCGACCAGTCTTTTCTTCCATTACCCCCTTGGCCAATCCATGAATGGACGCACCTTCCAGTTCCGGTTGCGCAGCAGCCTTTCAGCACAAACACCCATTGCCAGCAAGCTAAATYGGAATGATTACGGGTTGGTAAATCGCGACTCGGTTGCCGGTCCAAACCCGTTCCGCTGGCAGAACCTAACCAGCGACGACATTTTTAAGGGACGCAAAGTGGTCTTGTTTGCCCTGCCCGGTGCCTTCACGCCCACCTGTTCCTCCAACCACCTGCCTCGTTACGAGGAGCTCAATGATGAGTTTCGAGCCCACGGCGTGGACGAGATCATCTGCCTATCAGTCAATGACGCCTTCGTGATGTTCCAGTGGGGCAAGCAGGTGGGGGCCAGAAATGTGTTCCTGCTGCCCGATGGCAACGGCGAGTTCAGCCGCAAGATGGGAATGCTGGTTGACAAGTCCAACTTGGGCTTCGGGTTGCGTTCCTGGCGCTACTCGATGCTGGTGAACGACGGCCAGATCGAGAAGGTGTTCCTCGAGCCTGACTACGGCGACAACTGCCCGCTCGATCCCTTCGAGGTGTCGGACGCCGACACGATGCTGGCCTTCCTCAAGGGCAACGAGCCTGAGGGCGTGACCAAGCCCCGCCGCGATTTTGAAGGCTGATTCWGACGCCACGCAGGGCGGCGAGGAGATCCTGGAGTTTGGCTGGCTTATTCCAAGAGAAAACCAGCTTTGCGGTATCGGAAGCGGTCATAACGAGCGCTTAAGTAGTTGTATCAAAGGCTTGGCACTGTGCCCCGGATGGCATGGGCCCGCCCTGTCAAATTTATTGAGCCGCTGCCTGATGGCTGCAGGCGGGCTTGCAGCAGCTCACGGAAGCGGGTGAGTTCCTCCTCGCTCATAGCCTCGAGGGCCTGACCGGCGCTCGGCCCCCCGAGGACGGTGTTCCAGAG
>NZ_PXVC01000145.1 GCF_003011125.1 Synechococcus lacustris str. Tous | reverse complement strand
GTAGCTATCTATTCGCTTACAGCAAGCGATGGCGATAGTGCACCTCGAGGCATTGATTTCTTACTCGATCCAAATCGACTTAATGTGGCAATCAGCCGGGCCCAATGTCTTTCCATCGTGGTGGGATCCCCGGAACTTGCCACCGGTATAAGTAACAGCATCTCGAATGTGCAACGTCTTAATCGGTTGTGCAGCGTGATTGCTAATGGGCAAAGTAAGGAGATTTGAATAATGACAGATATGATTGGCTTATTTGTGCATTACCGCCCTGTTGTACTCGCCTTACCAACTGGAGGTTGCGCAGCAGTTGCTAATTTTCTTGGATTTAGTAATCAAGAGCAGCTCCAAACAGTATTAGATGATGCGGGGTTGCTTTATAAACATCCAGATTTTAGTGATATTGCTACCCGGCTACTTAGAATTGAGCTAGCTGAATCCACGTTGGGTGGGGTACTGCATCAATCACTGATGAGCAGCGAATCGCTTACAAAAAGACCACAGATATTTCGCTGGAATCTAGATGCAGAGATTTTAGTTGAACCGATTAGCCTGCAACTTAAAGTTAACAATGAAGGGGAATGCCTAACTTTTGATTTGCGGATGCGTTCTCAAAACGCCCTTTTTCCAGGCGCCCATTGCCCTCCTGCATTAACCAATAAGCTAAAAGAGCAGCGCAATCTTTGGTGGGCTTATGGCAAAGGAGAAGAAATGGATGGTCGCGAATACGACAGCATGGAGCCAGCGGAACAAGCAGCCTGGTCTTCAATTATTGAACAGATGGGGCTTCCCTCTATTCAACCAGCAGAACTAGTTAGAGCGCTAGATGAATTTGCAGACTGCGCTATTGATTTCCAATACAGCGATCAATTGCTTGAATCAATGGCTAACTACTTATCGATGCCGCTGGAGTATCTCGAAGCTTGGCAAGCTGATGGTGATGGCGTAATCATAGATGTAGGAGACGATAAAATACAAGGATTTTGTTGAGAAGTAATTAGCCAAAAGAACCAACCAAATGACTGATCAAATGATCACTAATCAAAAAATGACTAAACGACTAATTGAGCTCAAAACCCTTCTAAATCAAGCAGCACATGCTTATTACGTGCTTGATGCACCGCAGATGGAAGATGCGGTATACGACCGCCTCTACCGCGAACTACTGGAACTAGAAGAACAGAATCCGGAACTAATCACCCCCGATAGCCCAAGCCAACGGGTTGGTGGTGCGCCCAAAGATGGCTTCTCATCAGTAGAGCACCGTATTTCGATGCTCAGCCTTGATAATGCCTTCAGCGACGAGGAAATCGAGCGCTGGTATCGACGCCTGCTGCGGGAACTCGATTTAGAAGAAGGTACCGATCTTGCAATGGTGTGTGAGCTAAAGATCGATGGCAATGCCCTAGCGCTCACCTACGAAAATGGCTTACTGGTGCAAGCAGCCACCCGCGGTGATGGCAGTAGCGGAGAAGAAATCACCAATAACGTACGCACGATCCAGTCAATTCCGCTGCGTCTACAGCTAGATAATCCTCCGGCCTGGGTAGAGGTGCGCGGAGAAGCTTTTATTCCAGACGATACCTTTGCCAAAATTAATCAGGAGCGGCAAGCAAATGAGGAACCACTATTTGCTAATCCGCGCAATGCTTGCGCCGGSACCTTGCGCCAACTCGATCCCAAGGTTGTAGCAGCGCGCCGTCTCGACTTTTTTGGCTACACCCTGCACCTACCGGATGATTACCCCATAGCCCAGACCCATCAATGGGGCTGCCTGGAGTGGTTGCAGCAGGCTGGGTTCCGGGTAAATCCAAACGCCAGGCTTTGCGCTGATCTCCCTGCAGTACAGGCTTTTACAGCGGAATGGGAGCAGCAACGTCATGATCTTCCTTATGCCACCGATGGGGTGGTCGTAAAGCTGGATTCCCTGGAGTTGCAAGACCAGGCTGGCTTTAATGCCAAAGCGCCGCGTTGGGCGATTGCCTATAAATACGCCCCAGAAGAGGCCCCCAGCCGGGTGCTGAGAGTTGTAGCTCAAGTTGGCCGCACCGGAATCGTTACCCCTGTAGTGGAATTTGAACCCGTGCCGCTAGCGGGTACCACCGTAAGCAGGGCCACTCTTCATAACGCCGATCGCATCGCCGAATTAGATCTACGAGAAGGCGACACAATCGTTGTGCGTAAGGCCGGCGAAATAATCCCGGAGGTTGTACGGGTAGTTATCGAATTACGGCCTGCAGGTGCGCCAGCTGTACAGCTACCGGATCACTGCCCTGCCTGCGGTTCTGTGCTGGTGCGAGCACCTGAAGAAGCTGCCACCCGTTGCATCAACAACTCCTGCCCGGCCCAGCTCAAGGGCGCCGTCCGGCAGTGGGTAAGCCGCGCAGCCATGG
>NZ_PXVC01000144.1 GCF_003011125.1 Synechococcus lacustris str. Tous | reverse complement strand
GATTTAGAGGGGGCTGTGTTGATCCTTGAAGACGTGGGGGAGGCGCCCTATCGAATCGATCGCATGCTCACCCATTGGCGCCTATGCGGCGCCCTGCAGAAATTGGCAGCGATCGGCTTTGGCAGTTTTGAAGGCTGTGATCAAGATTCTGAACAGGGATTTCAACTGGAACAGGTKCTGCAAGAACGCACCGAAAGCCTTGGCATACCGCGGCTGGCCGGTTTACCCGTGGGCCAYGGCAGCGCCAATGCTGTTTTGCCCCTTGGCCGCAGGGCCTGCCTWGATGGCGACAGGGGTTTGCTAAGCCTTGCGGCGCCTAATAAAGCAGCGGCCAACTCCAAATCCAGAGGTGTAGTTACCTTCAAATTGGCCGTGCTTGCCTCTAAAACCCGCACCGGTAAGCCCAAGMGCTCAAATAAGGCCGCATCATCAGTTACCTGCCACCCCTCAGCCATTGCCCTTTGATGGGCTGCCCTTAAGGCTGGCAAGGCAAAGCCCTGGGGGGTTTGGGCGGCCCACAGCCCAGACCGCTCTGGGGTATCGCGGATATAGCCATCGCTATCCACCTGCTTAATTGTGTCGGTTACGGGCACCGCWGCGATCAARGCCTCAGCGCCTTGCCTTAAGGCAATCGCACAGCGGTTAAACAGGGCTGGTTCGRCCAGGCAACGGGCACCGTCGTGGATCAACACATAGGCSGCYGCGGCCGGTARAGCCTCAAGCCCCAGGGCCACAGAAGCCTGGCGAGTGGCACCGCCCTGCACCCAAACCACGGGCTTTTGAGGCGCAAGGCTGGCAAGAATGATGTTGATCTCCTGGCGATCCTGCTCCTGACCCACCACCGCCAGCCAACTAATTTCATCACTTTGCAGGGCCGCTTCCAGGGTCCAGGCCAGTAAGGGCCTGCCTTCTAGGGGCAACAACAACTTGTTGCGCTGGTGGCCCATCCGCCGGCCACTGCCGGCAGCAACGATCAGCAGATGCAAGCGTTTCGGAATCAGCTCCATACAATTCGACCATCCCGTTACCAGGGTTGGCTCGTTTCTGCTGATGCGTGTGTTGTTTTTCGTCCCTGGTGGGGCYAAAGCCCAGCTGGATGCCCTGCCCCTTGCAGCTCAGGTAGCTGATGGCTTGGCCGCCCAACTGCAGGTGGCTTGTCCAGCAGCGATGGCACCGCTATGGAAATTGCTGCCAGCCGTAGAAAAAATATTGCCYTTTRGTTTTGATGCCGCCGTATCACTAGCCGACTGGACCAACCTGCTGGGCTGCGTTAGGGAGCCCGATTTTCAAGCCTGCCTCAACCTTGCCTCCAATTGGCGCCTTGATCTATTGCTAAGCCTTAGCCACATACCAGTGAGGGTTGCCMGCGCTGGTTTCTCCGCCACYAGMATTATTTCGAGTGCTGATTTGCTTGATTTTCTTGCACCGCTAGGGCTCAGCCCAAACCCMGAGCCATTTCAACTCAAATTACCCGCCAAGGCCCTTGCCAAAGCCCAGGCCGAATTTCCCCAGGGCAATGGACCGCTTTTRTTGTTAGCCCCTGGCGGTGGCAGTGATGATTGGCCCCAAAGCCAATGGGATGCCCTGCCMAATGGGGTGCAAMARCATTTGCCCCAGGCCAGGATTTGTGGGTTTTCAGGCCTCAATTTGATCAATCAGGCCGCCCAGGTGGCAAGTGCGGATGTGCTGGTGAGCAGYAAYCCAGTGGCAAGCCGMYTAGCAGCCTTAACGGGCGTAACCCTTGTTGATTTAGAGCAATTGCGGGGGGATCAACCCTTAAATCAACTAAATCAAAAATCAGTTTTCAAAGCCTTGGGGTTTGCAACGGCAGCTTGAAAAATTCATCAACATGAACAGMCCAGCTGCAAGTAGTTATTAAGTTGCTAAATTAAGGTCCCAGGGATTCAATTAACAAGGTTAACAACTTTGCTGGCAGAGGGGGACCCGTTGGTTTAACTGAATCAAAGCGGGTGGTGACGACTGGCGCCATCCATGCCGACTACAATGACTACATCGGTTTACGAGGGGGCATGCCCACTTCCGTTCGCCTAGACCCAGCTGTAGATGCACGACTTGAAAGCCTCGCTCGGATCACCGGCCGCAGCAAGGCTTTCTATCTGCGCGAGCTGATCGAGCAGGGCCTCGATGATTTAGAGGACGCTTACCTTGGGGCTGCCGCTCTGGAGGCCCACCGCTGATCTAGACAAGCAACTATCTTCTTGGCCGTTTTGATGAAGGATCTTGGCCTGGAGGATTGAGTTCACCCCCGCAGCTGCCAAGGAACTACGCAAGCTGGACCGACAGATTGCCAGGCGCATCGGTACCTATCCATGGGCTGGTGCGACGTGCCAGATCGCTTGGTTACCAACTGGTAGCAACCGGCTGACAGGCCGAGAT
>NZ_PXVC01000143.1 GCF_003011125.1 Synechococcus lacustris str. Tous | reverse complement strand
GCACTGTGGTTTTGCTTGTGCCGCTGGGAGTAGAAACGCGAATGGTGTCGCCATCACCCACAGAAAGCACCCTGAATTCAGCTGCAGCAACAGGTGCTAAACAGCTAAGCGCGAAAGCAGTTGCAGCTCGCCAAAAAAACAGGTGCAAGATTTAGCCATATTTTTCTATCTTGCCGCAGCTTTGCTTGTAGCAAACTAGTAGGGGCCCCTCGTCTTTTCCTAAAAGCCATGGCTAGCAATGTTCAGGTGGAAGGCTGCATTACTAAAGAACGTGGCGCCTTACTGTTTTGTTCACCAAAAGAAAAGCAACCAAAACCTGGTGCCAAGGTGCAAATCATTGATGTATTTGCTTTGCAGGTGGTAACTGGTTATATCCGTGATCCCCATGGCAGGTTGTTATTACAGGCGCAAGCATCAGTAGCAGCTGGCCGTAACTGGTCGATTGCTAAAGCCTYGCAACTTATCCGTAATGACGCGCGTCCTAACCGTTGGGTTGCTTTACAGGTAGATAAATATGCCTGGGGTTTATTTTGGGCTGGTGGTGGGTTGCAGCATTGCCGTGAATTATTAGYAAAAGAAGCAACAGCAAGCGAGAATCAATCTGCCTTGGTGCCRGCTAACCCAGAAGCATTGCTTAGGTTAATTCTTGATCTACATGCAGATGCAAATGTRTCTGAACTKGATTCTGGGGCTATACMAGCACCACTTAGGGCTGCAAGCAATCCATTAGCCAGCCAGTGGAAATTAGTGATTTACAGCTCAATTGCTTGGTTTAGTATTTTGCTGATAACAATTAGTGCTTTTGTTGTTGCATTAGAGAAGCAGGATCGAAAATTAGAATTATTGCTTGAGCGCACTACGCCTAGTTTAAAGCAATAACAAATTTAATTACTTAAATGTACAGCTTGATTATGTTGTTTATGTTCTTTTTGATCAGCAAGCCTTGCTTGCACTAGATCAACCCGGGTGATGCGATAGCCAAGCCTTCTTGCCGCTAGCACTAGTTCTGGATTGCTACGGCAATGGCGTAATGCCCGGGCAAGCTGGGGTTCCTTTTCAGCATCTTCTACTAAACGCTCCAGCTCAAACCAGCTCATCTGTACTAGRWCGGGCTTTTAGCATCGCAAAGGAATCAGMATCACGCAAGCCTCTTTTTACCGCAATCCGCGCCGATTAATTGGTCCACCAAGATTTACACCCGACTCAAYTGCTGGAATACCAGGTGCKCCAATTGGATTGCCAATTGCGCCAAATCCAARRTCATCAGCATCCCCATAGCCAGGTTCTCCTGCTGCTGGAATACCAGGTGCGCCAACTGGATTTCCCATCACCCCATAACCAGGAGCACCAGCGGCAGGAAYACCAGGRGCACCAGCACGTCTTAATTGCGCATCAGCAGCAAGGGGYGCAAKAAATAAAGCAGCACAGCCGCATAATATTGCAAAAGTTTTCAATTGGATCTCAATCAACAYCAAYATATCCTAATCGATTTATTTGATGATCGAACAGATGCCTCATGTTATTTGCTTTTAACGCAATAATCRCTGGAGCTATACCAGCCAAGTGGGCATGAATTACCTGCTTTTTGGATTGCTTCTCKATTATTACTAGGGCTACTGAGGCAATAATTRCCGGATGAATAAAAACCTAATGGGCAACTACTACCWGYTTTTTCTATTGCRCCAMGGCTGCTATTARYATTTGATGGTACGCAATAATTAYTAGAACTGTAATAACCAAGYGGGCAAGAGCCTTGTTTTATTAATGGCCTAACCGGTTGTTCAGCAARCCCAGTAGCACTACTGCATATTAATGCTGTAAATGCCAGCAGCTTTGCAAAGGGACTTAGCAAATTTCTCATCAGTRCCCATAGGCTGAAYCAAYCWTAGTGCYGYCKGTGCAMTATGCAGCAGCAGGCAATGGATTAATAGCAAGKGGCTYGMTCGCTGCTGGGTAATAGCGAATCACACACCAGGCTGCCAACTCTGGCTTGCATTTAACAAGGGCTGCGCAGGTTGGCCTTTGGCCAACCCTTGTAAATGCTGCGCAGAGTGGCGCGTTCTGGGTGTTCTTCTCTATTTTTCCCATGGCAGCTCCCCAAGGCCCTTTTTGYAATATCCGYSTGCTGATCGTGCATCGTTATGCACCTGGCATCAAAAARGGTGGTGCTCAGCCCTGCAGSATYGAAAACTTTGGTCGCCGCGGTAAGCCCGTTAAAAAGCTGCGTTTTATTCCAGCTGAGAAAGCATTTGCCTATGCATCTAWGTTCCAAGGAATGCCCGGCTGYACGGTTTCAGTTATCTAGGCCCTMGGGCCATCTAGGGGGYTSCGGCCCCCTTTTTWGTGTTCGTGCTCTCCACCCCCTCCCTCCCGGTCGGGGTTACGAGCACTCACCACATGGGGCCGYGCCCCAATATGCCGCGCCCCAATAT
>NZ_PXVC01000142.1 GCF_003011125.1 Synechococcus lacustris str. Tous | reverse complement strand
GCATACACCTCTACTACTTGAAACACCGTGTAGCAGTCTTGCAGCACCGATAACGATTGCCGCAAAACCTTTTGCCTTTAGTGCCTCTGCAAACACCACATCATTGCCATCCTCTGGTAGCTGTTCATCAAATTGCACCTCCTGCCACAGCTCCCGCCGCACCATTAAACAAGCTCCAGTAATGGCATCGCTTGTCCATGCCCCATGGCAGGCTTCTCCTGGCAAATGTCGCAGTGGCCAGCCGCGCCAGCGTGCTACGTAACCATCCGCTTGCTTCACTAGTCCCCCATCTGCCACCCGGCCCTGATCATCCAGCAGCAGGGCTCCAATAGGCCCGTTTGTTTGTTTTAGTGCCGCTTTTGCAAGCCAGCCCATGGCTTGATTATTCATAAAACAGGTGTCGTCGTTTAAAAACAGCAGCAATGAGCCAGTACTGGCATGGGCACCGGCATTGCTAAGCCGGCTCCAGTTGAATGGTTCATCGAGCCGCAGCAAGTTAAATGCCTCCCCTTTGCGTTCTTGCCAGTGCTGCAGCAGCTTTGCAGTGCGGGCTTGGCAGCTGCCGTTATCCACCAGCACAACCTGGCCGATCACACCCTCGGCCTGGCCCCACTTTCCCAATTCCTCCAAGCTCTTGAGGCAGGGGCCCAGAAGATCCGGGCGATCGCGGCTTGGAATTATTACCGATACTTGCTTTCTTGGCAGCGCTGCGTGAAGTTGATCTTTTAGGGCCTGCCACTGGGGATTATCCATGCTTTGGTAATGGTTTTCCCAACTTGGCAGCAACAGATCCGGATCTGGAGCCCAGGTTTCTTTTTTTAGAAAATTGCTAACTATCTCCTCCCAACGGTGGATTGGAACCCAGGGCTGCTCCAGCCAGCGGCGTAAAGATGGTTCTTGGCAGTTGTAATTCCCCAGTTCCAAGGCACCTTCAGCTAAGTAGTGGCTAACCCAGGGATCTTTAGGGAGCTGCTCCCTTAATGGGGTGAGCCATTCCGCTGCTTCGCTATGGCGACCAAAACCAGCTAAAACCGTTCCTAGGTTTTGGCGCGACCACAACTCACCGGCATGGCCTGAGCTTGCCTGTTGCAGATGATGCAATGCCAATAAATGGTCTTCATTGGCATAGGCCTCGCGGCCTAGGTTGTGGTGGCTGGCAGGATGGGGCAAACACAGCTCTAGCAAGTGCGTTTAATCTTTAACTGCAACAGGCCTGAATTGCAAGAAATACAATTTTATGAACGCCTGCCAAAAGCTGATCATGCATTAAGAAATTTTGTGCATTGGCAAAAAGATACAGATGAATTGGTTTCTGACACTCCAAATCAATGGTATTGCCATCTGGCAAATAATTGTCAGTTTGCTTGGGAGCGTTTACCAGCACTTTTCAATTGGCTTAATCAATTACCAAGCAGCGCATCGATAGCACTGCTTGGATGGCGTCGTGCTTTTTCGGTTTGGCGGCAGCCACCGGTTAATCTGAGGCCGCTTCAGCTTGCCCTAGCCCCTGCGGATCTCTGGAATCTGCCCTATCCATTGCCCAGCGGTTGTGTAATACAACGCAGCTGTGTTTATCTTGTACACGATATTCCTGAAACACAACTAACAGCTTGTTTGGGCTTTTCAACACCTCTGGCTGTTTTTGCTGAACCAATTTTGGAATACAGCTTTCAACCAATTAATCTTGATGTTGTGGTTGGCCATAGGGATCATCAACTTGCTGCCCAGTGCCAGCATTGGGCTTGGCCATGGCGCCAAGAATTGGAGTGCCGCCGTCACAGCCGTTGGCTAGCGGCTTGGCAAGCCTTTGAGCAAGGCGATGCCGAACTAGCACTCAAGCTCTGGCGTCGCGGCTGCTGCCATAGCCAAGCACCATTGGCAAAGCAATTTATGGATGCCCTGCGCCTATTTAGTTACTGCCAAGAACTACAACCAGCTCCAGTTAGCGTTGCCGATCTACTTAAACAAGCCAGCTGGAAATCGCTTGGCTGCACGCTGCTTGGCTTGAAAAATCCCCATGAATAACCCAGTTCCCCAATTAACGGTGAATCTTTGGGGCCACCTCAGCGGCGGCTTTGGTTTAGGGGAAGGAGCCCGCTGCACAGCCAGGGCCTTAACTGCAGCAGGGGTGAGGGTTCAATGGCGCGATCTACCACTTGCAACCCATGTGAATGATCAGCCCCTGGCGCAAGCCGAGCCATTTCAGGCTGCTGCCATCGATTTGATCCACACCAATCCAAATGTGTTGCGTCAAACCGATGGAATCATGCAGAAAATTGATCTGCAGTCGCCATTGCGAATTGGCTTTTGGGCCTGGGAATTGGAAAGTTTTCCCATCGGCTGGGAAGCTGGGTTTAGTGGCCTTGATCAGCTTTGGTGCCCTTCTTCTTTTTGTGCCAGCAGCCTTGGTTTACGCAGCTCCATCCCGGTAACG
>NZ_PXVC01000141.1 GCF_003011125.1 Synechococcus lacustris str. Tous | reverse complement strand
AGCAGCTCAGCGGGTTTGCAGCCCAACGCTTCTGCCCGCTCCTGGCGGTTGCCACCGTGGCGATGGGGTGTGGAGGGTGAATGATCAGGCACTGCACCAGTTTGGTTGTGGCTGGTGCCTTAAGTGGGTACAACTGCAGCAGATACCAGGTTTAAATGGCCAAAAGGCAATTGCTCTTACTGCTAATTGGCCTATTGAGCGCTGGCGGGGCAATGGCTGGGCCCGATGCGGTGTTGCAATTATTAGATAAAAAAAGCTGCAGTGGTTGCAACTTGCAGGGCGCTGATTTGGTGTATGCCGAATTACAAGGTGCGCAACTACCTAAGGCAAAGCTGCAGGGTGCAAATCTAGGGCGAGCAAACCTAAGCAACGCTAATTTACGCGGCGCTGATCTAACAGATGCCAGTTTGCAGGGTGCAAATTTACATCGCGCTGATCTACGCGGTGCGAAATTAAAGGGCACTGATTTGAGATCAGCTGATTTAACAGATGCCCGTTTAGATCCTGAACAATTAGCTAGTAGCCACACAGAAGGTGCAAAAGGAATCACAGCCCRAGCACGMAGCTACGCCGAATTACATAATGCYGGYGTGAAGGCATCATTAGCAGCTAAACATCCAGAAGCAGAACAACGCTTTAGTGAAGCGATTGCAAAAAAACCAGATGCTGCCATTAGCTGGATGGCAAGGGGYATTAGCCGCCAGGAACAGGGCCGAAATGCAGAGGCTGCAGCAGATTTAAATTATGCGGGCAGGTTRTATGAACAGGCGGGAGAAGCGGAACTAGGGCAACAATTACAAAAAGYAGCTACTGGGATCGCAAAGGGGCCRAAAAYAGTGCAGGGCAATGGCATGGGCAGCCAAATTTTGAGTGGTGCCTGGAGCATGCTGCAACAACTGGCACCMTTGGCGCTGAAATTAATGGGCCCTAGTTTTTAAGTGATTTATTGGCCATAAACCAAACGCCTTGCTTCTGCACTTGATGGTTGAAAACCATAGCCATAACTACCACCTTGTTCATCATCAATAATGCGTGGTGTTACCACAATTACMAGTTCAGATTTACGCCTTCCYGTGTTTGTTTTTCTAAAAAACTGRCCAAAGAACGGTAAATCMCCTAGCACGGGCCATTTGCTMACTARTGCAGYATCTGATTCTTGGATAACACCTGTAAGAAACAATGTTTGGCCATCGCGCAAGCGCACCTTACCTGAATCRAGGCTGCGTTTAACAATATTGCTTATGGCAACATCAGCGCCACCAACGCTAAGMGTACCTGCTGGCACTGGAATTGATGCCTGAGGCGTCATTTTAAGGGTTACAAATCCATTGTCATCTATCTTTTCAGCTACAACTTCAAGGGTAAGGCCGGCATTTTCGCGMGTTGTGGTGCTGGTTGTGGTGTTATTTGCATTATTGGTTACTTGCACATTAGTRATCACACTAGTGATTGCCTCCACCTTTGCCTTTTCACCTTCTTGAACCAGCAAGGTGGGATCAGCAAGGGTTTTCGTGTTTCTGCTTTGAATAGTAGCCGAAAGATAATCAACAAGGCTATTTGGATATTTCATATTTTTTGGTATAGCCGGATTRCCAGGTGTTTCTTCTGCCCTATATCCAGTAACAGCACCAGTAGCTGAAACAATCGGCACCAATGTATATGTGCTTAYGCCCAAGCCAGGCTGATCAGGATTAGCGTAAGTGCCGAAACCTGGCCTGGCATACTGCAATCCGCCTCCGGGCTTGGGTAACACATTGCCAGAAAATGGAGCAGCACCTTGAATCCTGTTACCGAAAAGTTGRCCATTATCGGGAAAACTAAAGGGTGTTACAGCGGTTAGTGGTGTGCCACTGCCATCAAATTTACCKGAACCTAAACCCTCTCCAGGAGGCTTTAGRGTGCCAAAATTAATAAGAGCTTGRCCCGAATCATTYACTATAAAAGTATTACCAATTCGCGTTGAAAAGCTATTGTCTATTGAAGTGTCATTTTCAAGATCAATATTTAATATTTTCACATTAACCGCCACCTGACGTTTGCGTAGATCCAACTGCTTTAAGTAGCCTTCTGCCACATTCACAAGATAAGATCCGCCAATTAATGTAATAGTACCCAGTCGTGTATCCGTAGTTCCAATCAAACCCTTWAGSGGCCCTTGGGAAGCACCAAAGCTTTCAATTACAGTTTGAGTTGATGTTTGAGAGGTGGAAGCAGATGCATTTGCCGTTGTTACGCCTGTAGACGATGATTCATTTGATGTTGATGTAACTGTATTTGTTTGAGTTATTGTTGCACCTAAATTRGCTAAATACCGTGCTGCACTATTTGGTTCAACCTGATTCAAGCGATAAACCCTAGAAACGGTATTGCCAATCGTTTTTGTGAGCACATTTTGGCCAACAACCACCGTGCGGCCCTCCAACCTTGCCTGTAAACCTGAAC
>NZ_PXVC01000140.1 GCF_003011125.1 Synechococcus lacustris str. Tous | reverse complement strand
CTTCACATGCGCGCGCGACCCCACCACACCCACCCCCTAATGACCACAACCCTCAACCGTTGGCTTTCACCAATTCCTGGCCTCCACCGGCGCGACCCTGAACATCGCTACTGGCTGGGGGATCTGGAGTTCCCCGTCAGCATCACCGGCGTGATCGGTTGCCTGAAATCTGATTACGCCAGTGAACGTATTGAGACAACCCGCACCACCTGGGGGCCACGGGGTAACCAGACACACCGCGCGCTGGAACTTTTTCTGCAGCAAGGCCAGATCGTTGCTGGTGCACAACGAGGTACTCAGTTCCGCTCTATGGGCGATGAGCTGCTGGTGCTAGCGGAGGGCGACCACGCCGATTGGATCCAGCCGCTGATCAACCACGAGCGCTGGCAGCAGCTTCAGGTGATCGCTAGCGAGCGCCCCACCTGCTGCACTACTCGCAGGGTGGCTGGAACCTTTGACTGCGCCTACGTGGATCAAGACGGCCGGCGGATCCTGGCCGACCTAAAAACACTGGGGCCAAATGGCAGCACCTACAGCACTGCAGCGCAGATAGGCGGCTACATGGCCTTAGAAGCCACATGGGGCCACCACTACGACGCTGGCCAAACAATCTGGGCACATCCCGGCCAATTGATCTTTGGACCACTTTTGGGACGTTTTGAGTGCCTTTCAGCCTGGGCTGGCGCCTGGGCTACCTGGAAGGTGGTTTCTACTCAGCCTGCTGATCCGCTAAGCTTTTGATGGGTTCTGACTTCCGACCCTGCTTTTTACTATGCGATTTCACGCCACCACGCAGGAAGCCACTCAAATCTTGCGCACTTCTGAATCCACACTTCGGCGGCTACGTAAGGCTGGTGTACTCCGCCCTGGTATCCACTTCTGCGTTAGTAGTGGGGGTATTAAGGCCCCCAATCTGCTTTGGTCTCCAGAAGCTGTGCAAGAAGTTCTTGCTAAACGCACCCGCCAAATCCTTACTCCATGAACTGCCCTACAGCTTTAGCTCACTCAACTCAGACACCAGAGTCTGACTCGCTTGATCGTCAGTTGGATCGCATCATTGCCATTAAGACTGCTCTTAAATCACTCGATGATGAACTCGCGTTACTTAAAGACTCAATCTCCGCTTTGGTTGATAAAGCAGAACTTGACCATACCTTTAGCTTCAATGATTGGAATTTTACCTACTCTTTAGGCCGAGCAAAATGGAAATATCCCTCAGCAGTTAATAGCATTGATACCCAACTAAAGGCGGCTAAAAAAGCAGCAGAGGCTGATGGCTCTGCCACCAAAACACTCGGTGTTCCCTTCTGGACTATCAGCGAATTCAGATAATCTTTATGTCCAATAGTACTAAGGCTAAAGGTGATCGAGCTGAGCTAGAAGCAGCTGAATTGCTTACTTCTATCCTTGGCATTCCTGTTCATCGAAAACTTGGCGCCGGCCGCATTGATGACACCGGCGATCTTGATGGCGTGCCAAATCACGCCATTCAAGTTGCTAACTGGGCTGATACTGCCGCTGCTGCACGTATCAAACCGCCACAAGCCCAACAGCAGGCCAAAAATGCAAACCTTCCACTTTCCGCCACCCTTGTTCGTTTTCGTGGTGGCACTTGGCGCGTTGTTCTTACAGTTGAGCAGTGGGCTTCCTATCTCCAACCAATCCCACAAGGACTGACCCCAAAAGGGCTGACCCCAAAAGGGCTAGTGCCACTGGCGCAGCTCTCATGAAGACGCCAATTCCCCCGCCCAATAGCGATCCCCAGGCCCCACAGGGGCAAGGGCCAGAAATTCAGCAGCTTCGGGATGCTGCTCCCGCCCAGGACGATGACGGCTCACCTATTGGTCCGCTTATTGGTGTTGATCCAACTCGACCAGTTGGGCCACGTAATCCACCGCGTTATTCACATAAACGCAATGCCGCCCCACGGCCTACCTGCTCTGAAATTGAACGACGTATTGCCGAGGCTCAGTTATGGATTTCTCAGCGGCTGCCGCAGTTGCTCCTTATCGAGAAAGCCCGAGAAAGTTGGGGGGTAACCAACACTCAGACCTTAAATCGTTATTTAGATATTGCACGTGAGCGAATGKTGCAAGATCTGATTTCAGATCGGCGGCGTCATGTTTCTGAACAGATTTATGCACTTAATGAATGTGCCCGCCGCGCAATTGAATGTGAACAGTTTTCTGCTGCGGTAGGTGCTTTCCGAGTGATCGGTGAGATCGGCGGCATGTTGCGCGCACCGCTTAAACCATCAGATAGCCAAAGGCCCGAGGCCAGAACTTGATGACTGGCCTGCTGCTTGAGCCTGCGCTTGATGCCTGGAGTGACTGGGGTTTATTAGATGTTCCTGATCCTGCATTAAAACAATTAACAACCGAGCAAAAGACATTTCGTGATTTTATTGCAACTGCTTACCCTGATTATGCCTTTCATACCTGGGCAAATAAGCTGATCGGTTTATGTGAGCAGATAGCAGATGGCACCCTAAATCGTTTAATCGTTACTATCCCGCCGCGTACAGGTAAATCATTACT
>NZ_PXVC01000014.1 GCF_003011125.1 Synechococcus lacustris str. Tous | reverse complement strand
TATCAGGGCTGATGCCTTCCTCCATACTTAATTGATCAGGCCAAAGCTGGCTATGCACCCGTGGAGCCAACACTGCACTTGCTAAATTCAAGCCATGCAGAATCCTATTTAATATCACCTGCAACACCGTAGTAATAATCCGGCTGCCGCCGGGGCTGCCGGTTGCAAGCCATGGTTCGCCATTGCTATTCAGCACAATTGTTGGTGTCATTGAACTCAATGGCCGTCTACCTGGCGCGATGGCATTGCGTTCCCCTTGCACTAATCCATAGGCATTAGCAACACCGGGCTTGGMGCTGAAATCATCCATCTCATTATTTAGTAAGAAGCCTGCCCCTGGTACTGCAATGCCATTGCCATAGGCAAAATTAAGCGTGGTGGTTAATGCCACCAAGGAACCATGGCGATCAGCTACCGATAGATGGGTTGTGTTAGTGCTGTTGCTTGGTAAGGGAGCTATTTGGCTTAATTGTTTGCTAGGGGTGTGCTTATCAAAATTGATCAAAGCCCGCAGCTGATCGGCATAGCTTTTGCTGGTGAGCCGCTGCACCGGAATTTCCATTTGGCTTGGATCACCGAGTTCACTGTTGCGATCGCGATAGGCCAAGTTCATTGCCTCCACCATGGCGTGAATTGTGGCCGCACTATTAAGGCCYATTTGACCAAGGTTTAAAGGCTCCAGCAGATTGAGCAGCTGCACCAGCGCTACGCCACCACTACTTGGAGGCGGCATAGATAAAACCGTATAGCCCATAAAACTGCCCCGCACCGGCTCCTGCCATGGGGCCCCATAGGCAGCGAGATCAGCGCGATTGATTAAACCGCCACCGGATCGCATCAAAGCATCAATCTGATCAGCAATTACGCCTTGATAAAAAGCCTTAGGCCCTTGGCTGCTAATTAAACGCAAAGTTGCTGCCAGTTGCGGCTGGCGCAGAATTTCCCCAGGCCGATAGGCCACATAACCAGCGGGATTACTAACAGATTTATTAATCGCTCGGTAATAGAGCCGTTTTGCATTTGGATCACCACCCAATAGCGGCATTGCCTGTTGCAACGATGCCGCTAATTCCGGATATACCGGAAACCCCCTATGGGCAAGGGCAACAGCTGGCGCCATCACTTCAGCGCGGCTCAACACACCAAATCGTTGCTGGGCCTCAAGCAAACCCGCCACTGTTCCCGGCACGCCGCTGCTAAGCAAACTGCGGGTGGCCTTTTGGCGATCCACCTCACCATCAGCSCCTARRAACATYTCTGCGTAAGCGCGCCGTGGCGCCATCTCCCGGAAATTGAGGGCATAGGCCTTGCGCTGGCCTTGATGCCAAAACAACAAAAAGCCACCACCCCCYAAATTGCCGGCYTGRGGCAGCGTTACAGCTAAGGCAAAKGCAGTWGCAACAGCAGCATCMATSGCATTGCCACCACGGCGCAGGATCGCCGCACCCACCCCACTGGCCAGCTGCTCTTGGCTGGCCACCATCCCCGCCGCTGAACGCACAGGTTGAATGCGTTGGCCCTGCTCCTGCAGCGGATTAACCAGCAGAGCAAGGCAAACTAACGAAGCCGAAAGTGCCAAACCATGGGCTGCAACATCCCCAGGCTGCCATTTATTTTGCTCAGTTGGCTTCTTTTAGCTGCTGCAACAGCCTTTGCCCTTGAACGCAGCGATACTTTTCGCCCAGAAGGGGCTGGGCCCCGCTGTTCTGATCAGATCAACATCCTTTTGCAAACTCGCCTAAATCGACTTGATCAACGCTGGCAAGAAAGCAATCCCAAAGCAACTGCGATGGAATTAGAAGCCCAAAAAGTAAACCAAGTGGTGCAAGCGGAGGCAATCAAAACCCATGCCCTAAAGCGTTATAAATGTGAATTAGAACTAACCCTTTAACGATAATTTTCAAATTGCAGGGGCACTTCCACATCTTGGSCACGGAGCAATTGGATTGCGGTTTGGAGATCGTCTTTATTTTTTCCAGTGATGCGCAAGCTGTCGCCTTGAATCGAAACTGTTACTTTTTTCAGCTCATCCCGCACGGTTTTGCTTAGGGATTTTGCCAATTCCTGGCTAAGCCCTTTACGCAACTTGATCTCTTGTTTTACGCGATTGCCACCCACCGGTTCTGGGGTTTGCAGATCAAAGATCTTTAGCGATAGGTCCCGTTTAGTGGCTTTTTGACGCAACACATCAAGCACCGCCTCCAGGGTCATATCTGTGGCTGTGGTAATCACAATTGCCCCCTCTTCAAGGCTCAACTCAGTGGCGGAATCCTTGAGGTCGTAGCGCTGGCCCACCTCGCGGCGCACCTGATCCACCGTGTTCACCAGCTCCTGCCGATCAAAATCAGACACCACATCAAAGCTGTAGCTATCTGCCATTGGGCACTCCCACCGGTAACAGCTTCCAGCCTAGAAAAGAGCCATCAACTCGCCCATCGCCATGACATCCCAAGCCGCTTTTGCCGCCTCACTACTACTTTCAGCCCTTGTRGTGGTGCTCAGCGTGGTGCCCCTTGGGGCAGCCCGCTCTAAAAGTGAATTCACCATGGCTGATCTGGCCGCACCAAGGGCGATGTTTGAACGGATGCCGGCCTGGGGGAAACGGGCCAGTTGGGCCCACCAAAACAGCTTCGAAGCCTTCACGCTCCATGGGCCCGCCTGCCTGCTTTGTTTGATTGCAGCGGTGAATAGCCCAATTGCCATGGCAGTGGCCCTTGCCCACCCCCTCCTGCGCTTGGTTTACATCGTTGCCTATGTGGGGAATGTGCCCCCCTTGCGGGGTCTCTGCTGGGCCACTGGGCTCACCTGTAGCGGCATTCTCTACCTCGAGGGCATGAAAGCAATCCTGATCCCYTAATCAAAAAACAACAGGGTTACAACCTTGCCGATCTCCTCAGCGCCACGGCAGGTTTCGATCAAAGTTTCACTGTCGTGGAAAGCAAAACAGATCAGCTGATCACAACGGCTAACAATTTCACGATTGCAAATCCCGCTGGCTTCCACCAACGGCAGCTGGTCGTTTTCGGGTTTTTCCACCAGATGCAAAACCCKTTCCAATTGCTCGCGGGTTTCACTGCCCTGGCGTTCCAAACTTTGGGGCAGRATCACCGTTAATTTGGCTGGATCCACAGCTAAAGCGCCCCTAATAACTGCCGCATTTACCCCCTGGGCGCCGGAGGTGATCAAGTTATGGCCCTCCTGCGCTARGGCGCGAGCCACCAGTTCAACTAAATGAACAGAAACCACCGGCACATGGCGGGTGCCAAGGATCGCAATGCGCCTCTTACCCGTGTCTTGAAGCAAAGCCAATTCCTGAGCCAAGGTGTCTACCCGGTCAAGCGTTGGTAAATCGAGGGACCGGGTCACAGGCAGCGCCAGGGCTCAGCAGTGGSACAGACCGTAGCAGTGGGATCGACCCTAGAAGTGGGCTTGTTCAGAGCAAACAAAACAAGCATCAAAAACCCAAACGTTCAAATAGCGGTTCAAAGGAACAGTGCTCAGCCACCATTCGCGCCGCATAGCTGGCCTTCACCGGTTCATGCAAACGCACGTGGCCAAAGGCTTTTTCRATAACTGCAACGGTTGTGAGCGTGTCGTGCTCCACCTTGATCAAAGGCACATCCAATTCCTGGGCGCGACTAATCAATTGGGGCAGGGGATCAGCGGCGCCCGTGAGGATCAAACATTGGGTGGAAGCCTCCAGSGCCGCCAGTTGRATATCAGTGCGATCAGCGCCTGTTACCACGGCCATATTGCGCTGGCGCCTGAAAAATTCCATGGCGGAATTCACATTCATCGCACCAATGCTGAGGGTTTCCACCAGCAAATCCTTGCGTTCACGGCAACAGAGCATTTCAGCGCCAAGGCGCTGCACCAATTCGCCAACGGTCACGCTGCGCAGCAAGGGGCTGCGGGGCAGCAAGCCATAAACAGGTAAACCCAGCGCTTCCATGGCTGGCACCAGTTCCTGGCGCAGCAGGCCTATTTGGTTTGGATCTACGTTATTGAGCACCACCCCCAGCAGCTGGTCCCCCAGCAGGGCCTTGGCCTGCAGCAGCGCCTCCACACTGCGGGCATCCTCCCAGGCATGGGCGATCAACACCGGTGCAGCAAGGCCTAGGGCCAGTTGGGGCAGGCTTAAACCGAATAACAGGCCTTCACTGAGGGAGCCCGCAGCCTCCAGCAGGGTGATGCCCTCAGCCACCCCAATTAATTCAGCCAGTGCCGCCATCGCTTGGGGTGCCGCCACCTGCTCACCAGTTAAGAGTTGCTGTTGGGCCGTAGGGGCAGCAATCGCTTGCAGTGATGGCAGTAARGCCRTTTCRGGCAATGAGAAAAATTCMCCAACGAARCGCACGTCGTCATCGATCAGSRTTTCGCTTTGCCCCTGTTGCTCCAGGCTGGTGGCCAAAGGYTTGCCATAGCGAAATGGCAAGCCCCGATTGCGGAATTGTTGGGCCAAACCCATTACAAGGGCTGATTTACCGCTGAATGGTTCACAGGATCCCACCAACAGGGTGGCGCTGGGATAGCCCATGGCGGCAGGATTAATTAGTGAGAAAATCTACTGTTCGATCCGGTGCAAGGGTGGAAAAAGGTTTTTTTTCCGGCAAAAGATGTGCCGTAACGGGAGCAGGCGGCAGCTTTGGCCGGGCCTTATTGCTGCAACTACACCTCCAGGGAGCTGATTTGGTGGCCCTGCGCCACAGCGAGGGGGCCCTAGAGCTGGTTGAYGCCAATGGCCAGCTGGTGCCCGTGCAAACGGTTAGCTGGCAGGTGGGCGAAGAGCAGCAGCTCCAGGAGCTATTGGCTGGGGTTCAAATCCTTGTGATTAACCACGGCATCAACAGGATTGGGGCCAGGGATGCAGCAGCGGCCATGGAAAGCCTKGAGGTGAATACCCTTAGCGCCCTGCGGCTGCTTGAAATATTTCTGCAGATTTGCCACAARCAAAACCCGCAAGCAAATRAGAACCGTGAGGTGTGGGTRAACACCTCAGAGGCGGAGGTGAATCCAGCCCTGAGCCCYCTCTATGAGATCAGTAAGCGGGCCCTGGGCCAACTGCTAAGCCTGCGCAGCTTGGATGCCCCCTGCACCGTGCGGCGCTTGGTGTTGGGTCCGTTTAAATCAGCGCTAAATCCCTATGGGCTGATGAAAGCGGATGGTGTGGCAAAAAMAGTTATTCAACAGGTGCTAAATGATAAAAAGATGGTGATTGTTAGCCCCAATCCGCTTACGTGGCTGTTGATGCCATTAGCTGAATTCACAAGAAATATCTACTACCGCAGCACTACACGGCATCGCGATCAGTGAGGATTTCACATCCATCATCAGTTACTAAAATAGTGTGCTCCCATTGGGCTGAAAGGCTGCCATCTTCGGTAACAACAGTCCAGCGATCTTTGAGGGTTCTACAAGCTTTTGATCCGCCATTMAGGATTGGTTCCACKGCCAAGGTCATGCCGGARCGCAGGRTTACGTTTGGCAAATCTTTGGTGCGGAAGTTAAACACCGAGGGTTCTTCATGCAGATTGCGACCCACCCCATGGCCGGTGTAGTCCTCCACCACGGCATAGCCATGGGCCTCCACATGGTCTTGAACGGCTCCGGCTATATCAAGCAGGGTGTTGCCAGCTTTGATGCGGCTAAGGCCTTTCATTARCGATTCCTGGGCCACCCGGGCCAATTTCACGGCCTCCTCAGGTGCATCACCAACACAGATGGTTACGCAACTATCGCCGTGATAACCCTCAAAACAGGCTCCCGTATCAACTTTGAGTAGATCGCCATCGCGAATTACCCGCTTTGCACTTGGGATGCCATGCACCACCTCATTGTTGATGCTGGCGCAAATACTGCCGCTAAAGCCGTGGTAACCCTTAAAACTCGGCACTGCGTCCATGGCGCGGATGCGCTGCTCGGCATAGGCATCCAAATCAGCGGTGGTCATGCCTGGTTTCACCATSCCCATGATTTCCTTGAGCACAGTTGCCACAATCCGGCTTGCTTGGCGCATGATCGTGATCTCCCTGGCCGACTTCAACTCCACCCCCCTGCGGTTTTGGCGGATGCGAGGCCCAGCCTGGGGTTTGGCCGATACCAGGAGTTCAGCAAATAGATTCATGGTTACAGCTATCCAGGCCCGAGTTAACAAACTATCAACGGCCGTGCCCCAGTTGCGTTTTTAGTGCGATGACCAGCCTGCTTCAAACCCTGCGGCGCTGGCATTCAAGGCTGGCACCATTTGTGCTGCTKCCYTTGCTGCTCACTGTTATTTCAGGCATGGGCTACAGGTTGCTACGGGATTGGGGTGGCCTYAGCCGCAACCAAGCGCATCTGCTTTTGGTGTTACACGAGGGCGAATGGCTTGGGCCAAGGGCTGAAACCATCTACGTGTTGCTCAATGGCCTGGGGCTGCTTTGGATGCTGATTAGCGGCGGGATGCTGCTGGTGCAGAAATGGCGCAAGCAATTCAAATCCCCCTAGGCGGTTTTGGTTCAATGGCACGAAGAGGTAAGCTCTTTGTTTGGCCCCGCACCAGCAACTCGCATAGGAGTTGCTTACTACTCAATGACTGCAGAGGAAACAGCCGCAGAGACCACGAGCGAAACAYCCACTGCTGAAGTTCCAGCAGCTGAGAAAAAGCGCAAATTAAGCGCAGCTGAACTGATCAGCTCGTTTGAAAGCAGCCAGCTCAAATCAGATCTGCCCGAGATCTACGTGGGCGACACCGTGAAGGTGGGTGTGCGCATTAGTGAGGGCAATAAAGAGCGTATCCAGCCCTATGAAGGGGTTGTGATTGCTAAGCGCCACGGCGGCATGCACCAAACCATCACKGTGCGACGCATTTTCCAAGGCATCGGTGTTGAACGGGTGTTCATGCTCCACAGCCCCCAAGTGGCCACCATCAACGTTGAGCGCCGCGGCAAGGTGCGTAGAGCTAAGCTCTTCTACCTACGCGATCGCGTTGGTAAGGCCACCCGGGTTAAGCAGCGCTTCGATCGCTGATCACCCAACCGTCGTTACCAGCCGTTGCCTACAGTCGCAGCGGCGGGGGTGCATCGCCTCCTGCGCCGTTAGTTCAGTTGGTAGAACGCAGGTCTCCAAAACCTGATGTCGGGGGTTCAAGTCCTCCACGGCGCGTCCGATGCATCCCGGTCCACTTTGAGGTAAGAACCTGAGGTTAGAAACATGGAATTGGATCTACAGCCTGGTGATGTGGTGAAAGTGCTCGAATCTGCAGCCTTGGGCTGGGTTCGAGCTCGAGTGATTCGTGTTAAATCCGGCGGCCGTGTGGTKGTACAGAGCGACCAAGGCAGGGAATTCACCGCCAGGGGCAATCAAGTGCGCCTAATTGAACCCGCTGGATTTCGCCCCTGATGTTGATCCTGGCGGCCAGCACTGGCAAAAATCTTGAGTTGGCCCGCTCAATCGAGAGCGAAGCCATCAACCAAGCCATGGGCTGCAGGATTCTTGATCTTTGCGCATTAAATCTGCCCCTTTTCCAGCCTGCTCTTAAAGAGCAAGGCCCCGGAGAAAGYTTTAAAGAATTAGAGCAGGCCATGGGCCAGCACCACGGCCTATTTGTATGCGCCCCTGAATACAACGGCTCAATCCCCCCCAGCCTCACCAATGCCATTGCTTGGCTTTCCGTGATTTCGCCAGATTTCAGGGAGATGTTCAACAACCGGCCCGTGGCCCTWGCCAGCCACAGTGGTGGTGGTGGCCAAAAGGTATTGCAGGCGATGCGGCAGCAATTTTCCCATCTTGGCTGCACCGTTTTAGGCCGTGAACTRTTGGCCACCTTCCAAAAACCAGCCAACCCCGAAACGGTTAAGGCGCTTCTGCAAGGTTTAAAGGAGCTCGAAAGCCTTAAGCCCCAAGGCTGAGTTGTTCAACGCGACAAATCAGTTGACGGGTGGCACCCTCAAGACCGATAATGACTTTTCCCTTAATGGGACATGGCCACCGAAATAGGACAACACCACTGACGCCCATCTAAACGATTCTTCCAATTAGTTTTTGATTAGGATTTTCTAATCAATGGTTAATTAACGATTGCTAGATGTTAATCATTGGCCTAATTCTCACCATGGGACTGTAGTTCAACCGGTTAGAGCACCGCCCTGTCACGGCGGAAGTTGCGGGTTCGAATCCCGTCAGTCCCGTTCAAATTTCCAACTTTTGCAATTGCAAGATCTTGAGCCACTAATCCCTAATCCGTGAGCTCAATGGTTACCGCAATCACCACCCCAGTGCGCGTTCGGCTAGCCCCTAGCCCCACTGGAACCCTACACATCGGCACWGCACGCACCGCTGTTTTTAATTGGCTGTTTGCCCGCCGCCATGGGGGCCAATTCTTGCTTCGCATTGAAGACACCGAYAAGGRACGCAGTAAAGATGCCTTCACTGCCAATATTTTTGAGGGTTTGCAATGGCTCGGCCTCAATTGGGATGCCGAACCAGTTATCCAAAGCGCCCGCATTGCTGAACATCGCCAGGCGATCCAACAGCTGCTTGATTCAGGCCATGCCTATCGCTGTTTCGCTAGTGATAGTGAACTAACAGCGATGCGCGAACAACAGGCCGCCAACAAGCAWGCTCCCCGCTACGACAATCGCCATCGCAACTTAAGCCCAGCGCAACAGCAGGAATTCAGCGCCGCWGGCCGCCAAGCCACCATTCGTTTTCGCATTGATGATCAACGCAGCATCGCTTGGCGTGATCTAGTGCGCGGTGAAATGCGTTGGGCTGGCGCTGATCTCGGCGGCGACATGGTGATCGCCCGCCGCGCCGCCGCCGATCAGATCGGCGATCCCCTCTATAACCTCGTGGTGGTGGTTGATGATGCCGCCATGGAAATTAGCCATGTGATCCGCGGTGAAGATCACATCGCCAACACCGCAAAACAATTGCTTCTCTATGAGGCCCTAAATCTACCCATCCCTTTATTTGCCCACACTCCCTTAATACTCAATCAAGAGGGTAAAAAATTATCTAAACGCGATGGTGTTACATCGATTTCAGATTTTCAAGCCATGGGCTACACAGCCCCTGCCCTTGCCAACTACATGACCCTATTGGGTTGGTCGCCGCCGGAAGGCATGGCTGAACGTTTCAACCTTGAGCAGGCAGCAGCAGTATTTGATTTTGATCGGGTTAATAAAGCTGGCGCTCGGTTTGATTGGGACAAATTGAATTGGCTTAACGGCCAAGTTCTCCATGAACTAAACAGCGTCCAATTAGAGCTTCAACTCCAACCGCTTTGGCAGAAAGCCAATTTTGATTACAGCGCTAAACCCCTGGCCTGGCGCCAGCAACTATGCACTTTGATCGGCCCCTCCCTCAGCCTTTTGGCAGATGGYGTAGAGCAGGCAAAACCATTTTTTGAACAACCTGAATTATCAGCAGAAGCACTCAGCCAACTGCAAACCCCAGGGGCAATTCCAGCCCTAAATGCCCTGCTGGATTTAATACCTGATCAGRTCCTTGATCACAACAATGCCCAACAATTAATCGKCCAAGCCTGTGAAATAGCAGGCGTTAAGAAAGGGGTTCTTATGAAAAGTATGCGTGCCGCCCTGTTGGGGCGCCTGCAGGGGCCAGATCTAATCGAAACCTGGTTRCTSCTYAATAGCAGTGGCGACGATCGGATCCGCCTGCACCAAACCCAACCTTCTAGCTAGCCATGGAGCACTGAGGCCCTGGAGGCCTACGGTCATCAAAATCGTTAAAAAAACCAAACCCTGCAGGCGGCCYGCCCCAGAGATGCCCGCCTGCTCCAAACGGATGGCAAACAAGCTGGCGATGGCGGCCGTAACGATCCCCCGGGGGGCTAACCAGGTGAGCATCAAACGCTGGGGGCCATCCAGGGGCAAACCAAAGGTGGCTATGGCAATTGCCACTGGACGCACAAGCAGCATCAAAACCAAAACGCAAGCCACACCGCCATAGCCGAGGGGGCTTAATTCCTGCCAAGACACATCCGCTGCCAACAGGGGAAATAGAAGCGTGATTGCCAATTGGGCGAACTGGCGAATTAAGCCATCCAATTGTTCAGGTTCAGTAGAGGGCCTCCTGCCMACCACCACCCCAGCGGCCACTGCTGCCGGCAAGCCCGATTCCGGCAGGAATGCTTCGCAACTGGTGAACATCARCAGCAAAACCCCAAGGCTTAGTTGCAGCCTTAAACCRAGGGCATCCTTTTCATCCGGCAAACGCCGCARTATTTCCGAGAGAAATAAACCGCAGAGCAAACCAGCCAGCACACCAAAACCAAGCCGCAATAGCAATCCCTGGGCCACCCCCTGCCAGCTCTGCAGGTCACCCAGAACCAGCTCCAGCAGCATCAAAGCCAGCACCGCTCCGATCGGCTCCAGCACCAGGCCTTCTCCCTCCAATAGCTCCCCAAGCGGCGGCAGCAGTTTCATTTGCTGCACCAGCGGGTTCACCACCGTGGGGCCGGTGGCCAAAACAATGGCGCTATATACAGACGCCAATTGCCAATTCAAACCAGCAAGCCAATGGCCCGCCAGCAATCCTCCACCTAGGGCCAACACAAAACGCACCATCACGATGCGCAATACGGCAGTTTTTAATTCGCCGCCAGGCAGGCGCAGGTTCAAACCACCATCAAAAAGCACCAAGCTCACCAAYAAGCCCACCACCGTGCCGAGGCCATTGCCCAGATCAAGCGGTTCCACCCAATGGAAGCCGGCCCTACCCACCACCAAACCACTGGCCAGCAGCAACACCACCCCAGGCAAGCTGGTGATACGCGCCAACAGCTGGGCTGTTGCCCCCGAAGCAATGGTGATACCCCACAACAGGCTGAGGCGGTCTTCGCTCATCACACCAGCATGGTTGATGGGCCAAATATTGCAAAGCTGCTGATGCCCTARCTRAATCAAAAGATCCCTGCTGGCGGGCTATCTTCAGCGAAGCGATAACTTTGCTCCAGCGATATCCGTGAATACCCGTCCYCAAGCCTGGCTAGATCAGGCCCAAAACGACCTCGATGCSGCATGGCCACCAGCGGTTTTRGAACAAGTTAAAAGTTGGGACACACCTTGAGCAAACCCCTACTGCTTTTGATTGATGGCCACTCATTGGCCTTTCGCAGTTTCTATGCCTTCTCAAAGGGGGGGGAAGGGGGGCTTAGCACCAAGGCAGGTGTGGCCACCAGTGTTACCTATGGCTTTTTAAAAGCACTGCTCGATAATTGCAAACTTTTRAAACCCGCAGGTTTAGTGGTGGCCTTCGATACGGCCGAACCCACCTTTCGCCATCAGGCAGATGCTGCWTATAAAGCCCACAGAGATGTGGCACCGGAACATTTCTTTAGCGATCTGGCCAACCTGCAACTAATCCTCAAAGAAAGTCTTGATATTCCCCTAGCAATGGCACCTGGTTTTGAAGCCGATGATGTGCTCGGCACCTTGGCAAATCGCGGAGCAGATCAAGGTTGGCGGATTCGCATTCTCTCCGGCGACCGCGACCTATTTCAACTGGTAGATGATGAACGCGATATTGCCGTGCTCTACATGGGTGGTGGCCCCTATGCAAAAAACAGTGGTCCCACGGAAATCCGTAGGGAAGGCGTTATTGCAAAGCTAGGGGTAACACCAGAGGAGGTGGTGGATTTAAAAGCGCTCACCGGCGACAGTTCCGACAACATYCCAGGCGTTAAAGGGGTGGGGCCAAAAACAGCAATCAACCTGCTRAAAGAATTCAGCAATGTGGATGGAATTTATGCCGCGCTCGCAGAATTAACCGATCCCAAGGCCAGTAAGGGAAGCCTCAAGGGTGCATTAATAGAAAAGTTAMGGGCCGATCAAGATAATGCCTATCGCTCAAGAATGCTTGCTGAAATTCTAATCAATGTACCCTTACCAGAGGAGCCAAGATTAGAGCTTGGCTTGGTTAACTCAGATTCACTTAGCAGCAGCCTTGAGGAATTAGAACTTCACAGCCTGGTAAAACAGGTGCCYACTTTCAGAAACCTATTCTCCTCAGAAGCWGAAACAAGTMAAACTGAAATAGCTAAACCAGATGCTCAAAAAATAGATTCTCAAGCAGAAAAACCACAAGAAATTGAATCAAACCAGCTCACAACGCTGAAGCCAGAATTAATAACTACAACCGCTTGCCTGGCCGCCTTAATGGMGAGGTTAATGGCAGCAACTGATCCCCAAAAACCGATAGCCCTAGATACGGAAACAACAAGCCTMAACCCATTTAAAGCCGAGCTGGTTGGCATTGGTGTGGCCTGGGGCGAGGGTGTTGCAGATATGGCCTATATCCCAATYGCCCACCAGCAAAGTTTAACAWCRCCAAYTCAATTACCCCTTGATGAAGTGTTGATGGCCCTCAGCCCTTGGATAACAAGTGCAMAGCATCCAAAGGCCTTGCAAAATGCTAAATACGACCGCCTAATTCTATTGCGACATGGYTTACCACTGCAGGGGGTGGTTATCGACACCCTGCTGGCCGATTATCTAATAGATGCAAATGCTAAACATGGCCTTGATGAACTTGCCCAACGCCATTTTAATTTCACACCAACCAGTTTCACTGATTTGGTAGCCAAGGGKCAAAATTTCAGCAGCGTARCCATTGATGCTGCCGCCCAATACTGCGGCATGGATGTGCATCTAACCTATCGCCTAGCCCTAATTCTTAGGCAGMAACTAGATGGGCTTGGTAGTGAGCTGAGCAAATTATTAGATCAATTGGAGTTGCCCCTTGAACCTGTATTAGCCCTGATGGAAGCCACAGGTATCCGCATTGATATCCCCTACCTGCAGGAATTAGGCACTGAGATGGCAAAACAATTACTACTGCTAGAAACAGAGGCCCGCAGCAAAGCTGGCATTGAGTTCAACCTGGCCTCACCAAAGCAGCTGGGTGAATTGTTATTTGAAACCTTGGGTTTAGATCGCAAAAAATCACGAAAAACCAAAACCGGTTGGAGCACCGATGCGGCAGTGCTGGAAAAACTCGAGGCCGATCATCCAGTGGTGCCATTAGTTTTAGAACACCGAACGTTGAGTAAGTTAAAGAGCACCTATGTTGATGCCCTACCACTATTGGTGGAAGCAGAAACAGGACGGGTACATACGGATTTCAACCAGGCTGTAACAGCAACGGGTCGCTTAAGTAGCAGCAATCCAAATCTACAAAATATTCCGATTCGCACKGCCTATAGCCGTCAAATCCGCAAGGCCTTTTTGCCCCAGGAGGGTTGGCAACTACTCAGCGCCGATTATTCCCARATCGARTTGCGAATCCTCACCCACCTCAGCGGTGAAGAAGTATTAGTTGARGCATATAACAATGGCAATGATGTGCATGCGCTAACGGCCAGGCTTTTACTAGATAAAGCAGCTGATRCTGTTATCAGCAGCGATGAAAGGCGCCTGGGCAAAACAATTAACTTTGGTGTGATTTATGGCATGGGTGCCCAGCGTTTTGCCCGTGAAACAGGCGTGGGCCAGGCGGAGGCAAAAGAATTTCTCACTAAATACAAACAACGCTATCAAAAAGTATTTACTTTTCTAGAACTGCAAGAAAGATTAGCCCTGAGCCGTGGTTATGTGGAAACGATCTTGGCGCGCAGGCGCATTTTTAATTTTGATCCCAATGGCCTCGGCAGGCTTAAGGGCAAAGATCCCATGGAAATAAATCTAGAGCTGGCGCGCCGCGGTGGCATGGAAGCGCAACAATTAAGGGCTGCCGCCAATGCACCGATTCAGGGCTCCAGCGCAGACATTATTAAATTAGCAATGGTGCAACTAAATCAAMAGCTGGCCGCCACCRGGCTGCCGGCAAGGCTGTTGCTGCAGGTACACGATGAACTGGTTCTGGAATGTGATCCGCTTGCCCAAAAGGAAGTGATGGCCCTTGTTAAAAACACAATGGAACAGGCCGTAAGCCTCTCAGTACCCCTGCTGGTGGAAATTGGCGCTGGCCCCAACTGGATGGAGGCGAAATAAAATGGCKCTAAAACTCAACAACACACTAACTAGAAAGATTGAAGAATTCCAGCCTTTGCTGCCTGGTGAGGTAAGCATCTATTGCTGTGGCGTAACGGTTTACGACCTTTGCCACCTGGGCCATGCCCGCAGCTACATCGCTTGGGATGTGCTGCGTCGTTATCTAACTTTTAGTGGTTATAAAGTTACCTTTGTTCAAAACTACACAGATATCGACGATAAAATCCTTAATCGTGCCCTTGAAGAAGGAAGCAATATGGAAACAGTAAGCGAACGCAATATCAGCGCATTTGAAATAGATATGGCCCGCTTAAATATCATGCCTGCCGATCGCATGCCAAGGGCAACCCAATGCTTAAACGGCATTCGCCAACTAATAACTGAATTGGAAGCTAAAGGCGCCGCCTACAGCGCCGCTGGCGACGTGTATTTCGCCGTTATTAAAGCCAATAACTACRGCCAATTAAGTGGCCGTGATCCGAATGAACAGCAGCAGGGTGCTGGCGGCCGCAGCAATGATGCATTGGAAGGCCGCAAGCAACACCCATTTGATTTCGCCCTTTGGAAGGGGGCAAAGCCTGGGGAACCCTGCTGGGAATCACCCTGGGGGCCGGGTCGGCCGGGTTGGCACATCGAATGTTCAGCGATGGTGCGCCAAGAACTAGGTGAAACCATCGATATTCATTTAGGTGGTGCTGATTTGATCTTTCCGCACCACGAAAATGAAATTGCCCAATCGGAAACCGCCACTGGTAAAGCCCTAGCCCGCTATTGGCTCCACAACGGCATGGTGAATGTGGAGGGTACAAAGATGTCGAAATCACTGGGCAACTTCACCACAATTCGTGCCCTATTAGACAGCGGCATTTCSCCCATGACCCTGCGCTTTTTTGTTCTACAGGCCCACTACCGCAAACCCCTGGATTTCAGCGCTGAAGCTCTAGCTGCGGCTGCCACGGGTTGGAAAGGTTTGAATGCCGCCCTGCTGCTAGGTGAACGCCATGGAGCAGCCTTGAATTGGCAAAACCTTGATCCAATTGCCGCACCCTGGCTTGAAGCAAACCGCGAGCGCTTCTCTGCTGCCATGGACGACGATCTCAATAGTTCCGCTGCCCTTGCGGTGCTATTTGATTTAGCAAAACCACTTCGGGCCCTAGCTAATCGCCTYGAGCGCGGCGACACCCCCAGCAGCGAAGAACGGGCTTTGGGCTCCCAATGGCAACTATTTCAAGAATTAGCAGGGGTGCTTGGCCTAAATGCAGAGCAATTAAGTACCTCWGCAGCGCAACTCAGCGATGCTGATATTGAAATACAAATTGCAGCCCGTAAAACAGCAAAAGYAAACCGCAACTTTGCAGAAGCCGATAACATTCGCACTGCCCTAAAAGAACAAGGGATTGAATTGATTGATAAACCGGGTGGCAACACMGAGTGGCTGCGCAGCTAGGGCTGCTGCTGATCACGCATCACGCGCTCAATTTTGCGAATGCTGGCTGCGGTGCTKGTCCACACCTCTTTAGTGAATTCGTCTTGGCATTGCTCCACCAAAGCTTCAATTGATTCACCCCGTTCAAAGGCATCCCAAAGCTGGCGCTCAAGTTTCGCCCGCTCAATAAAGTTCCAACGTTGCAACCAGGGAAATTTCATTAAATTGGAAGTTTGTTTTTGAAATGAATTTGTAGTTTTCATTATTTTGTTGCATCTTGGCGCAGCAGGGGTGAGCGGGCAATCCACTGCCATCCCTGTAAATGGGACACTTGGGGCCATCCACCCGCCTAGGCGCCAGCTGTGAAAGCCCTCTCAGTGCTCGGCTCCACCGGATCGATCGGCACCCAAACCCTTCAAATCGTTGACGACTTTCCCGATCGCTTCAAGGTRGTAGCGCTCACCGCTGCCAATAACCTCGAGCTCCTGGTTGAGCAGATCAAACGCCATGGGCCAGAGGTGGTTGCCCTGGCAGATGGCGATCGGATYAACGAATTGCAAGAGCGCCTAAACGCCCTTGGGCTTTCCRGGCCATTGCCCCAGCTTTTAGGCGGTAGCGATGGTATCTGCACAGCTGCCGCATGGGCTTCCGCCGATCTTGTGGTTACAGGCATCGTTGGCTGCGCTGGCCTGCTGCCCACCCTGGCGGCGATTCGCGCCGGCAAAGATTTAGCCCTRGCGAATAAAGAAACCCTAATTGCAGCTGGCCCAGTGGTGCTGCCAGAACTGGAAAAAAGCGGCTCGCGCTTACTGCCTGCCGATTCTGAACATTCGGCCATTTTTCAATGCCTCCAGGGCACCCCTTGGGTAGATACAGCAAGGCTTTCCACTGGTTTTGCACCCCCTGGCCTGCGGCGCATCCTGCTCACTGCTTCCGGTGGTGCTTTCCGCGATTGGGATCCAGCTGATCTCGCCAAGGCAACGGTGGCTGATGCCACCAGCCATCCCAATTGGAGCATGGGCCGCAAGATCACTGTTGATTCAGCTTCACTGATGAATAAGGGCCTTGAAGTAATCGAAGCCCATTATTTATTTGGCCTTGATTACAACGAGATCGAAATTGTGATCCACCCACAATCAATCATCCATTCGTTGGTGGAGCTGGCCGATTCCTCAGTGCTGGCGCAATTGGGCTGGCCCGACATGAAACTGCCACTGCTCTATTGCCTGAGCTGGCCAGAGCGTTTGGAAACCCCCTGGCGGCGCCTTGATCTCACAGAAGTGGCGTCGCTCACATTCAGCAAACCAAATCCAGCTAAATATCCCTGCATGGAATTGGCCTATGCCGCGGGCAGGGCCGCTGGCACCATGCCTGCAGTGCTCAATGCCGCCAWTGAACAGGCGGTAGCAATGTTCCTGGAGGAGCGCATCCATTTCCTTGATATCCCCAAACTGATCGAGCGCACCTGCGCTAGGCATCAACAGGAATTGCGGGCAGAACCAAGCCTGGAGGAGGTGCTAGCCGTAGATGCCTGGGCCAGGCGCGTAACAGCTGAAGCGCTCTGATAGTCGAAGATATTCCGCACAGCACTTACCAATCGCTCAATTTCTCGCTAACACGTAAAAAGGTTGCCTATTGCTTGCCATGCCCCTATCTGCCGTTGAGTGCCCCGGCGACGTTTGCCACAGCCACCACGGTGGGCATCAAATTGAACGCACTGAACTGCAAGAAAACCTCAGGGCCCACGGGGAGGATTGGTGCGAAAGGCTTGCTGAACGCATCTACGAAATTTCGATCGACACCTTCTCCCAAACCGTGGTGCCGATGCTGCAGCAACAGGGCTGGCAAAAGCGTCATCTCGACTGGGAATTCAAGCTGGGCAAGGAAATGATGGAGGTGGAGCGCACGGTGGCCGATGGCACCATTAATGCGGTGGAAAGCTTCTTGCGCAGCAATGAAATCCAACGGCTATTTGTAAAAGAACTAGTTGGTGGCACTTTTGCTGAGGCCGACCAAAACAAATTGCGTTCCAAAGCTGTGCGCCAGGTGATTGAAGAAGAACTGCTGGCATTTCTGCAGGAACGCCACGAGGAGCTGCTCGATCGCGTTGGTGAAGCCCTGCTGCCTGAAGCCGGTGGTGATTTTGAACAGGCCCGGATTCAAGCGAAGGAAGGTTTGGAAGACGTTCATCATCTGCTCGTTAACCACAGCGAAGCCAACCGTTGATCCAAACGGTTCAACATCACCTGTTCCTTTGTGCCACCCCAACTAAGGCCCTTTGCCACCAAGGGCCAGTGGGGGCCCAATGCTGGGAGCAATTAAAAAAAAGCATCAAAGCCGCMGGKTTAGAAGATCCAGCTCGCAAAGAAGGTGTTGTATTGCGAACTAAGGCTGATTGTTTGCGGCTATGTAGCGATGGTCCGGTGTTATTAATTTGGCCAAGCGGCCATGTGTATGGCTCTTTGCTGCCWGAGCGCATCGAAAGAATTGTGCAGCAACACCTAATTGCTGGTGAACCGATCACTGAATGGTTGGTTAARCAATTTAGCTTTTAACCATGCCGCCACCAGGCGATCGCCCCAGCAGGCMAGGGGATGGTCGCCGTGGCTATGGAAACCGTTGTGGCCACCACCGCGGGTGAGCAACACCTCAAGGGGRAAATTATGCTTTTGAAGCTGCAGTTGCTCTGCYGTAGATGCTGTTACCCAGGGATCATCATCAGCTTGCAACAACATACTTGGCACTTTTAAACGATCTAATTGGTATAGGGGGCTTGYCTGTTTGTAATAGGCAGCAGCGCTACTAAAACCCCAGCGAGGCGCTGTAATCGCCTCATCAAAATCACGAATRCTGCGCACTTGCTTAAGGGCATGCTTTTCCTTTGCTGTGATTCCAGCTGGATCTTCAAGGGTTTGTTGCACTAAACGCTTCACTAACCAATGCTGATAAATGCGATTGCGGGGTCGTTCAATCGAAGCAGAGCARAGGGCAAGATCCAGGGGACTACTGGTGCAAACCAAAGCATCTAAGCAAAATTCAAAGCAGGCATTCAATAAAATTGTTCCCCCTAAGGAAATACCAACTCCCACCAAGGGAATGCCGTTAGCCAGCTGGCGCGCCAACTGGAATACCGGCTCCAGATCTTGATTGCACAGGGCCGCATAGGTGCCTGAAGCCAGGGGTCTGCCTTTACCGGCACCGCGCAAATTGAGGCGAAGCACCGAAAAGCCAGMTGCTTGAAGCGCAATTCCCATGCGACGTAAACCCTCWCGATCACTGCTGCCCCCCAAGCCATGGAGCAAAAGCACCAAAGCCAGGGGGTTTTCAACGGGATCGTGAAAAGCCAGCAAGGCGCCGCCGCAGGGCAGGACTGTGGTGAGTGGCAAGCCCACGTCGGGGGGCAGGCGGGGGGGACGCCTCAAGGTGTCCCGCAGGGTTTGCAGATCACCGCCCAACCAGGGGAAACGGGGCCTAAATGGCGCTGGTGGGATTTTCAATTAACCAATCAGCAAGGGTTTGTTTAGGCACATCCTCRCCGCTGGTGATTTCTAAGATTCGACCAATCGCCGCTGGCAGCTCAAGGGCATCAAGGCACACCTGGGCCACCAGGCGGCGGGGAATACTGCTGCTTTCCTGTTGGTTGGGCCCACTAAAGCGAATGCCCTCACGCTCCAATTGCTCCTCTGCTTCCTTTAACCCCCCAGGCCGCACGATGGTCCAACTAAGGCCACTGGCCTCTAACCACTGCTCGCCAAGGCGCTTCCAAAKCAAAATCAAGCCAAATAAATTAAGCGGGTGGAATAGGCGGCCACTGCAGAGGGAGCTCACTARCACCACCCGCTTAACTCCCGCCCTACGGCAGGCAGTRATCTGATCTCTGATCGCTAGGGCGTCTACCTTCAGGGGCCCGGCCAGATCGATTGAGGGCCTTGCACCTGTGGCAATTAGCAAGGCATCGCAACCGTTTAAGGCAGCCACCAGGGCATTTTGATCGGCAAGATTCAAGCGCTTTAGCGGTAGCCCATCAGCAACCAAGCCATCGGGCAGCTGCGAATTWGGCCTCAGGATCGGCACCACCTGATGRCCGCGTAAGCGGGCCTCATCCACGATGCGCCAACCGGTTTTACCGGAAGCACCYGTAACAGCTAAACGCATCAGAACAAAGGCAGTAGTTCCTGTTCTAAACAACAAACCTCAGCCCAGGCKCCATGGCTGCGGAGGTTGCGTAAGCGCAGGATCAAAGGGTCGATATCGCACTCCTGCTTGAAACAACGTTCCAGTTTTTGCAGTAGTTCTGTTGGGATTGGTGGGGGGATTGAAGAGGGATTAAACATCAATGGGGTAGACCACAAACCGTATTGGCTGGAAGCTAGGTCGGCCAGCGCCACTCACCCTGCGCAAAAACACTCAAAATCTGGCCATGGGTTCCATTTCTTTCGCCATTAGCCGTCCCCATGGCTCCGTAGCGGTTGGCATTCGTCCCCGTGGTTGGCAACAACGCTTGCTGGAATTGCTGCGGCGCCGGCTGCTMACGGCAGCACCAGGCCACTGCACAGATGTGTTGATCCATGCCGGACCGGGGGCAGGCAAAACCCTTGGCAGCCTCCATGCTTTTTTGCAATTGCGCCAAGGGCAGCAGCTAAGCGGCATCTGCATCTGTTGCCACCGCAGCTCAATTTCAAACCAATGGCACAGTGCCGCAAAAAAACTCGGTTTGGATTTAGGGGAGGGGCAAATGGGTCCCCACGGCTTGATTTTGAGCTACCAGGCAGCGGGACGGGATCCCAAGCATTGGCAGCAGCTACTGCAAAGCCGGTGGCCCCTGCAGCAATGGCTGGTGGTGGCCGATGAGGTGCATCACCTCGGTTTAAACCCCCAACAACCGGAAGAGGGCGGCTGGGGTAAAAGCTTTGAAGAGCTAAGYGATGGCGTAAAGCTGCGGCTAGGGCTCACMGGCACTCCGTTTCGCGCCGACCAATTGCAGTTTTGCTCCTCGCGCCAAAAGCTTTTAACAATCGAGGGGGTGCCGCARCGGGTTATCACCCCGGATTTAGTTGTTACYCCCCAAGAGYTGATCAGCTCAGGTGATGTGAGGCCCCTGCGCTTTCATTTCCAAGATGGCTGGATTGAGTATGARAACAGCGATAGATCAGCCCTATCAACCGAACATCGAGAGAGCTGGCGGGCTCGCAACCTAAGGCAGGCTGTGCGCCTGGGTGATTCCAGCAGCATTGCCCTGCAGGTTTTGCTTCAAGCCAGGCGCAGGCGGGAGGCATTGCAGCAACAGCAGCCTGGGGCTGCTGGCCTAGTGGTAGCCCGCGACATAACCCATGCGCGCGGGATTGCTGGGCTGCTGGAGGAGCAGGGCGACAGGGTTGTTTTGGTGCACTCGCAAGACCCAAGCGCGGCGGAAGCGCTCAAAAACTTCCAAAACGGCGAGGGGGAGTGGCTTGTGAGCGTAGACATGTGCGCTGAGGGCTTTGATGCACCGCGCTTGCGGGTAGTTGCSTATCTCACAACGGTTACAACCCGCAGCCGCTTCCTCCAAGCCATCACCAGGGCGGTGCGCCTAGATGGCAGCCGCAGCGCCCTGGAGCCGATGCCTAGGCACCCCTCCTATGTGCACGCCCCCGCCGATCCGCTACTGATGGCCTATGCCAGCAATTGGAGCCTCAGCTTTCCCTATCTGCTAGCCGAARCAAGTGTTGAAGAAACCTGCGTTGAGCAAGCTTCAGGCAGTGGTAATTGGCGGCTYGAACAGCGGGCCATCGCMGATGCTGCTGGCGCGGTGATTGAACTCAAGGGTCCGCAACTGCCGCGGTTTCTGGCCTCCTGAACAACCTCAGTCACATTTGGTTAGCAACTAAAAGGAAGCAGTAACACTTAAGTGGCATTGCCATTGCTTAATAGGGGGGCGGATAAACAAGGAGCCCGGAGCCCACCGCGAGCACGTCACCCCAAACTCCACTGCCGGGCAGTGGAGTTTTTTTTTGCCTTGCATTTTGGGCTTGCAGCTTGCCCTTGCCAAAGYGGTCAAGCTTGATAACTTCTGGCCATGCAAGCAATCATCTCCTCGATTTGGGCCGTTGGTGGTCCGTTTGCGTTGGTTATTTTGAGCAGCGCCAATTTGCTTTTCACCCCTGCAGCAAAGGCACAAACAATGATCACGGTGGAGCCCTACCAGCTCCCCACCGGAGTTACTACCACTCCTAGCCCCCGCAGCACCTGGCGGCTAAGGGGTGCCGCCTATCTGGAAGACCCTTGGCATCGCCTCCCCCCTAGCCAACAACAGGGAACSGAAYTACCCAGRTCCCTWCAGGTTGATCCATACCCCGATCCAGGCCAAAGGCTGTAGTTATGGAAAGACTTTTTGATTTGTTGCTCTGAATACACTCCCGTGGATTTAAAAATGCCACGTTCTCTCAACCCCAAAGGAGGCTGCCATGGATGCATTGAGCTCAATCCACCCCAGCCTCAACGAAACCATCAGCTGGCTTGAGTGGCGTCTTGATCAACTGGAGGCCAATGGCGAAATCGAAGCCAGCTATGCCTTAACCGCGGAACACGCCGATTGGCTTCTGGGTTGCCCCATCGCCTGCAAAGAACCGCTCACCTTGAGGGATGGGGTAATCCAGAGCTAGATCTGGTTAGGCTTTATACGTAATCAATACGCATAAGCCCGATTCAATGGAAGCTTCCTCTGCTGAAGGCACACTGGAAAACCTTGTGGTTGTTGGTTCTGGCCCTGCCGGTTACACAGCTGCGCTCTACGCCGCAAGGGCAAATTTGAATCCGCTGCTGATCACTGGTTACCAGGATGGGGGCATTCCGGGTGGTCAGTTGATGACAACCACCCACGTGGAAAATTTCCCTGGCTTCCCTGATGGCATCCTCGGCCCTGAATTGATGGATCGCATGCGCTCCCAAGCCGTGCGATGGGGTACCCGCTTGATCGAAGCTGATGCCACCGCCATCGATCTTTCCAAACGCCCTTACCTAGTTCAGGTGGATGGAGTTGATATTGCTTGCCAGAGCTTGATCATTGCCACCGGCGCCAGCGCCAACCGCCTTGGCATTGCCGATGAAGAAAAATATTGGAGCCATGGCATTAGCGCCTGCGCCATTTGCGATGGGGCCACCCCCCAATTTCGYAATGAACAACTCGCGGTGGTGGGTGGTGGTGATTCCGCCTGCGAAGAAGCGGTTTATCTCACTAAATACGGCAGCCATGTGCATTTGATCGTGCGGCGTGGCAGCCTGCGGGCCAGCAAAGCGATGGCTGATCGAGTACTCGCCAATCCCCAAATCACCGTGCAYTGGAACCGCAGCCTTGGCAGCCTTTCCGGTAGCGATTGGCTAGAGCAACTAACCCTGCTAGATGCCGCTGGTGAGCCAGCTGAAACCCTTGCGGTGCGGGGTATTTTCTATGCCATCGGCCACACCCCAAACACGCGCCTTCTCAAAGATCAGCTGCCACTAGATGGAAAGGGTTACCTAATCACCACAGCCGGATCGCCCGCCACCGCAAAAGAAGGGGTTTTTGCAGCTGGTGATGTGGCTGATGCCCAATGGCGTCAAGCGATCACCGCAGCTGCCAGCGGCTGCCAAGCGGCCCTTGCGGCGGAGCGCTGGCTCAGCGAAAACGATCTAGCCATCACCACAGCTCGCCAACCGGTAGACCCTGTTGCAGCGGAACAACCAATCAAAACCCTCGAGGTAACTGAGGCAGATTTTGATCAASATGCCCTTTGGCAGGGGGGTAGCTATGCCCTAAGGCGGCTTTATCACGAAAGCAAAAAACCCCTACTGGTTATCTACACCTCCCCCGACTGCGGGCCTTGCCACGTGTTTAAGCCCCAGCTACGCCGAATCCTGAATGAATTGGCGGGTGCTGCCCAGGGGGTGGAGATCAATATGAAYGAAGACAATCAAATTGCTAGCCAAGCTGGTGTAACCGGCACCCCAACACTGCAACTGTTTTTAAATAAAGAGTTAAAGCAACAATGGCGTGGCGTGCAGCAACGCAGCAGTGTTAAAGCYGCCATTGAAGCGCTGCTCTAACGGCGGCGYGGGCCCCCTGGACGGTTGCCACCACCTGGGGGTCTWCCGCCTGGAGCAGATGCATTGCGTTCCCGATAGGTAATCCGGCCMCGGGTTAAGTCGTAAGGACTGATTTCAACTAAAACCTTGTCGCCCGCCAGCAACTTGATGCGAAATTTGGTGAGCTTGCCSGCCGCMCGGCAAAGGCACTGGTGCCCAGCAGGTTGCTCCAAAGTAACAAGATAGAAGCCGTTCCCCTGCTCTTTTTCAATCACACCAGACGTTTCGATCATGCAGGGGGCAGGCCAAATAAACAACTCACATTCAGTTTAAGGCGCAGGTGCACACCMCCCAGCTCAAATCAACGGCAACCTTGCTGTTGCATAAGCCCTATGGGGTGCTGAGCCAATTTCGGCRGGAACCTGGCAGCAGCTGGGAGAGCCTGGCAGCACTGGTGCCCCAGCGAAATGTATACGCCGCTGGGCGCCTTGATGCCGATAGCGAAGGCCTGCTTTTACTAACAGCCAATGGCCGMTTGCAACATCATCTCTGCGATCCCAAGTGGGGCCATTGGCGCCACTACTGGGTTCAAGTGGAAGGAATTATTGATCAAGTTGCCATCGAAAAACTGCAGCGGGGCCTGATGTTGAAAGATGGCCTAAGCCTTCCGGCCAGGGCCCGCTGCCTTGATGCTGATCAATATGGGCCGCTGCCAGCGCGGCAACCACCGATTCGGCATCGGCTCAGCGTGCCCACCAGCTGGATTGAGTTAAGCCTCAGGGAAGGCCGCAACCGTCAAGTGCGGCGCATGAGCGCTGCCGTGGGGTTTCCCACCCTGCGCTTGATTCGGGTGGCAATTGATTTGATGGATGGGGCTAAACCSTTAAGCCTGGAGGGTTTAGCCCCTGGTGAATGGCGAAGCGTTAGCGCGGAGGAGGAGATGCGCTTGCAACGSTTGATCAACTAAGCCATTGCCCCCTGTAATTCCCGCACGGTCATCAACTGGCCGTAGTAGTAGTTGGCACGGGCGCGATCGGCTGGGTTTTCAAGGGCATCGATMACATCCGGGCCAACACTGGCCCAAAGATGATTSCCGCAAACTCGGTCTAATTCGGCTTCTGCCTCCTGCTCAAGGTTGGCGAGCCGCCGTTGCAGGTTTTTGATCTGAGCAATGGCCATGGCAATAAAAGAAGCAATTAGAAGGGCAGTTTCTTTTTGGCATCCTTATCGAGATCGGCCTCCATCTCGCGAAGCCGCCTCAGGATGCTGGTGTAATACTCCTGGAGATAGGCCTCCAGGCCTGTGGTTTCGGAGGGATCTAGGCCAAAGGCGGCGTAGCTCTCCTCCATGGCTGAGCTGAGGCTTACCCCACCACCAGTAACYTCAGCAAAAGCCAAGCGTTCAGCAATATTCACCCCAGGTTCAAARAAGGATGCCACCCCTTGCATGGCGCGTATCAAAAAGGGCGAAACTCGAATTACACGGGCATCTTTTTTGCTAAACCGCTCGCAYAAYTGCACCACCTCCCCTGTGTTCCAAGCCTTGGGGCCCACCACTGGATAACTGCTGCCGATTGTTTGTTCTTGGCCTAAAGCCGCCACAGCAAAGCGGGCAACATCTTGGGTRTTCATGTAAGCAATTGGTGTGGAGCTGCCGCTTACCCAMACGGTTTGGCTTTCCAGCACCGGTATGGCGAACTGGCCGATCACCCCCTGCATAAAAGCGCAGGTGCGCAGCACGGTGTAGGCCAAACCAGATTCTGCTAAWARTTGCTCAGTGCAATATTTGATATCCATCAACGGCACACTGCGAAATCGCTCAGCTTCCAGCAGTGAAATAAACACAAAGCGTTGTAAACCAGCACGGCGGCAGTGGTTTAACAAATTCAATTTGCCGTCCCAATCGATGCGATAAACGCTTTCGCTRTCGGTGGGTCGAGCGGTTGCGGCATCGATTACCGCCTCTTGCCCCTCSAGGGCATAGGCAAGGGAATCCTCTTCAAGCAGGTTRCCGCGGGTTAATTCACAGCCCCATTCCTGSAGAAAAGCCGCCTTACGGGGTGAACGCACCATGCATCGCACTTGGTGGCCCGCATCCAGGGCACGACGGGCAACTTGACGCCCCAAGGTGCCCGTAGCACCAAACACAAGTACTTGCATCAGCACCCCTCAGTGATGGGGAGCTTAAGAAGCCAAGGCCCAGGGCCGAGGGTAACTATCAATCTCCCTGCAATTTGAGCAGCAGCGCACCGCCCACTAAACCGAGGGGGATCAGCACCCAGAACACAGCTGCAATGCCAAAGATTTCAGATGCCACAGGAGAAAACCGATCTAACAGCAGCTTATCGGGCTAAGCGCAACACCACAGCCCATGGGGCATCCGTGCGGAATTGCATTGCTTCGATGCCACTGGCCGCAGCACGCCAACCAGCGRCGCGCAAGGCAGCAAGCAGCTGTTCCAATCGGGGCAAACCACCCTGCAGRTGGCGAGCTAAATCTGCCAAGGCAAAGGCCTCTGCCGGTTGAGCGGGGTCATTTATTAAGCGCTGCAACTTCTTTAGGGCCATGGGAGCAAGGGAGGGGGCACMAGCCTGCTCAAGGGCTAGGGCATCACTAAGAACCTCAGGGCTTTGCAATGGCCCCCGCCAAAGCGGCCCACTACAAACAGGCTCAGCACCGCAACTGCAAAGGCCAAGGGATTTCCATGCCAGCAGCGACGTACCCCAGTGGTTGCCGCATTTATGGCAGTAGGCCTGCAAACCAAGCAGCGCTTCCTCCTGGGGGGCCGGGCGCCGCGTTAGCTGAACGGCAGTGCGAAAGGTGCGTCCTTCGCTGAAGCTCAGCAGGGGCYTTAGCCCATGGCCCATGGCCCAGGCCGCCCTGGCGATGGCACCCAATTGCAGCCTCAATGCCAATTCCCAGCTGCAGGGTTGGGCCCGCACAGCCGCCCCTAATCGCCTCACGGCTGCAGCTCGATCGTGGCCAGTGAATGATCTGCCATCGCTGCTAGCYAGATAGAGCACCCCCCCAAGCCGCACCGCCCCAAGGGCTGCGGGCAAAAGGCYTGTGGCAGCACCAAAAGCATCKATATCAACAAAGTCGAAATACTTTTCTTGCAACACGAAGTTGGCCAATAGYTTTTGAATTGTTTGCTTGCTGGTTTGCCAATGCAAACCGGGGCGATGGGGTAAKGCAGCMAGATTTTGATCAAGCAAAGGCAAACGCTCAGGGTCGGCGTCGTTTACCCACAACTCAGTGGCACCGGCCTCAAGCCCATAGCGCACGCTGCGAATGCCACAACCCGCCATGCCATCCAACACCGTTAATTCATGGCTGCGCTGTTGCCGGGCAAGCCAACGGAGCAGCAACACACCAAAGTCCCTTGCTGGCCGCGAATCAACCCGAAAAAAACCYTCCCCCACAAGCACTTGGGCCGCGGCTTCGCAATAGTGATTAGTCACCACTCGGTTACCAATGAACACGCCCCAAYCAGGTAGCAATTGGGGTGAACAGCACCATTGTGAGTTTGGGCGGTGGCGTTGCCATTGGCGCCGGCTTGGCCCCCCCGGCGGGCCGGCCCTKGTGTTGCTCCATGGCTTTGGTGCCGCCAGCGGCCATTGGCGCTCCAATGTGGCGGGGCTTGCGGCGGCTGGCTACTGCGTTTAYGCCATCGATCTACTGGGGTTTGGCCAAAGCGATCAACCGGCCATCGCCCTTGACAACAGGCTTTGGAGCAGGCAACTGCAGCAATTTTTGCGGGAGGTAGTGCAGGTGCCAGCCCTCCTTGTGGGCAATTCCCTTGGGGGCTTGGTGGCCRTTACCACCGCTGTGTTTGCRCCTGAACTGGTGAGGGCAGTGGTGGCTGCGCCATTGCCTGATCCCACCCTGCTGCAAGCTCTGCCCAAAAGACGCCCCCGCTGGAAAAGGCAACTAGAGCGTTTTTTGCTGAATTTTGTTGCCAAATTCCTACCCCTGGGCCCCTTGATTGCCTTGCTTCGCCAAACACCACTGCTGCGGCTTGGCATCAAAAGCGCCTACGCAAATYCAGAACGGATCAACCTCGAACTTGTGCGCTTGATTCAGCAACCGGCGCGGCGCAAGGGAGCGGCCGGGGCATTAGCAGGGATGGTGCGGGGCATGGGGCTGAGGCCAGCGGCGGCAACGGCACCAGAGCTATTGCCACGGCTGAAATGCCCCTTGCTGCTGCTCTGGGGYAAGCAAGATCGCTTGGTGCCAGCCCAAATTGGCCAAAAAGTGCTTGCGTTAAGCCCTAAGGGCCTTTGTGAGCTGCAGTTGATGGCTGGGCTGGGCCATTGCCCCCACGACGAAGATCCAGAGCGCTTTAACGAGCTGCTATTGAGCTGGGAACATCAACGCCTAGGTTTGGCTGGGCCAAAGCTGGGGCAATGAAGCACACCCTTTCGGTGTTAGTGGAGGATGAATCCGGYGCCCTGAGCCGGATAGCGGGGTTGTTTGCCCGAAGGGGCTACAACATTGAAAGCCTTGCGGTGGGACCCACTGAGCAGGCGGGGGTATCACGGCTCACGATGGTGGTGGCTGGCGATGCGCCTGTGCTTGAGCAGATGACAAAGCAACTGCTCAAGCTGGTGAATGTGCTGGAAGTGATTGATCTCTCCGATATCCCAGCGGTGGAAAGGGAGCTGATGCTGCTGAAGGTGAAGGCCGATAGCCATAGCCGTGGCGCTGTGTTCGACCTTGTTCAGGTGTTTAGGGCCAAGGTTGTGGATGTGGCAGATGAAGCCCTCACCCTTGAGGTGGTTGGCGACCCGGGCAAGTTGGTGGCCCTAGAGCAACTAATGCAGCCTTTTGGCATTCTTGAAATCGCCCGCACCGGAAAAGTGGCGCTGCAAAGGGCTTCAGGGGTTAATTCTGAATCACTAAAACTGCGCAATTCAGGCAGCTACTTACCCACCTGAAGCAATTCGGCCTTGCGCAGGCGATCGCCTTGAACGATGCGATCTACCACCGGCATACCTTCAATCACCCGGCCAAAAACGGCATAACGGCCATCCAGTTCCGGCAGATCACTTAAGGCCACATAGAACTGGGCACTGGCGGAATTTGGATCCTGGGAGCGGGCCATRGCAACGGCACCGCGGTGATGGGGCAGGGCCAACTGATCCGTAACCCGAGCTCCACTGATGGGCCTGCCGTAGCGCGGTGTGGCTTCGCTGTTGAGCTTCACCTCAAGGGGAATAAAACGGGGCGCCCCTGAAGCTGGATCAAGGAAGTTTCCAGTGCCAAATAAACTTGCAGATRCCCCAGGTTTTGCCGATTGGGGATCCCCCCCTTGCACCACAAACGGGGTTGGTTGATTCACCACCCGATGGAACACGGTGTTGTTGTAGGCACCCCGTTTCACCAGATCAAGGAAATTGCCGGCGGTTAGGGGGGCATTTTTGCCATCCAATTCAATTAAAACCTGGCCCTTATCAGTGTTCAGGGCAACCCTGGCAGTGCCCTGTAAACAGGTATTAACAGCTTGGTTGCAGCCCAAATCKGCCGGGGCTGCCGTTGTTGAGCAAGCCGGCAGCCAAAGCAGGGCAAAAATGCTTAAAAGCATTGCCAAATAACGGTTCATACGCCCTCCAATGGAACGCCYAAATATCGGGCCAGCTCAGCACCACCCTGCTCCAATTCAGCCAAGGCAATCGGTTCACCCACCCTGGTAAGGGGTAGATCGCGGCGACCGCGCAACTTAAGCGCCAAGCGGCGGCGGGGATTGAGGCCATCACGCACCTCCACCTTCACCGCTTGAACATCAGCGCAGGGGATGCTGAAGCTGATTAATTCACGAAAGCCACGGCGCTCGATCGTGATGGTGTTCGATTTTTTATCAAAACAATTAAAACCAGACCCCACATCGATGCCGATAACAATCCACAGATAGGTGCTTAAAAGCACTGCTGCGATGCCGTAGCCGCCCATGATCAAGCCCTGGGGCACGAAAAAGAGGGCCGCTGGGTGGCCAACAGGCAGGAGGTCGCGACCCAGGTAGCTGGAAAGGCTTGTGAGCAGAAAGCCGATGCCCCCGGTGGAAATAAGCACGGCCATCAAAATGTTGGATGGCCGGCGGGAGCCAAGCACCGTTTGATTGATCGCTTCAGTAGTAGATATGGCCAAGGCAGAGGCTATTGAACTGCTTGCATCCTGGCAAAGCAGGGCAGAATAAAGCCAGCAAAGCACCCTGAATGGGTAATTTTACTTATATAGCTTTCAGYTAAAGGATTTCAGCCCGTTTCCATTTGCCGCAAACACCCCCAAAACGTTGTTACCATCGCCCGGTATCACGCCTCTATCGATGACAATCGCTGTAGGGCGGGCGCCGGCAGGCCGGGGATGGTTCGACGTCCTCGATGACTGGCTGAAGCGCGACCGCTTTGTATTTGTTGGTTGGTCTGGCCTATTGCTTTTCCCAACTGCCTATTTGGCTTTGGGTGGCTGGCTTACCGGCACCACCTTTGTTACYTCCTGGTATACCCACGGTATTGCCAGCAGCTACATAGAAGGCTGCAACTTCCTCACCGCTGCTGTGTCTACACCAGCGGATTCCATGGGCCACAGCTTGCTGTTGCTCTGGGGCCCAGAAGCCCAAGGTGAYTTTGTGCGTTGGTGTCAACTCGGGGGCCTATGGGCCTTTGTGGCACTGCATGGCGCCTTCTCCTTGATCGGTTTCATGTTGCGTCAATTTGAAATCGCCCGTTTGGTTGGYATTCGCCCTTACAACGCAATTGCCTTTTCCGGGCCGATTGCAGTTTTYGTAAGTGTGTTTTTGATCTATCCGTTAGGACAAAGCAGTTGGTTYTTTGCGCCCTCATTTGGTGTGGCAGCAATTTTCCGTTTTCTGCTTTTCCTGCAGGGTTTCCACAACTGGACGCTTAATCCATTCCACATGATGGGAGTGGCGGGCATCCTTGGTGGTGCYTTGCTGTGCGCCATCCATGGCGCAACRGTWGAAAACACCTTGTTTGAAGACGGCGATGGTGCAAACACCTTYAAGGCGTTTGAGCCAACCCAAGAGGAGGAAACCTATTCGATGGTTACGGCCAATCGTTTCTGGAGCCAAATTTTTGGTATTGCTTTCTCCAATAAGCGCTGGCTGCACTTCTTTATGTTGTTTGTGCCAGTGATGGGTTTATGGACCAGCAGCATTGGCATCATCGGTTTGGCATTGAATCTGCGCGCTTACGACTTTGTAAGCCAAGAGATCAGGGCYGCTGAAGATCCTGAATTTGAAACCTTCTACACAAAGAACATTCTTTTGAATGAAGGTTTACGCGCCTGGATGGCACCAGCCGACCAGCCCCATGAAAATTTCATCTTCCCAGAAGAGGTTCTGCCCCGTGGAAACGCCCTTTGATTCTTCGCTGATCATCGGCGGTAAAGACCAAGAATCCACCGGCTATGCCTGGTGGTCTGGTAACGCTCGATTGATCAATTTGTCTGGTCGCCTCCTTGGCGCCCACGTAGCCCACGCCGGTTTGATGGTGTTTTGGGCAGGCGCAATGATGCTTTTCGAAGTGAGTCACTTCAGCTTCGATAAGCCGATGTATGAGCAGGGGTTGATCCTGTTCCCCCACGTGGCAACCCTCGGTTATGGCGTGGGTCCTGGTGGTGAGGTAACRAATCTGTATCCCTTCTTTGTTGTTGGGGTATTGCATCTGATCAGTTCAGCTGTGCTCGGCTTGGGTGGCTTGTATCACGCCATCCGCGGCCCTGAAATTCTGGAAAACTATTCCGCCTTCTTCTCCCAAGATTGGCGCGATAAAAACCAGATGACCAACATCATTGGCTACCACCTAATYCTGCTTGGAGTGGGTGCATTGCTGCTGGTGTTTAAGGCAATGTTCTTTGGTGGCGTTTACGACACCTGGGCCCCAGGCGGCGGTGAYGTGCGCYTGATCACAAACCCAACCCTCAGCCCMGGTGTGATTTTCGGTTATTTAACCCGTGCCCCCTTTGGCGGCGARGGTTGGATTATCGGTGTTAACTCCATGGAAGACATCATTGGCGGYCATATTTGGATCGGCTTGATCTGCATCTTCGGTGGGATATGGCATGTGGTAACCAAGCCTTTCGGCTGGGTKCGCCGTGCCTTTATTTGGAACGGAGAGGCCTAYTTGAGCTATAGCCTTGGCGCCTTGAGCTTCATGAGCTTCATMGCTTCGGCATACATMTGGTTCAACAACACCGCCTAYCCCTCTGAGTTTTACGGCCCCACCAATGCCGAATCCTCCCAGGCCCAATCATTCACCTTCCTGGTGCGCGACCAACGCTTGGGAGCCAACATCGGTTCAGCCATGGGCCCCACTGGCCTTGGTAARTACCTGATGCGTTCACCTACCGGWGAGATCATCTTTGGTGGCGAAACGATGCGCTTCTGGGATTTCCGTGGTCCTTGGCTTGAACCACTAAGGGGYCCCAAYGGCCTGAGCCTGGATAAATTACAAAATGATATCCAGCCATGGCAAGTGCGTAGGGCAGCGGAATACATGACCCATGCACCTAATGCATCATTGAACTCCGTTGGTGGAATTATCACCGAACCAAACTCGGTGAACTTTGTAAATATCCGCCARTGGCTTGCATCCGTTCARTTCATTCTGGCCTTCTTCTTTCTTGTTGGTCACCTCTGGCATGCAGGTCGTGCTAGGGCTGCAGCCGCTGGCTTTGAAAAAGGAATCGACCGCAAGGCCGAACCAGTGCTGGCAATGCCAGATTTGGATTGATATTTATCAATCAATCAATATTCTTAGCCCTCGCAGAAATGCGGGGGCTTTTTGTTGCTTATTTATTCGTCGYTCAGYTTCTTTTCAACCAGYGGCGCAATAATGGCAAGCTGAGCCCAATCACATTGCTAAAACAACCATCAATCCKTTCAATCATCAAGCCACCTCGGCCCTCAAGTGCAAAACAGCCGGCACARTTCAATGGTTCRCCAGTAGCTACATAGGCTTTGATTTCTGCTTCGCCAACGGCTGCAAATTGCAATCTTGTGCTAACAATCTCGCCATATTCAGCCCCATCAGCTGCCAGCCAACAATGGCCCGTATGCAACACCCCCCAGCCGCCGGCCATGCGCTGCCAGCGGCTAATGGCATCAGCTGGATCTTTTGGTTTACCAAACACTTCACCATCAAATTCAAACATTGAATCGCAGGCCAAGATGCCTAAACCTGCAYTTATGCCCTCGATTGAGATGGCATGGKCCACAGCCTTGGCTTTTGCAATTGCTAAATCCTGCACCAGYTGCAATGGATCGGCATGCTGAATTGCCTCTTCATCAATGCCACTCACCWGCACGCGATGGGGAATGCAAGCCTGTTCCAACAAACGCTTGCGGGAAGGGGAGGCAGAKGCCAACAACAGTTCCATCAATGAAATTGTTTAGAGTTGATTTATGCAGAGCAATCCTAATTTCACCGTTGATCAACATTCCCTAGCCAGGGCTGCAGAAGCGATGCGCTGCCTGCCGTTTAAACGYTCATTTTATGAAAATGCCGCAACTGATCCCCTCAGCAGCCCAGCTGTTTGCGCGCAACGGAGCTGGTGCAAAGCCGATCTCAATGCAGATACCACTGAAAATATTTTTTGTTGGTTGATCAAATTAGGTGTGTTGCGCCGCGAAGTTGATGGCCAGGGCTTAACCCATCGAGTGCGTTTAACACCAATGGGTAAACAGGTTCTCCTCATGTGGCCAGGGGAAATTCCCTCAGCAACGAAACTCCGCCGCCTGCGCCATTGGCTCCGGCGCCACTGGCCGAGGCTGTGAGCAGTTCAGCCTGTAGCATTAATGTGCTACTACCTTGGGTGCCATAGCAATGGAAGTTACCTTRCGTAGATCTGGTGGATCTGTGAGCGCAACCATTCCAAGTGAAATGGCTCGTAGATTTCATCTCGCTCCAGGAGATCGAATCGAAGCTATTGAAACCGAGCAGGGCATTTTACTCTCACCTTTCAACCCAACCCTGCAAGAGGCACTGGCCCTTGCCTCAGAAGCGGCTCGCTCATATCCCTTGCCTCAGAAGCGGCTCGCTCATAT
>NZ_PXVC01000139.1 GCF_003011125.1 Synechococcus lacustris str. Tous | reverse complement strand
ATGCCACAGTAGTAGTGCTTTGCCGCAATAACCCAAGTGAGTTGGAGGAAACACTGCATTCACTCAAAGGAGCAACTGATGGTTTAGGACCAAACTATCAACTTGAGTTACTGGTGATCGATGGCTCAAACAGCAATGCTTGCAGCAAAGTTTATCATTCCATTATATTATTAAACTGGAACTGTCGCTTTATTCACCGATTCCCCAATGGTACTTACGATGCAATGAATATCGCCCTAGGAGAAGTTAAAGGTAGATGGATTGCATTCATGAATTCTGGAGATATCTATTTGAGAGGTGGCTTCGCTACTTTACTGCTCTATGCAGAATCTCAAAGCGTCAAACGAAGTTTTAAGCATCTTGGTGCAGTTTTTGGGCAAGCCTGGATCGAGCCCCCTGGCTTGCCTCTACGGTGGCTTACACCCAATCCTCGCCTGGATGATATTGATGTCTGGTTGAGGCACATGGTACCCTGTCATCAAAGCATGCTTTTTCAAACAACTTTTGCTAAATCGAATCCATATCACTTACGTGCAGGTTCAAAAGCCGATCGAGCTGTGATCAAAGCCTCTTTGACACCGCCCGCTGAAATTTCATATTTATCTAAACCTGTTTGTGTTTTCCGGCTTAATGGTCAATCGAGCCGTCTATTTGATTGGCACAGCATAACTTCTCCTGGCCTGGCCTATAATGAACGTTTCGTTGAAATGATTAAAATTATTATTAGTCCTTTTGCTACTGTGTATCCCTTCTTTATGTGGATGCGTTCTATATKGTTKGGATKGATCTGTTAGATGCCAGTTGTTTCTATAATTACTCCTTTTCGTGATGCTGCCCACTTTCTTCCTGGTTTGGTAGCTAACTTGCAGCAACAAAGCTTTATGGATTGGGAATGTTTATTAGTTAATCATGGTTCCAAAGATGGCGGCGGTGAACTAGCGAAAACTTTAATTGCTTCTGATACACGTTTTAGGCTGATTGAACTTCCCCGCTTCCGAGAGTTTGATAATCAATTGCCGGCCATACCACGTAATAAGGCATTACTAGAAGCTCAATCTGAGTTGATTGCATTTCTAGACGTGGATGATCTGTGGCATCCTCTTAAGTTAGAGCGTCAGTTGAGGTTCCATAGGGAATACTCACTTGATCTTTCGGTTACAGCTTTTGCTCGATTTAATAATCTCACTAAACAAGTTGGTCCATGGAGACTGCCCCCCAATCATAGTATTCATACTCAGATTAGATGGCGTAATCCAATCCCTTTGCTAACGGCCTTGGTGAGAAGGGATCTACTTGATAATGGTTTCCCACTGCATCCCCATGAGGATTATTTGCTTTGGCTTGAAATATTTAGTAATAATCCTGCAATCCGTTATGGATGTTTGCCGCAAGTACTTGCATTTTACCGTCGCCATAGTTCCAACATATCGCGCCATCCATATCAGTTAGTYCGTTGGACGTATGGAGTGTATCGTGTTTCCGGTGCAAATCCAGTTCAAGCTTTTGGGCAATTATTGCTTTGGGGTGKTGCCCATTGCATATGTTTGCTTCGCGATAAGTTTCTCCGTCGTTTATTTAGGTRCAATCTTGATGAACTTTTGATCCTTGCACCTTGGGATTTTGTTAAGTGAAAAGTGAATTACTGCGTTTGTGGCGGGTAATACCTAAACCTAGGCGGCATCCTATGTTAGTAGTAATTTTTCTGCTTATTGCAAGCAGCTTATCTGAGGGATTATCAGCTGCTGCTATTATACCCTTGCTGTTGGCTCTAATGGGAAAAGTTCCCATTGGTTGGAGTGTTACATCGTTAGTAATTTGTTTTAGCTTTGTGGTTTTGTTTACGGGTATAGTTCGTTTTAGTAGCTTAGCTCTCAGTAATCGATTGGCTGCTGACGTTGGCTCTGATTTRGCGGAACTGGCTTTTACTGCATTACTTGATCAACCCTTTCCTCAATTGCTTGCTACTCCTCCMAGCAAAATTACTGCACTTTTAGCTCCGCAGCWACGCCAAGTTGTTAATGGCGTGTTGTTGCCTGYATTRCAGCTGCTAAGTTCTTYAATTTTGTTAATTAGCCTCTCTTTTGTTTTGCTTGCATTGGCATGGGTAGTGGTATTCCCCACCCTTTTAWTCATGCTCTTGGTGTATGTGATCCTTTCCTATTGGGTACGACCCCGTTTAAAAAAAAATGCTGAACTTATTGTTTCCGCTCAGCAAAATTCAATTAAGCTTATTCAGCAAACATTTTCTGGGCTTAGAGAATTACGTTTGCTAGGTTTAGGCTCCACCAGAGTTAGTATGTTTGCAAGCCTTGATAGGCTGATGCGTTATAGAGAGGCTGAAAATATAACAATTGCAGGTTTGCCACGGTTTGTGCTTGAACCAACAATGATGGTGGCAATAGCTTTAGTGGGTGCGCTATTTATTGCTCATGGTGTTTCGCCGATCCAAATTTTGCCCCAAATTGGCTTGCTTGCCTATGGTGCGCAAAGATTACTTCCATTGGCACAACAACTATGGAGTGCTTGGAGTTCATTAAGTGGTTGTAAAGCAGTTCTTATGCCGTTATTGTTACTAATTGAGCAGCCACA
>NZ_PXVC01000138.1 GCF_003011125.1 Synechococcus lacustris str. Tous | reverse complement strand
GTGTTATAGAGCTGGAGAGCCTTCTGGCGGTAGGCGCTGCCATCCCCACCGGCAGCCTCCGTGGCCCGGGCCAACCAAGCGGCGCCATAGCTGAGTTCATCTTCGTAGCCACTCCAGGAGTTGTAGTAGCTCTGCACCTCGGTGATCGAGTTGGAATACTTCCCCCGGTAGGTATCTGCAAAGCGATAAAGCGACACCGCATTACGCAGCAATTCATCGGCATAGGCGATTGAACCGTTCTCCCGAAAGAGAATTGAGGCAGAGGCCAGTGCAGCAGCACTGGCGGCGCTTACGTCGGAGCCAGGTTTCTGGGCGGTAACGGCCATGGCCGGCCGGGCAATGGTTTGGTTCTCGGGGGCGCTCCAAAGCGCATGGTCTGCGGCCACATCACCCACCTGTGCCACAAAGAAACTGGTGTTGCCGGCAGCATCGGTGCCATGGGCCTTGAGCAGGTAATCGGTGCCCCACTTCACCGCCGCCAGCAGTTCATCCAGCTGGCCGGTGGCGTTGTAGCCCTCCTTGAAGGCAATTCCCCCCCAGGCCAGGCTGGAGATGGTGGAGGCCAAGGGCATCCCGAATTTGCCGTGGTCACCAGCGTCGTGGTAACCACCGGTGAGGTTGAGGCTGAGCCCAAGCTGCAGGTTGGCGCCGTTGCGATCCCCGAAGTACACCCCATCGCGGCCGTCGTTCAGTCCGGAATCACCACGCCAGGGCACCCGATTTGTGGCCTCATCGAGATCACCGGAGCGATTTGCCTCATAGAAAAGGAACGACTTCTCCAGTGCCTCGGCGTAACCAGTGCCATTGCCAACCACTGGGGGGGTAACCACTGGCGGCGTAGGCAGCACCGTTGATGAGCTGTTGCCAAACAACTGAGCCGAGGTCAACGCACCATCGTTGCCGATGCTGCTGCCCTGGCTGCCATTGAAACCAACGCTAACCGAGGCCCCTGCCTTAAGCGCAGCCGCCCAGCCAGCACCACTCAGCGTGTAGCGACTGATCCCATTGCCCAAGGCGGTACTGGTAACAGTTGCCCCCCAGGGGGCGCCACTGATGCTGTGGGGGCTATCAAATGTGTAACTCCAGCTCTGCAGGTCTTTGCCACTGCTGTTGGTGATCTTTAGTTCGGCAGTAAATCCACCCCACCAACGGCTACCGCTCACTTCCACACTCAGGCCCCCATTGCCAACCACAGGGGGTGTAACAACTGGGGGGACCGTTGTGAAGTTGTAGCTGCTGGTGCCGCCGTAGTTATTGCCGGCCAAATCCTTCACAGCCCCCGCTGGCATCACCAACACATAGGTGCTTCCAGCCTCAAGCAAAGCCGTGGGATCAACGCTGAGGCTGCTGCCACTGAGCGTGAGCCTTGTACTGGTGGCCGCATCAAAACTTTCAACCAGCGCGCCCGTGGCTGAACCCTTGCGCAAGCTCAACGTGCCAACACCCCGGGCGATGGCTTCCGAAAAGCCCAGGCTTAGGTTGCTGGCAAGCGCCACACCTGTGGAGCTGAAGGAAGTGAGCGTGGGGGCAAGGGTATCTGCTGGTGCAGTGCTGTTACTAAATAACTGAGCCGAGGTCAACGCACCATCGTTGCCGATGCTGCTGCCCTGGCTGCCGTTAAAACCAACGCTCACCGAGGCCCCCGCCTTCAGGGCCGCTGCCCAGCCCGCACCACTAAGGGTGTAGCGGCTAATCCCATTACCCAAAGCTGTGCTGGTAACCGTGGCCCCCCAGGGGGCGCCACTGATGCTGTGGGGACTATCAAATGTGTAACTCCAACTTTGCAGGTCTTTGCCACTGCTGTTGGTGATCTTCAGTTCAGCGGTAAAACCACCCCACCAGCGGCTACCGCCCACTTCCACACTCAGGCCCCCATTGCCAACCACTGGGGGTGTAACCACCGGAGGAGTCACCACAGGGGGGGTGACCACCGGGGGGACTGGGGAAATAACAGGATCACTGCCGTAATCCCCCCAAATGCTGCTGAAGCCCCCCGCAGCGATCACTGGCAGGCCGGCATGGTTGTTGGAAACTTGCCCCGCAGCCCCAGGGTTATCGCGGTTAATCGACCACATCGAAAGCATCCCCAGACCCTTCTCCCTGGCAAAAACCTCAAGCTGCTCAGCATCTTGAATTGTGAATACCTCACTGGTGATGTCATTTACACCCAACATCGGGGTTACTCCCAGCTGGTTCCAGCCAAAGCTTTTGCCCTGGCTGGAAAACAGATTGGTTAGTTGGGCAAAAGTAGTGTTGGCGGCATCAATGGCGTAGGCCCCCATCGACTTGAGCTGCGGCGGAGCAGCTGAATCGCCATAGTCCATCGCCATCACATTGACGCCATCCACCTGAACGCCCGCCAGCAGAGCCGCCTTCACAGTGTTGAGACCATCTTGGGTGAGCCCCTGGGGCAACACCGGCAGGGTGAGCCACACTCCGAGCCCCGGATGGGTCTGTTGCACCAGAGCGATGGCCTCCATCTGCAACTTGATTGTTTGGGTTTCGGCCAGGGCCGCCCCCTCGATGTCGAAATCAAGCTTGCTGAGCTTGAGGGTGTCCACCATTTCCCCATAGGCGGTGGCCAATGCCTGAACCCCCAGCCCCCGCTGGG
>NZ_PXVC01000137.1 GCF_003011125.1 Synechococcus lacustris str. Tous | reverse complement strand
CTTCCTTCCCATTACCGCAGCAAGCAGGAATTCCTTGCATCTTTATCGCCCTGGCGGCGGCAGCTGGCGAACTTAAATTGGCATCCAACAGTAGATATGAAAGTGCAGAGCTACGCGCTCGAGCAAAGTACAAAACAGCTAAGGAAAGAAACCGAGCAGCTGAGGAAAGAGAACGCGCGGCTTTCCGAGCTCGACGCCAAGCTCAATGCAATCTTGTCCAACTCCAAGATGTGATCTCGCTGCTGGAGGAGTACGGAGGAATGGCGTGAAATTCCTCACCCCTGCCGCGGTGCCTGCTACCTGCAACAGATGTCCTCCTAAATTGAATTAATCCTGCGGGACMTCCATCGTGGCTGAATGGCTTGTCAACTTTCATTTGGAGCAGCTTGCTGAGGGTGGCTATCTGGCCACCTGTGAAAGCATTCCCGGTCTGCTCGCCCAGGGGCGCACCGTGACTGAGACCCTCGAGATTGCCCGTGATGTGGCCAAAAAGCTTCACGAAGCGCGGCTTGATCGGGGTGAACTTGAAGCTTCTGCTCCCCTCGCGCAGTCCTTTGAGCTTCCCGTTGTTCTGAGCGCGTAGTGGGTCGTCTGTCTGGTTATCGCTACCGAGATGTCACCAAGCGTTTGAAGCTCTTCGGCTTTGCGTTTGACCGCCAAGCAGCTGGTTCCCACGAAATCTGGTACCAACGTTCCGGAAATCGTTACACCACAATCCCGAACCACCCTGGTGACATGCCCGAGGGAACCCTTCGCGCCATCCTGCGCCAAGCAGGTATCAGTGTGGAGACGTTTCTAGAGAACTGAGCTGCCCTTCCTCCACCTGTCCCTTTGCGGCGGCATCCAACTGCTGATCACCAATAGAAGCCATATATAGATTTTGATTTGGTTTTTGCCAGTAGTTAAAAGTTGAGATTGTTGGATCCTCAGGCGGCGAACTTAAATTGGCATCCAACAGTAGATATGAAAGTGCAGAGCTACGCGCTCGAGCAGGAGAATCTTTCCAGCTTGAACCAAGCCCTCTCCACCGKYGATTCCTCAGCCTCATRGCYATYGARCTGGCYGCTGAWCAGCAACAGAACTGATTKGGCMGCARATTGCCTAAGCAAATGCCCATAAAAATGGGTAAGGCTCRGGTTTCGACCCCGCCCTGAGCAGCGGGTAATCCAGGTGCCGGCCGTGTTCTTTGGTGGCCAAAGCCACCAGCGCCGCATGTTGGTGCACCTGTTGCAAAACAGTTCCAAGATTTGATGGCGATCCATGGTTTTCGCCTCCGGCAAGGTGAGCACCTGGGGTTGGCCTGATTACGTTCTTTGCGGGCTATTCCTAAGTCGACATCTAATCCGGGCGACACCAAAGGCGCAGCCCCACTCGGTCGATGTGATCGAGCAGTGGCTGATGCTGGATCACATGCCGCAGCTGCAGGTCGATCGGCCACGGCAACAGCAGGTCGTCGAGAGCTGCCCCGAGTTTCAGTAGTTGGCCCAGCGTCATCGAGGGAGCCTGCAGGCAGAGATCGATGTCGGAGCCAGGGCGGTGTCGACCCAACGCTCTGGAGCCGTAAAGCACCACCGCGTCTAGGTCGGGGTGCTGCGCCAACCGCGCCAAGATCGTCTGGCTGTTRACGGCGCTAATGCCCGGGATCACGGCAGCAGGTGGTTCGGGTGCGCTGGTCATCGCCGCTCTGCCCTGGCCTGCAGTTCCCGTTGCAGCGCTKTGAGAGCAAAAATGTAAGTTTGTTGTATCAATGAGGCGATCTCGTGCGCCAGTTCAGGGTTGTAGGTGTGGCTCGTGAGGTTTCGACTGCGAATCATGGCCATCCAGGTTTCCTCCGTTCCAACCGGCAGCAACTCGCGCACCATCGCTTCTCGCACGGCATCTCTAGACCCGCTTATACCGCTTACGCCCTGATCGGCCAGATAGTCTTTTAATAGCAGCCAGCTGAGCTCGTGGGTGAACTCAAAGGCTTGTATTAGGCCCTGCTCCTCTAGCTCTGATAGGGCTCGTTGGTTTGCAATGGCAATGGCCCTTTGCAGGGCGGCTAACGCTCTGCAATAGTTCTCGAGCCGTTGCAGCCAACGGACATCCCTGTTGGTCATGGGGCTCAGATTTGCAGCTGCACCAGCTTATGCAGGCGTGGACTTTTCCCTCTTTTAGTTATYTAAGATCATATCTTTAACTCCGGATTCGTCACTTCCTTCCCATTATCAGCTGGCGAACTTAAATTGGCATCCAACAGTAGATATGAAAGTGCAGASTCTACCGGCGATTCCTCAGCCTCATGGCCATCGAGCTGGCCGCTGAACAGCAACAGAACTGATTTACGCCAGCTTCAGGCCACCATGCCCATCACCCCTTCCGTAATAGAGGAATGCCGTAGCGGTGAACGCTGGTGATGCAGATCCGTGGATGATTTATCTCGATACCAGCGTGGTGGTGGCTCTGCTAACCCCGGAAGAAAGCAGTTCGCGCGCCCTTAACTGGTTTGCGCAATCACGCGAACCCTTAATCAGCAGTGAGCCTCCCCCGTTTTCAAGGACAGTGTTTAGAGAGTTGCTTTTACACTGACCCCATGAAAACCAATGATCACAATGAATGCCCCTTCTACGCCACGTCGTTACAGCGATGAACAAAAAGCAGAGGCTATTGATTTCTGCCTAAAGGAAAACCT
>NZ_PXVC01000136.1 GCF_003011125.1 Synechococcus lacustris str. Tous | reverse complement strand
GCAAGATAGTTTAGATACCTAGCCAATAATAGATCAATGCCTCCATCGCATAAAGCAACTTAATCAAACATATCGATATCCGTTGTGATTATTTCCTCCCAAAATGATTGAAAGCCATACCAACCAGCAAGTTCATTGCCAATTTGCTGGCTTGTRTAACTTGCCCATTCATCTCTTATTAATTTTGGYGTTCCAGCAGCTTCYGCTAATAGCTGCGCTTGGCAGCAACGCTCCATKGCAATAAACCAAAAAGCAGCTGAATCTATTGTTTCACCAACCGTAAATAAACCGTGGTTTTGATGAATCGCAGCTTTTCCAGCTAAGAAATTATCTGCAAAGCAATTTGCAGATTCTGCTTCAAGCACCACCYTGCCGCCATCAACTGAAATCAATTGATGCTGCTTATAAAAWSTGCAWGCATCTTGGGTAATTGGATCAAGCTGCTTACCAAGGCTTGAAAATGCCTTGCCATAGGGTGAATGGGCATGGGCTGCTGCTATCACTTCTGGCCTTCTTTGATGGATCGCKGAATGCAATACAAATGCAGCACGATTAACAGGCAATTCACCAATCACAACATCACCKCTATGATTTACTAAYAACAAATCACTAATRCGYACYYTCTTAAAMGACATYGCAAATGGRTTTACCCAAAAATGATCTATATATTCCGGATCYCGGGCCGTGATATGACCAGCYACACCCTCACCAAAACCCAKAGCACCAAATATCCTTAGTGCACCCACTAAGCGCTGCTTACGATGTTGCCTTTCCTGTTTTAGATCAGAAAAAAYTGGTGGTGCAAATTTCTTCAGTTGYTTTGGGGTGAGMGGAACCCCATCAATTTCATACATACCAACAAACCGACTGCAACCAACCACGGGTTTAAGCGCCAGAATGATTCAAACATCATCCCACCGCTGMCCAATGGAATCAAACGKGATCACCCTTGCCCAGCTCCTACCACTGCTGGCAGTGCTCTTCAGCATCAGCCTTGTGGTTTTTGGCAACACCGGCGGCTTTTACAACACCGATTCCTACGACGGCAACGGCACCGCCCACTAGGGCTGGGGTTTTAGYTGTTCCGCCTCTGGACATTCGTCTTGTTCGGCCACCATCAAGTCTTCRGARGCAGCGCTGCGGCTGAAGAAAGCGAGTCGGGTGCTMACCGCACCGATTGAATCGATCCGCACGATTTCCTCCCAACTGTGCAGTTCGTCTTCCTCCTCAGCGTCGTAACGCAAAGTGACGCAATCACCTTCGATCTCAAGGATTCGAGCCTGTTCGATCCAGCGTTGCTGGTCCCGCAGAAACACCCAAACCGGGCGCTGTTCTGCGCTGAACTGATAGAGCTTTCGTTGCAACATTGGYCAAGGCGCTCCCGCGCGCTGGCTGCATCCTAGGGAGGTAACGCCACTATTCCGCAGCGATGACAACAACATCAMCAGCCTTAACCACAGAAGCGATCCGCCTGCAACTGCGCAGTTGGCCTGAAGTGGAAACCTACCTGCAACGCTGCAAAGGCGTAATCGTGCCCCTGGGTTCCACCGAACARCACGGTCCCACTGGKGCCATCGGCACYGATGCCCTCACCGCAGAAGCTGTTGCCCTKGAGGTTGGTTGCCGCACTGGTGTGCTCGTAACCCCGGCCCAGGCCTTTGGCATGGCCGAACATCACCTCGCTTTTCCAGGCACCATCAGCCTGCAACCCAGCACCCTCATGGCCGTGATGCGGGATGTGGTKCTCTCCTTRGCCGGCCATGGTTTTGAAAGAATTTTTGTGATCAATGGCCATGGCGGCAATATCGCCACCAGCCGCGCTGCCTTTGCTGAGGCCTATGGGGAGGCGCGCAAACGTGGTTTACCTGCTGCAGCTCAACTGCAATGCCGGCTTGCCAATTGGTTTATGGCAGGCCCCGTAATGCGGGAAGCAAGGGAGCTCTATGGCGATCGGGAAGGTCACCACGCCACGCCAAGCGAAATTGCCCTCACCCTCTACCTCGAACCCAGCCTGGAGCAACTGCAACGGCCCCTGCCGGAAGCCGCCCCCGCCGGGCCGATCCATGGCCCCGATGATTTCCGCCGCCGCCACCCCGATGGCCGCATGGGTTCCGATCCTTTCCTAGCTAARGCAAGCCATGGTGAACGGCTGCTGGATCTAGCTGCCACCGCCCTCTGTAAAGATCTAGAAGAATTCCTAAACCYATGAGCCGCATCAGCGCCAACGACGTTCGCAAGGTTGCCCAGYTGGCACGCTTGGATTTACCTGAGCACACCATTGAAACCTTCACGCCACAGCTGGARGAAATCATTGATTTTGTTGCTCAGCTAGAGGAAATAGACACCACTGATGTGGTCCCCACCACCCGGGCTGTGGAAGTTGTGAATGTGTGCAGAGAAGATATCGTTACCAATACCGATGTACGCGAGGAATTACTAGATCTAGCGCCAGAAAGGGAGGGTGATTTTTTTAGGGTTCCAAAAATAATGGCCGATTAAGGCCTAGGGCCTACTGATGTTTTGTGAAGCAGTGATATCAATTTCCTTTTATTACTAAAACCAGGCATTAAGGCAGCAAGCCAACGCAATTTAGAGCGGTTGCGGCTGTGGCTTCTAATACCCAAAAGTATGTCGTATAAAAAGTTACCAAAATCTTCAAAAGTTTCAAATATGCCA
>NZ_PXVC01000135.1 GCF_003011125.1 Synechococcus lacustris str. Tous | reverse complement strand
CCCTGCAACTCCAAGGCGGTAAGCGGCGTCGATGGTGGAGTTGCAGGTGTTGCGATAGAGCTGGATGTCAACGTGGTCGCAGAGTTGTGCTGTTTGCCAGCTGAATTGGCCGGGTTGAAAGGAACACCACAACTGCCGATCTCTTAATTTTGCTCGCAGGCTGGTGATCTCTACAGGAGGCTTTGCAAAGAAGTGATCATCGATCTGCAATGCCTTGTAGCCCGAAATCTTGCTTATTCTCTTCAAATTGCTAGCTGTGGGGCGCTGAATCCAGGCCACAGGCTTCAGCTTTAACCGGTTGGCGCGCCAGGCGATCCAGCGCAACAGCGGATCAGGCAGGCTATCGGCGTGCACCATCACCACGGCAGCACCTTTCTGCTTCATCTCTTCGAGTTCCTTATCCAGCCGGAAGAGCCCTATGAATAGGAGGGCGTTGTATTGATCAAGCCAGTAGCCATCAGCCGCTGCGGCGGCGCTTGGCAATAGAACCGAAATTGCAGCAGCTGTGGCTGCGATTGTTCTACGAATCAATGCCATGGGTAGGTCTCTAGTACACGGTGCAGCGCAGCAAGCATGGTGGCTAGATCAACAGGAGTAACAGACTGTTGCCGCTCAGGAGCTGATGGATGACCCATCCAGTTGCCAAAGACCCGCACCTGGTGCAGGCAGCTCACAATCCAAGGATCCAATTCACGGCGCTGCAGCGCCTGCAGCCCCTGATAAAGCCCCCCTTTTCGCCAACCAAGGCGATGGCGCACCAACCGTTCAACAAGTCGGCGGCTGTGCATGCCTAGAGCTACGGGGTTGACCTGATCAATGGCTAGCAAATAGCTGAGTTCACTTAGATCTACTTCCGCTGCAAGCAAAGGATGCAGCCTCCCGAAACCGCGCAGCAACCCCAGCAGCTCAATACGTAGTTTATCGAGATCCCCCAGTGGAACGACATCACGGGCACCAGGGCTGCGACCCAGCTCTAAATCGATTTGTTCCGCCAGCAGATCCAATGGCTCGCGCCGGCGATCAAAGACGATCAAGCGCTCGAGATCTGGCACATGCCTGAATCCATTGCGACAACAGCTCAACAGATCTGGGAATAGTCGCTCCGGTGCAACGGCCTGGTTTCCGGCACTTAACAGTGGCGTGGCCACAACCGGGCAGTGGATGCCTTGCAAAGGCAAAACTGCAAGAAGGCTAAATAGCTGCCGGAAGACCGGCCAGGGACTATCTGATCCATCCGCCAGGTCTGCTGGGCTTTCCACCACAGCGATCCGCTTAAAGCGGGTCGTTGATTCCTGCTGCAATTTCGAGGTGGGGCGCAGTTCATCCAGAGGCGGGCTGACCCAGGCGCCGATGCTTCCTTTGCTGAGGTCGAGAGCTTTTGGCAGAACGCCCACACATATCCCAAACTGCTGCTCCAGTGAATGGATCAACGTGCCAGCTAGCGGTTCATAGTTGTTTTGGCGTGCTGAGACCACAAGCAGATCAGCGCGCAGGCCTAGATCGATAAGCTCGCCAGCCTGCAGCTCGAGTGTGCGCTCGTCTACACCTGGATCCACATCAAAAGCGTTGAGAAGCATCCATCGACCCCACCGCAACCATCCTTACCGCTGCTCTAGCTGCGGTAAAGGCCAGCTGTAATAAAAGCAATGGACGGCGATCTTGCAATTACTTAATTCACTTAACAAGCCACTATTAACGGGTAATGCTTCTCCTTGATCAATGTGACTTGGCGCAACCAACGGGAGAGGCTGCTTGGATGCAGGCCAAGGCGTTGGGCTGCCTTAGCGCAAGAAAGTTTTTCCTTTAAGCAGAAATTAATAGCCTCAGCTTTTTGTGCATCGTTGTAGCGGCGTGGCTTAAATGGGGTATTCATTGTGTTCATTGATTTTCTTGGGTTAATTGTAAAAGCAACTCTTTAACCACTGACCTTGAAAACGGGCGAGGCTCATGGATAACTTCTCCGTAATTTGAGCTGGGAAAGCTGCATCTGCCTTACATATGGCGGTGTTGGTTGATCTAAATTCTGACCAGAATCCCTATGAGCGGGTACTGGAGGCAAACATCAACCATGAATGCCATCAACTGCTGATTAACTACGAAATTGCTGCATAAMACCMATGGCTGAACWWCTGCCRGCKGCCCCCGAATCCCGCGAGATYCGSGTSTTCCTCTCCAGCACCTTTCGMGACTTCAACGARGARCGCARGCTGCTGGCCACCCAAGTGATTTAATTAAAAAGACGTCATCTTTACTGGCACTGGGGGACATCGAGGTGAGCGTGAATGCTGGTGGTGTATTCGTCTTTTCAATGCCGAATTGATGGTCTTCGGCTATGCCGATGGACCATGGGAGAGTAGTTAGGAGCGATCTGCAGGCCACGATGTCGAAAGTAATCACCAGCCTGATCGGTGCCGGCATTCTTGGTGCAGGCGGCTACCTCTACGCCACCCCCTGGATCAGCATCAACCAGTTCCGGGAGGCGATCCAAGCGAAGGATATGCCTGGCATCGAGCGGCACGTCGATTTTCCCAGCCTGCGCACCTCGCTCAAGGATCAGCTCAAGGCCAAGCTGTCGGAGGAGATCACGCGCCAATCCGGCGACAACCCGCTGGTCAACTTCGGCATGGGTGCCTTCGGCTATGCGCTGGCCGAACCAATGATCAATGCCGCTGTGGACGCGTACATCTCGCCGGCCGGGCTGAAGACGCTGATGGCCGGCAGCCCGCCGGAGGGG
>NZ_PXVC01000134.1 GCF_003011125.1 Synechococcus lacustris str. Tous | reverse complement strand
GATCAGTCGTGCTTTTCCTTATCCTTATATTTTGTGCATTACCGATCATGCTATATGTAGAGCCTTGTATTTTCCAGAAATCAACATCAGCCGATGATGTGATCGTACCGGTCATCGTGCCACCGGTAAGCCTTAGAAATTCATTGATAGATACAATTCGATTGTCAAGGTAAGCTTTTGTTATTAGGTGTGTACCTAGTGATGGCGTTCCACCCGTAGATGTTGGTAGTGTTGGGAAACTTGCTTCTCCTGTTGCATTATCAATCCGCAGACCTGTTTTTGCTGATGGCAGTTGAATACGATAATTAGCACCATCAAAATAAACATATACATCTTTGCCATTAAATGTTGACACCCCACCAGAATTAGCGTGACGCAGAGCCCCCGTCATTGCATCACCGGTTTTTAMTAGGTAATTACCSGTAATACTKGAGCTAAGCACACCAGTAGTTGCATCAATCGCAAGGCCAGTACCYACCTTKATCCCACCAAGTCTGGTGGCTGATGCAATCACKATTGGCCCAGCAGGGCCTTCTGCTCCTGCGGCTCCAGTAGGGCCCGCAGGTCCTTTTAGGTTGGCTCCTTTTAGCCAGGCCATAACTTATGCCCCTAGTAGATAGAAAATTCCTGATACGCCATCAAGGTAATAATCACCAGCTTTTGCTTCTGGAATTATCCCAGGGGCACCATTACCGTTAAACCAACGGGTTTCCATACCTGCTGGCATTGCCCAGGTGCCATCACTTTTAAGGAAAGCAGCAACAGTTGGATCAGCGGCTGGAACGCCACCATGACTTGTACCGCCAAGCCAACGGGCAACAGTCCAGGTTTCTTGCGTTTGGCCGTCGTAGTTATTGCCAACTAAACCAAAGCCAGGAATTAATGGCTTAAGAACAGCAGGGCCACCACCACCACCTGAGCCACCACCACCAGAATCTGGGTTAGATGGTGGTTGCCAGATTGAGCAGCCAGCGAGCGATAGTTTTAGTTCGCAGCTTATAGCTTCTGCATCCTTTATGAATATCACTGTCACATTATATTCTTTTCTTTCTGCGTAGGTGTGCGTATGGCGGCCGTTACCCCATTCATGGGTTTCGGTTATGCCATCACCCCAGTTAATATCAACTGTTTTTGCTGGTGTTACAGCGCTATTAATGATTAGCTCAATAACATAAGAGTAAACACCATTTAACTTTGCTGGAATATCAAGCCATGAGAGTTCTAATTTGTCAGCCGGAACATTAGCGCGAGTGTAACCAATATTTTCCCAGCGTTTTACTTCATTTGGTGGCACCCAAACATTTTCACCAGGGCAACCAGCAGGCACAAGCAAGCGGATCTGTGTTGGCCTAACGCCAGCAGTTGTTAGTTCTGGCAACCGGGGGCTGGCCCCACTAGGGCTGGCGCTTTGGGTCTCGGCCCTATGGGTCTCAGTCATTGGTGGGCACACTTTGGTCAACCAAAAAATCCGTTACCAATACAGGTAGCGGTTCATCTGCTGTTGCCGAGATGGTGCTTGCCCCACTGGGGTTGSCCCCACTGGGGTTCGCCCCTGTGGGGTTTTCGTTTGTGGGGCTGGGGGTGGAGCTCACACGTTTCTTGCGGGGAGCTGATGTAACCCCTGGGCCAATGGCCCCTGATGTAACCCTTGGCGTACCCCCTGGTGYAGCCATTGGTGTAGCCMYTGGTTCTGTTGTCCAGCCAAGTTCGAGCCAGCCAGCGAGATGCACAGGCCAGATGAATCTGTGCTGCGCACCTTGATAAATACGTACCTGACCCAMAGGGCCRAGACCCAAGGGGCCGAGTGCAGGACTTTCAGCTGTCATCAAGCTGCAATCGTTGCGGTTAATCCAACGTGCATTCCCTCTGGTGTTGTTGGTAGCACCTCAGCTTTTGCAAAACAAACAGCAGGGAAGTCCAGATCAGCTAGATCAGCTGCATCAAGGTTGATGTCACGACCACTTAAATATGCTTCTACACGGCCGCCTTCTGCTGGTAATGCAACAGTTGCAGCATTTACCCAGGTGCCAATAGTGCCATCACGCAGYAAGGGCGCAAAAGATACCTTTACTTCTACAGCTGTTTCACTACCWGGRTTATTTGCAACAAGAGCAAAACGAGAYGCTGCATCAAGTTTTGTTTGCAGCATTACCTCTTCTCCTGATAGGTAAGTGCGTTCGCTATTGCGGATAGCACTGCGGTTTGTCCAGCCCACCAAGGTGGTTTCAGCATCGATTAACGGGTTGCCATTGCCATAGTTCATGGTGTGTCTCCTTATGCCCCAGCAGGGCTGATGTTGAATAAACGACCAGCAGCTCGGCTTTGCAAAACAGCAAAGCCCACATACCAATCCACGCGGGTGCGAAATACCGGTGCATCAGGCACTTCACCTAGATCCCTTACTGAAATGCCATAACGTCCCTGGAATGGACCCTGCAAACCACTTACGCCTTGATCACCAAAAGTGCAGCAATAAATAGAGCTGGTGCCACCTGCTTCGTCATAACCCATTACTTCGATGCCTTGGGCATCGCGATCAACCGTAACGATGTCGCAATCTTGGTAGCGATGCACCGTCATTCCAAATGAATTTGTGCTCGTYTGATATACACCACCAATTGAATTACGAGCTAAGCCATTTAGTTGGCGTCGCATCGCCTTACTCATTACCAGCACCTTGCCAGCGCCATAGGCATTAACAGAATCGATCAGTTCATCAAGCCGATCAAAATTCAAGCCAGCACCACCAACAGCAGCATTAGCGCTGTTATCAAATGCCATTG
>NZ_PXVC01000133.1 GCF_003011125.1 Synechococcus lacustris str. Tous | reverse complement strand
GGTCTCACAAGTAAGAAAATGGTAGAAGAGGTTTATCTGAGTCATATTGATAGATTTGAATTTTCAGCAGAAGCAGTTAGGCGGTCGAAGCAATCTCCAAACGAAATGCTGCTTGTAAAGAGAGTTGGTGATGCCTTCACTTAAACCTAAAACTGATTCGCACTACCTAGTATGCACCTGCCCAGAATGGCATAACCTCAGCAGAGATGCTGAGGCGAACATACCTAAGGTTCATAGAAGAAGAATCAACTGCCAAAAGAGCAAGATCACAGATACGCCCAGGGGATTGGTCGATGGTGAAGAGAGTCAAGAATTAAAATCACCCAACCAAGAATTGCTTGGCTCCCTGCGCTTCCTCAGCTGGTACTGCTTAACCCGTTGGTTGAGGCGTGACTGGTGACCTGCTTGCTGCTGGTGTGAGCGCATGGCTGGCAACTTGATGACCTTTGGAGCAGGAGGTGTAGATGCTGGCACTGGTTGGCTACTAGGTACCTGTGAAAGTGCTTCTGTTGCTGCGGCTGGCTCTGTGATCCAAAGACCGGTGGATCGACATTGAGGATCCCTTGCTTCTTCCGCAGTGTCTTAAGAGTTGGACAATTGGTCTGAAATCCAGTCTTTCCCAACTGATCACGCAAGCTCACAAACTCAAAATGAAGATGGGGATAAAAGATTTCAAGGAACTTTTCAAGCGAGTGACCAGCTGAGCACTTGTATTACTTGAAGTTCCAAGCATTATCTTTCCTATACAAGAATCCCTTGGCTTGAGTTGGAGCATAGGGCTTCCCTTTCTTATCCCTGCCACTAGATTGGCAATATGAGCACAGGAATCGCCTTGAATTCGTTTGCTCTGAATAAAGGGGCAATGAAGATAAAATATGTTCGATAAGAGTTTCTTCAGGTGATTTAGGCATKGCATTATTGATCTTTGCTGCATAGCTATTATAGGGCAAATTGTCAAATGCGTAAATCATGAAAAACATAAATAACCTTGTAGAGGTTTGATCAAAATGGTGGTTGCATAAAATTAAGCGAACCCAATACACTTGACATGATCCATGCATTCAAATAGAATAAACCTTGTGGGGTTTCGACCAGATGGTCTCAAGCTAAATCATTAACTGATTGCTTAAAGACGATTCGGACACCCAAAAGAAACCCCAGGGTCCGCAACAAGGTTATTAGCTAAAACTGACTCAAGAAAAACTTCAAGAAGAATAACGAAATCAAAAATCGAATCCAAAAGTATTTATTCCCAAGTAAATCCAGGATAAGTCCGGATGGAATCATGAACCAGGATTAAAAAACACATTTAAAATAGGATCAAGAAGTTTATCTTAGACAGCTACAATATGAAAACCCTTGATCAAGACCAAGAATGAATCATGAATAAATAGGAACAGATTCTATTGAATGAATATAGATGAAAGCAATCCCAAGAGTAAAGCAAATAAGTTTCAAGGAAAAAGAGCATCCATTTCTACTCGAGCAAATGGAGGATCTAATGGATTTATACAAAATGGATATCAGTGGTCTGTACAAGACTCTACTGCGTGAAAAACATCAATCTGTCTTTGGTGCACCCACACGAAGAGTAGAGAGATGAGCACCATCAGAATCCACTTGCATCCTGTCGAAGCAGAGATGCTCAARGAAGTGCAAAAGGTCAATAGACAGTATCGAGACCTGGAGCTCCTCCTGCTGGGCATGATTCGAGAGGAATACGCAAAGACACGCAAAGGTAGTTTGTAGAGGCTGTAGCGCAATGAGGAAGGAGATTCAGAACACATACGATTCAATGAATGATCGAATTGAAAGGATAAGGAATATTGTCAAAAAGAATCGAAATTATAACAAGATGATCAACTCATCTGCCTGCGCAAAGGCGGAGCATCCTTTCCTGCAATCGACGAGCAACAAAAGCGACTACTCAAAACTAATTTATATTGGTGGTATTGCGGGAATGCAGGAAGAGCTACTTCTTCCTGGAGAGGGTCCTGGCTTCTGGCATTTTGCAGAAGAAGCAGAGTCTGTTGCTATAGGGCTTTTAGAGGAGCATTCTTTCTACGTCTTCCGCACTGACACTAATGCGGTGCTGGCACGTGGGATTCAAGGCTTTGAAGCTGCCAAAGTAAAAGCCAATCAATTAAGAAAGTTACATAGCCTGAAATGGGACCAAGTCAGATTCAAAGTCGAGCGTGGGAATCACGGGACAACTTCAGGAGCAGCCAACACAGACAATAGAACTAGCCAGAAGCAGAATCGAATTGGCATGAGTCCAGATGGCAGGAGCTTCACCACCGCATATGGGGAACGAAGACCGCTGGATTATTCGCGAAACTTCAATCCCTSAAAAGGACGAAGGTTTCGTGGGTATTTCGACAAGAGCGGGAACTTCCACGATATTGATTAGATCAGAATTGTGAACATGTAACCAATGTTCACAAAAGAAAAAAGTTGACGCGTCCCTACCCTAGGGCCAGCATATAATAGCCATTGAAATAGGGGTTATCATGTACAAGCTTCAGCCTATTGCATTTTACTACGATTGGAAGTTTTTCGCGTCTTTCGATAGCATCAACGAAGAARTAATCCAAGACGATCTTTATGACAGGGTCGACTGGGAGGGTGTTCGTGTGGCACCAAAGGGAACCATGCAGGTTCTAGATGAAGAGGACAATGTTGTATCCAAGCATTCATTCGACTTTCAAGAGGAATACTCATCGCCTGTTAACCAAGAATTCTTGTCAGAGGAGACTTACGCTGCGTTGCTTGTAAGGGCGTATGTTTCCAACACAGATCCATACTGCTGTACCGAGATACAGGAAGCATATGATCCAAGTAAGCTTGTTTATTCAGATGG
>NZ_PXVC01000132.1 GCF_003011125.1 Synechococcus lacustris str. Tous | reverse complement strand
GTCATGGCAACACCTCCAGCTGAAGGAGCTGGGCCGCTTGGTTGAGTCGACGGTCGAAACAAGCGAAGAGAACGGTCTGTTCAGCGTTGACATGGAGCTCATGGGCTGCGGCGAGCTGCACGCTGTCGTAGCCGCGAAGGGCAAAGAMGTCGGCAAAGCGCCCAGCCGTTTCCACCAATGGCTGGCTCACTTCAACAATGGCAAAGGTCTTCCAGGATTGGATCAGGTGCTGCCGAGCYTGTTCGAGATCTTCATTGCAAACCGGGTCTTCCCKTTGGAGGCGAGCAAGGGCAGCCATTGTTTCGGCCCARCTGATMCGGCAGACCCCGATGGCATCAAMAGTKGTGCTGATCTGCCGCATCTGATCTGATTGGGCTTCGTCAACCAGCAACTTCATCAGGGCGCTGGTGTCACAAAAAAGGATCACCAACTCAACCCCGATCCTCAATCACGATTTCGCTGAGCAACTTCACTTGCCCCCGCARCTTCACGGGAGGGGGCAAGTTGGGCTTCTCACCGTTCCAACTGATCAGGCCCRCATCAATCGCTTTTTGCAGCGGGCTGGTTATCCCTGAGTCYGCTGGCTTCACAGCGGTGATGCGGGCGATGGGTTTGCGATATGAGGTSACTTCCACCACCTCACCGGACTGGGCACGGGCCAGCCATTCGGAGAGGTGGGTTTTGAGATCCCGCACCGACACCTGACTTGCGACCACATCTGCCATGCCTGACYCCGCCGMTGCGACCACACTAGGTCGGATTTTGCTATTCACGCTTCTCCTCCCACCACGGTGCGGCGATCGGTCCGGAGGATGGCGACGGGCGACTCTGCAGACCAAACTAAGACTTAGTTCAATGCGCTGYCCCATGGTCGAACAGCATCTGGTGAACGTGCACCARGCCAARACCCATCTCTCCCAGCTACTGCAGGAGGTGGAGCAGGGGCAAGAGGTGGTGATCGCCCGCTCGGGGGTGCCGATTGCGCGGCTGGTGGCCTGGCAGGCTCCGGCCCGGCCAGTTGCAGCACCTGGGGCGATGCGCGGCCAGATCGCGCTGGCCGATGAATTCGATGCGCCCCTGGATGGGTTATTTCAGGCGCTGCAGTGACACGACTGCTGCTTGATACCCATCTGGTGCTGTGGTGGCTGAACGGCGATCCACGGCTGCCGCAGGCGGTGGTTGAACGGGTGCAAGTGCCGGAGGCGGAGGTGTTCGTTAGCCAGGCCTCGCTGTGGGAGATGGCGATCAAGGTGTCGATCGGCCGCCTGCAGGTGGATTTGCCTGAATTGGAGCGTCAAGTGCCACTGCAGGGCTTCCGTTGGCTGCGGTATCTATCAGCAAAGTTGTCCGCCTGTGATGCCGTGCGAGGCAACATATTCAATATAAACTGCTTTCCGCTTATGGCACAGTAACAGGCACATGAATAGCCGATTAATGTATTATTTCTTATAATTATTTACTGGTTAGCTATTTTCTTTCTCTCAGGCAAGATAGCTTAGTAATTTATCAACCCTCGATTGATTTTATCGGTCTTGGATGATTTATTTTTACAATTTCTGGTTGTTGCCAGCTTTTTATATGTCTACTCCAGCGCTTGGGGTGCTTTCTTTTTGCTTCTTCATAGGTGCTCTGTCTTATCTCGCAAATATTATCTGCTAAACCAAAATAACGTTGATTTGGTGTTACGTATTTAATCCCACTGTGCCGATGTTCAGTATTATACCAAGCAATGAATTGATCTACCCATTCCCTAACAGATAAAATATCTCTAAACCGCCGATGGGGATAGCTATGATGATATTTTAGTGTTCTAAATATTGATTCAGCAAAGGCATTATCATTACTGACCCTTGGCCTTGAGAATGAAAGTGATATTCCTARTTCKKCCATTTTTGCAGCTAATGTAAATGATCGCATTGGTGCTCCATTATCCGAATGCAGCACCGCCGCTGATTCCTTATTTATTTTCTCATCACGGCAGATGCGATCAAAGAATTCCCCTGCCAATTTGCCGCATTGCTCTCCATGTACTTCAACTCCTAAAATACGTCTACTCCACACATCCATAACCATATAAAGGTAATAATATCGKCCGATAATKGGGCTTGGCAGCAGCGTTATATCCCATGCCAGCACTTGTTTTATTCCCCTTGCTTCTAGCATTGGCACCTCTCGTTTTTTTCTTATTTGCCGCGCTCTACCTCGATGATTYAGCAACCCCTCTTCTCGCATTATCCGATATATTGTCATCTCTGAACCGATATAATTACCCTCCTCTGCCAAAATTGCAACTATCTGCGCTGGTGGCAAATGAGCAAAGCGCATTTCATTGATCATATTTATTATATTTTGCCGCTCTTGGATGCTTAATTTATGTGCCACATTTCTCTGCGCTCCTTTGCGTTGATCAACRCTAAATCCTTTGCCGCTTATATGTATTCGCCAGCGCCTTAGCGTGCGCTGGCRAACWCCTAAAAGKTCTGCTATAGCTTGCATCGGCACGCCTAAATTAACCCCTTCTGCTAAAAGTTTTATTGCCTTAATACGCTCCTCTGCTGCTATCAGGTCTCCCTTTCCTGCGGCCAGAGGCTGTCGAACTTTTTTGTTAGTAAAAGCAGCGCTGCTGCCTCTGCAAGTGCCTTTTCCTTTTTTTGTAGTTCCCGCTCTAGGCGCCGATTTTGGCGTATCAGCTCCTGGTTTTTACGCTGCAATTCCTTTTGATCCGCCATGCTCGGTGCATCTAATCCATTTGCATACTCTGCTGCTTGGCGCCAACGGGCAAGTTGTTGGGGATAAAGACCTCTCTCTCTGCAATAGGCACCTAGATCAGCACCGCTAAGGCCAGCGGCTTGTATTACAGCAGCCAACTTATCGCTTGAATCCCATTCTTCTGCAGAGCTACTTCTGGCAGGCACTAACTCCCCTTCTC
>NZ_PXVC01000131.1 GCF_003011125.1 Synechococcus lacustris str. Tous | reverse complement strand
TCTTCTGTTGAGGCCAAGGGCCTATATATATCAGCAATGTTGTCCGCGTGTGATGCCGTCCGAGGAAATATATCGAATATAAACTGCTTCCTGCTCATGGCATAGCAACAAGCGGGAGAACAAACAATTAATGTATTATTTCTTATGAATATTAACTGCTTAGCTGTTTTCTCCAGCTTATACAAGTAAGACCAGTAATTTAACGGGCCTCGATTAATTCTATCGGCCTTGGGTGATTTATTTTTGCAATCTCTGGTTGTTGCCAGTTTGTTAAATGTCTACTCCAGCCCTTAGGGTGCTTTCTTCTCTCTGCTTCATAGGTGACCCATCTACTGCTAAACCAAAATGATGTTGATTTGATGTTACGTATTAAACCATCTGTGGCGATATTTGGCACTATACCAACCAATAAATTGATTAAACAAAAACATTATCAACTCAGGCCCTTAGCATTGAGATTTCAGTAAATGTTTCCCTGCTGGGAAGACTCGTCCGTTTGCAAATTTCACCACGAAATTTGGCGTCATAAATCGTTCTCACTATTTATTAGTTGCACCCCTGGTCGTTTCTTTAATACAAGCGGACTTATTTGCTGATACAGGGGAGGTATTTAGCTTTATATTTAAGTCTAAACTTGCTAATATCATTAGTGGGATTTTTACCTGCAAATATTCCTAAGATGTTTCACTGGAGAAGGGAAGCATCATCAATTTGCTTTTGAATGTCACGCCAAGCCTCGCGAGCCATGGCCTYCGGTACAAACTCACAAAATTTATACATAAACTGAGAATCCGAAATTTCTCCCCTAAAATAAGAAGCTATATGTTTACACAAACAATCATATCCTTCAATGCTAAGGCAGTTTGAATCAACCGACTTCTCATCCCAGTACTGTGCATATTGTTTGAGCTGAATGATGCCTAGGGTCCCACGTAGGTGTTGCAACCTTTCAGCCTTATTCTTGCCGATCTTAATAACCGCAGATGCATCTGCAATCTTTGCTATGTGCGGACCACCAATATAACCTGTCTCAAGTTCTTCGTCGTACTCGAAAAAAAGAGGCAAATCACCTTCRTCGCGCTCAGCGGGCTTTAAGTTGTTCGCGGCAACTGCTGCAGAGTAGAAGATGTCATTGTCGTATGTTGCGTTTGCGATGTAGAGAACTATRTCTTTGTTGGCGACTTTATTACGCTTTAATATTTCTAGCACTGTACAGTTGAGAGCTTCTCCAGCGTCTTCAAAAGCGTCAATATCAAGTTGACTGAGTAATTCTTTCCATGTCTCTGGATAGATGTCCTTGCAGAAGCCTTCGAAAAGCTCTGGAAACCCATAGTCTCCTGGATCTGCTGACTCAATGACTCCCTCAAACCAATCAGAAAAATTAAAGTAGTAATCAACTTTTTGGCTATCTGAGAGCTTGTTGAATTCAGCCTTAGGGAGAAACGAGTCAAATACTTCAATATCAATTTCGTTCATGAATAACTTGCATTTATTCAAATCATAAGGATGTCGACTTGTTCTGTCAACTCCTAATAGGGGCCCCAAGATTGATTCAGCATTCTAATTAGTCAATATTGCAGTTTCCCCACTGCCAGGAAAGTAGGCGTCTTGTTTTATTTGAGTCCCCATGGGGATTAATGAATCAACTTAATGGCCCTGTTTCAGCAAAGAAGTCCGCTCGTATCAAAGAGATCACCAGAGGTGTAACTGATGACCATCGAAGCAAATTAAAAATCGTTATTTTACAACCCGAATTAATTTTTTTATATTATTTTATACAAAAAACTATAAATCTTCCTCCTCTCCAATCTGATTCATTGCAACAACCCTTACGGCACATGCTTCTACGATTTCAGCCCAGCGAATGGGTGTAATGCCGAGCAGTTCAGGTATATTTTCCGCTCGTGTTCCTGCTCTAATCAGCTTTTGGCCCCTTACATGTAATTCACGCCARCGACCTGGMACTGTGATCAAAAAKCCTTTATCACGCAGGTAATGGGTRATTTCTCCATTTACAAATGGCCTKGCATAWGCAATAAAATTTGATTTGCTATTATTTATTCTTTTATCATCATATCTTCTAGATGCTTTTATYAAACCAATTGCTGCTAATTGTTCAAGATCTTCTYTTGGATGTCCAGTRCGMCGRGCRWAATTAGCKGCTACTTTTGCAGCAAATGGYAAATGTTCAACAACTAACGCATCRCAAACCTGCAAGTCCGAACCAGGGGCTACGCCTTGACGTGTCTGGCAGGGCCTAACAGMCAAACCAGAACCAGGGKTKACGCCAGGGGCTACAGGGCGGGCCCTTCCAGAAGAAAGAAGCGCAGAAGAATCATGGGGCCTTGGTAAATGCCGGCCCTTTGGGTCTCGGCCTTGTGATTCACGGCCCTTTGGGGTTGCCATTGGTTTGACCGTTCAGTTGGGTGTTAGCGAGAAAACAGCAGGGGCAAGGGCGTGCCTCTACTATTTGCGCGCCAGTATTTGTTTTGCAGCCAGATCACACCTTGGCAAAAAGCATCTACTAAATCGTCATTGGCAGCATTAGGAAAACCAAGTAATTCATTTATTAATTCCTCATTACCAGGATTAAAAGCAAGCTGCCCTGCTTCCATTAGTGGCGCGGCTGCATGGGCGCGGCTTGATTTGCTACCAACAGGCCGTATCGCAATCAAACCAGGTATTTGTCGTCGTAATAACTGGCAGACMGCTGGMCCATTAGCGGCATCTTCTATTAACACCGCATCAGGACTTAAACCCTGTTCTGAAAGTAATTGCAGAGTTTGGGTGAGATGTTTTAAAACTCCTGGAAGATCAAGGTGGTAATGAACACTTGATAAAACCTCAATCCGATGAGTCCCAGTGGGGCAGCACCCAGAGGGTGAAGCGGATGCAGGAACTAATCCAGACGCCGGGCCAGCAGATGCGGCCGTTTTATGCAGCTGCATACCTTGTGCTTTTGCGGCTTGGGCCGGATAAATTGGAGTGGTTTCAGGTATGAGGCCAAGTAAAACAAAAGCGCAGTAGTCATTTGTTTCTGCGCCTTTAAAACTCAAATCACAACTAAGCACTAAAGGCGCATACTTTGACCCTGTGGGTCCTGACCCTACGGGTCTTTGAT
>NZ_PXVC01000130.1 GCF_003011125.1 Synechococcus lacustris str. Tous | reverse complement strand
GATGGAGCCGCTACATTTAGCGTTACAGGTACTACGACTGTTGGCCARRTTCTAAAGGTTAATAAAACAGCTGCTGATCCAGATGGTGATGGAACATTTATCTACCAGTGGCAATCATCCTCTAATGGCACAAACTGGAGCAATATTGGAACTAATGCTGATTCCTACACCCTTACTTCCGCAGAACAAACAAAACAAATTAGGGTTCAGGTTTCTTATACCGATGCTCAAGCATTCACAGAAGCATTAACAGTTCCAGCTGGCACCGTTGGTGCTGTTAAYGATGGAGCCGCTACATTTAGCGTTACAGGTACWACRACTGTTGGCCARRTTCTAAAGGTTAATAAAACAGCTGCTGATCCAGATGGTGATGGAACATTTATCTACCAGTGGCAATCATCCTCTAATGGCACAAACTGGAGCAATATTGGAACTAATGCTGATTCCTACACCCTTACTTCCGCAGAACAAACAAAACAAATTAGGGTTCAAGTATCTTACACTGACGGCGAAGGATTCCAAGAAAAAATAACAGTTGCTGGTGGAACTGTTCCTGCCTACGATGCTCGAGATCTTACCTACACATCAATCACTGGGCAAACCACCTCGGCTCGCCTAACGGCAACATCAGGCACATTTACTGGAGACGTGAGCCTTAATAAACTGGTGACTGCTCCTAGCTATGCAAATAAGAATGCAAATCTCTCCATCGGCAAAACGGGTATCAATTTCTCGCTAAATCTAGATCCTGCTAGCAATAGTAATACTGCCAAATTAGCAATAGACCTTGCACCCCTCCTTGATGGTGTTAATATCACCCAAAAGCGGCTTGCCTATTTTGTCTACAGCACTCCCGTCGGCCAGGCTGCCCCGATAGCTACGCCCTTCACCTATGACCCGGTGAAGAAGGCAGGCGCCCGCTTCTTTGATCTCGATGGCAATGGATCAGCCGATAMTGCCGACCTTCAATTTGTCGACGGCGGCTATGGCGACAAGGATGGCTTTAAAAATGGCGTGGTAGTCGATCCCTCTACGGGTGGTGCGGTGGAGCTCAACGCTATATTTACGGCAACTGCCAATAGTCTCACTGTTTCTGATCCAACCGACACCACATCGCCTGCTTCTCTCGTTGTGCGCGCCAGCCTAAGCTCACGTTCTAGCTCGGTGAACCAGATCGGGTACGTGGCCCTCAATGCCAATGAAACACTGAGCCTGAGCTATGAGCTGGTGAAAGAGCGGGGCACCCTGTTGTTTGGCACCCTTTCAAATAACGATGTACCAGACATCTCAAATATGAAGTTCCAACGGGATATCAATCTGATCAATGGTCAGAAGTTGATGTTCTTTGAAGTGGTGGATAATACCCTCGAGGCCATGCTCAAGAGTGGCAGCCTCGACTCCAGCTTCCGCACCCTAGATGTCATTAAGAAGACGGATATCAGTGCGACCGCAGGCAAGGGTGGAAGCAGTATCAACCTCAACTTATCCACCGATTTCTCGGGTATTGGGGAATTGATCTCAAGCCAGATGGGTGATGCACCTATCTTTGATTTCAGCAGCCTTGCGGACAAAACCCTCACCGGTGATGTGCTGATTGCCCGCGAGGCGTCTTACGACTCCAGCATTGGCTTCTACCGCATCCAGCGGGCCGATGGCGCTGTGCTCGATCCGATCACCAACACGCTGATCACCCCGGACATGGGCTCCGACGTTTACAAAAAAGCAGCCCTACGCAGCTCCAACCTGTTCAATGGCTTTGGCAGCCTGGCCACCGCTAACCGTGTAAACAAGAGTGCAGCCATAGATGCTTTCAAAGACGCCGGCCTGCTCGCCCCCTACGCCAGTGTGGCAAATACGGGTGAAACCTACTTCTCCTTTGCTGCTGCCAACAGTGATGGCCTCAGCCACTTCCGGGTGCTCGGTTCCGGCGTACTCGGTCTAGAAGATATTAAAGGTAATGGCGATCGCGACTTCGATGACCTGATCGCCAGCTTTAACTTCAAGCTCAGCACAGGCGCCATCAAATAATTGCTGAATGGCTGGCAGCCAGCGGAAATAGCTAACAGTTGATATCCRCTCGATGGCCTGGAATAAGACTAAAAACCTTATCGGCCCTACAGGAGCTGCTGGTGAACGTAATTAAGAACTATACGGTTAAGCCTTTTTATCCCTCGATTTCCACAAACAGCTTGATCAGTTGCGAAGAACTGATGCGGTGCAGTTTTTTTTCGACGCCTTAAACCGCCCTGGTGCGCCAGCTAGAGCAGGTGCCGCTTACGGCAGAAGTGTTGGAACGCTCCGCCGACCCGATCGTTTGCGTTTGCAGGGCTGGTAGGGCCGCTCGGGCCCTCATTACTTCAGCTTTAGCCCACAGCGAAGGCACCCCTTTGCTTGTGGTGGTGCCCACCTTGGAGGAGGCAGTTCGCTGGGCGGCACTGTTGGAATTAATGGGGTGGCCCACCACACAGCTTTATCCCACCAGTAAAATCACTTGGGGCCAACTAAAGGTTTTAAGCGAACTGCTTGCGCTCAACAGCATTGGCGCACCTTGAGTGAGCGATATGCCCCATATCCTTTAAAGGTGGCATTACTAATCGCTTTCGCACCACCGCCGAACGTATAGAGATTCTTAGCAGCCATCAAGAAGGGGCAATAGATGTGGTAGTAGGCACCCATCAACTTTTAGGCAAAGGTACAAATTTCAGGCAATTGGGTTTACTTGTTGAAACGAAGAACAACAGTTTGGTGTTAGCCATAAATAAAAAAAAGGTGTTGCGCAAAGATGTTGATGTTCTTACCCTTTCAGCCATAAGGTAGCCACTCATAAGACCATCTTATACAAACAACTTGAGATCGTCTTATCAATTAAACTGAGTTAGCTAAAATCAAGATTATGAGTTCCATCAAAAACCTACCGTTTGCCTACACTACAGGTTCAAAGGCTGTTGATGTATTTAGTGATATAATCTTAACTGATCAAAATAATATACTTGTATCCGGCTATGGGGCAATTGCAGGTGGTAGTTTAGGTGGATCTGATCTCTATCTATCTCTTAAAGATCTCAGGGGTAAAACAATATGGCAATCAGATTTTGGCACTATTTATGATGATGCATTTTTAGCAGTTACTCAATCGGGTGCCTATGCT
>NZ_PXVC01000013.1 GCF_003011125.1 Synechococcus lacustris str. Tous | reverse complement strand
TCATTGAGAAAGGATTTGATTCATGAAACTTAGAAAGGCTACGTATGCCATAATCAGATAGAAATTCAGATTCATCAAACAACCATCTGCACACTCTTCTCAGCCGATAGGGGGAAACCATTGCAAAAAGATATCTACCAGTTGAGTAGCATCCAAGATGGGCAAGAGAAAGGCTGTAATCATCAATACCGTGAACTTGCACATAGGACAAGATTGCATTATCCATGTTTAAATTCTTATCAACTTCCAAATCACTACCGCCAAAAGATTGCACAGCTAGTAGGGGGATAATTCCAGTTAGTGACCTAACTCTTATATATTCAGCCGTTCCATCAGGCCTTCTTAAAAGATCATAGTAAAAACCATCTTGGCAATCCCAGTTCAAATAGCCACGCTCTTCCTTACTATTAAGGGAGGATACAGAATGCATAAAGCTAATAACAAGCCGTTGAACCATTTCACCACTATATTCAGCACTACTGTTATGGAGCACATTTATAGCCCGTTGTTTTAAAGCAACTACTATCTTCAACATATAAATCGTAAGCAACCCCATCCAAGCTGTACCATCAGCCTGCTCAATACGGCTGCCATCACTAAGTGGATATCTACGGTCGAAAGGGGAGATATTATCTAAACCAAGAAATCCACCATCAAATAAGGCGGAATCAGTGCGGGCATTACGATTACTCCACCATCCATATTCAAGCAATAATGTTTTTATCGATTCCTCAAGAAATCGATAATCTGGAATACCCGTGTGATTTCTATCAATAGTAAAAATTCTCCATGTTGCCCATGAAGCAAGCGGTGGATCAACATCAGAAAATGCCCATTCATAGGCCGGAACCTGCGCCTGTGGCGACACATACCGAGAGGTGCGCAAAATACCACTTTGATTCTTAGCAAATGCGGGATCTAAATCAGCAAAGGCAACAGCATGGAACATCAAATCCCACTTGCAAAAGTAAGGATATTCCCAGGCATCTGGCATAACAAAAATATCGTGGGCATGCAAATATTTCCAATTACGATAGTCACTATGCCAACGAGATTGAGGGGGCGCTAACTGACCTGGATCACCTTTTAACCAACGGTATAAATTCAACTCATAATACTTACAAGACCATAAAAGCCCAGAAGACGCGGCCGCAAATAAGCTGAGATCTTCACTTGATTTAAAATTCTTTATTCTTTGATATGATGCGTAGAAATCTTGTGCCTCCTCCTCTCTTCTCGCAAGAATCATTGAAGAATCAGAAAATGGGTTGACATGAGATTTAGAGGATAATCTACAATTAATAACCCAAGTATCACCTGCTGAAATAGTATTTTCGCAAATCATTGCAGCCTTTGTACCTTCTAGCGCTGGATTAACTGCTTGCTTCTCTCCATTAACCAAATAGCGATGGAATGCGTCTTTAGTATATTTTTCGCCATCAGCAGTTGCAAATAAAAGCTCACAATTAGTTTCATTATCGGTAAATAACCACTGATTAGGTTGGTCGCAATAAAAATAATGGGCAGGAAACTTATCCTGAGAAAAACGCTGAACCCCTGGGCCTAACAACTCAGGTACAAACAAAGAGCCATCAGAATTCACAGTTATATTCCTTTTGCTAATGCCTGGATAGCCCCACTTCCATGAATTGCGGATCCAGAGCGTTGGCAACACGGCTATATATGCCGGATCCGCAGAAAGATTCTTAACACTGATTCGAATGAATGTATCATCAAAATAATCTTTTGCATATTCAATGGTACAGTGGAAAACGTTATTATTACTCAAAACACCTGTTTGTTCAATTTCAAATTCATGATCGTTGCGAGTTAGTTTTGCATTTTCCGCTATGAGCTGTTTGTAAGGATATTCACTTATTGGGTATACATATAAAGCTTTTGCATAGCTGTAGGTTGGCGTATTTAAAATATGGTAGTAGGCCTCTTTTACATCTTCACCATGGTTACCCTCATGATTTGCTAAACCAAATAGGCGCTCCTTAAGAATTGGGTCCTTACCATTCCAAAAAGCTGGAGCAAAGCACAAATGGCAATTACGATCAGTCCAACCAAATAATCCATCCTCACCCCAACGATAAACGCGCGATCGAGCATGATCATGGGGGAATGCTTTCCAAGCATTCCCATCCTCGGCGTAGCATTCACGCACCGTTCCCCATTGACGGTCGGGAAGATAGGTTCCCCAAAGATGCCAATCAACAGCATCAACTGAGGAGCTATGCAACCGGCTGTATTCAGCAGACTGGGTGAAGGCGGAGGAATTCATTGTTTGTTTGTCAAGTTGAGTTGATTAATGCTTAGCCAAGCCTTTCAACCAAATGCTCAGAAACCCTGATCGCATTTGCAATAGCTGTTAAAGAAGGATTAACCGCACCAATACTAGGGAAAAAACTTGTATCAACAACATATAAATTATCTAAGTCGTGGGCCTTACAATTCAAATCAAGCACAGAATCCTCAGGATTGGTGCCAAACCTACAAGTTCCAGCTTGGTGGCCAACAGCAGCTATTGCCATGTCAGAAGCAAAATAAATTTGCCTCTCTGCTAAATGATCCTGTTGATACATTTTATCAAGCAAACGCTCAAGCCGAACCATCAACTCATTTGAAGCCCGATCGTTTGTAGGCAGATAGCTTAGGGTTATTTGACCGCTTGAATCAACAGTTACACGGTTATCTGGCCTGGGTAAATCTTCAGTTTGCAACCAAAAATCAAGGGATCTTTCAGCCAGCTTATCCATAGACCAAGTGGGAGCAAGGGCTGTGAGCTTAGGCTTGTAGCCCTTCATCATTGCACCATTAGTTTTACCCGTCATCTGAATATTACCAATGGGGAAATCAAAATTATTGTCGCCAAAATACCAATCATTAACGGCTATGGTTTTTTGAAAAATTGTATCATTAGGCTCCCGACCCAAAGCAACAACTGCCTTGCAATTATGATACATATAATTACGGCCCACCTGGTCTGATCGATTAGCTAAACCATTGGGGTGCTTATCATTTGCAGACATAAGAAGCAGCCTGGCAGAATTAGCGGCTCCACAGCTAACAACAACAATATCACCAGTGAATTTTAGTTTTTCCCCATCTCTATCAACGAGCACCTCGGTAATAGTATCGCCAGCTAAATTGGTTATTAACTTTAATACGTGGCAGCGAGTTAAAAGAGTTAGAGAACTGTTGGCTAAACCAAGACCAGCCCTTATGCCCATAACCTCAGCATCCCCTTTGGCATGGAGCAGGCAAGGGAAACCATCACATCTATTGCATTTCACACAAGCACTAAATGGCAGATTGGCCTCATCTAGATTCACACCGGTAGGTGCATGGAAGGGATGTAATCCCGCAGCTTTAAAACCATCAACCAATTGCTGCATGCGCGGCTCATGTTTAATGGGTGGATAGGGATAGGGAGCACTGGCACTTGGTTCAGTGGGATCTTCACCCCGTTCGCCATGAACGTGGTACATGGCCTCAGCCCTTGTGTAGTAGGGCTCAAAATCGTTGTAGCGAAGGGGCCAAGCAGGAGAAATGCCATCAACATGAATTAACTCCTCAAAATCTCTTTCCCGCAATCGGGTTGTAGCGGTTTAGTTGGGTAATCATTTTCAGAACAATCGCGGTCCAACCAGTTTGATGGCTAGCTCCAACACCCGAGCCATTGTCGCCGTGAAAATATTCGTTAAAAAGAATCAAATCACGCCAATTTGGATCGTGCTGGAACAAACTATTGCCACCGTTAAAAGGACGCTCATTTTTATCATTTCGCCTAAAGATACTAGCCAACCTCTTTTCAAGTTCTAACGATGCATCCCACAAAGTAATGAAATTACCGGAGCCAGTGGGGAATTCAACCATAAAACTATCTCCATAATAATGACCAAATTTCTGCAGGGCCTCAATTAATAGGTAATTAATTGGCATCCACACAGGTCCGCGCCAATTGGAATTACCTCCAAACATAGCTACAGGGCTGTCTGCTGGGCTATAGGCAAGGGTTTGTTCTTGATCACCTTCCCTAAAAGTGTAGGGAGATTTTTCATACACTTTCGAGAGGGAGCGGATACCATAGGGAGATAAAAATTCATCTTCGTTAAATAAATACCAACAAATTCTTCTCAAATTAGCCTCTGGCACAAGGCTGAATAAGGTTCTATCTTGATGCCAAGTGCCAAGATTTTCCGACAACCATGTAGTGCAAGTACGTTCGGAAAAATGCCATTCAAACGATTGAAGTACATCCAAGCAAGGAAGCCTTTCAACAGTTGCAATATCAAAACTTGCAACCGCCAAAAGTGGAATAAGGCCAGACACAGATCGTGTTTTTAGATATGTCCAAGAGCCATCAGGCCGCTTAATTACATCATAGTAAAAACCATCTTTTTCATCCCAATTAACATAGCTACGCCCGCTGATGGAAGGGGTATTCAAAGTTATGGCTAATTGGGCAAAGTCAAACACAAAACGCTTAGAAATATCCTCATACTCAGGTTCTTGAACGCTTAGTTCAACGGCAATTTGCAAGAGGTTTAAACTCAACATTGCCATCCAAGCAGTGCCATCGCATTGCTCAATCCTGCTGCCATCAGCTAAGGGGAATCGCCTATCAAAAACAGCAATATTATCTAAACCAAGGAAGCCACCTTCAAACACATTATCGCCAGATCTATCATTTCTATTTGCCCACCAACCATATTCTAAAAGTAGCTTACGCATCGCCGATCGAAGAAACACAAAATCGCCATGCTCCCTTTCCCTACGTTCAATTTGAAAAATTCTTAATGCTGCCCATGCCCCAATTGGCGGATTTGGATCAGATAAAGCCCATTCATAGGCTGGGGTTTGGGCATTAGGGGCTGTGTAATTTGGCGAGCGTAAAAGCATGCATTGCTTTTTAGCTATGGCTGGATCAATAACAGCAAATGCAACCGAGTGGAACATTAAATCCCATTGACAAAAATATGGGTATTCCCAGCTATCAGGCATTGAAATAACATCATCAGCAAACAAACGGCTCCAATAAGCATTTTCAGTATGTTTACGTGATTCAGGTGGAGCGGGCTGATTAGGATCACCACTCAACCAGCGAGCAACACTCCAATGATAGAACTTTTTGCACCAAAGTAAGCCGCTAGCAGCTGCTTTAAATATATGGGCATCATCAGCTTTTAATCCTTCCGCTGCATGATTAAGGTATTCAATACATTCCTTTTCTCGCAACTCAAAAGTGCTGTTGAATGAACTGGAAAACGGCTCGGTTAAGGCTTGATTACTTAGCCGCAAGTTAATAACCCACTCCTCACCAGAATTAAGTTGTTTTGATAGAACTAAGCTAGCCTTGCTTCCAACATTTGCCGGATTTACGGCAGACAGATCAGAATCAACCACATAGCGATGAAAAGCATCCTTTACATATGGCTGTGCATTCGGCTGATTAAATAACAGCTCCGTATTTGTTTCATTTTCGGTAAAAATCCACTCACCCGGATGGTTACAGGAAAGTTGGTAGGCACCTAATTCATGAATATCATCCGTAGAAATTGAATTGCCACAAAGTTTGATCTGCTTTTTTTGGCGCCATTCCTCACGATATCCCCAAGACCATTGATTGCGGAGCCAGAGGCTTGGTAAAACAGTTAAAGGCGCAGAATCAGGGCCACGATTAATAATCTTAATTCGTATCAATATATCCGTTGGACTAGCTTTTGCATAATCAACAAAAACATCAAAATAGCGATTTTCAGCAAAAATGCCAGTATCGATTAGCTCGTATTCAGGATCTTCTCTAGTGCGCCTTGAATTTTCTTCAATTAATTGTTGATAGGGAAATTCCGCTTGCGGGTATTTATATAAGCCCCGCATAAAACTATGGGTTGGGCTGTTGAGTAGATGATAAAAATAATCTTTTAGATCTTCACCATGGTTACCCTCACCATTACCAAGGCCAAAGGGTCTTTCCTTTAAAATTGGGTCTTGGCCATTCCATAGGGCGATGCCAAAACATAGCCGGCCATGTTCATCGCTAATTCCAAGTAAACCGTCCTCTCCCCAGCGATAGGCCCTTGATCTTGCTTGTTGATGGGGAAACGAATTCCATGCATTACCATCAGCAGAATAATCCTCTCTAACCGTTCCCCATTGCCTATCACTTAAATAGCTGCCCCAGAGATCCCATTGTTGATGCGCTTCATTTCGCTCTGCAATGCGTCGCTGCTCTGAACTAAATCCAAGCTGATCGCCAATGGTGGAATTCAAAGCTCTGCCTCAAGATGTTCAGCCACCCGCAGTGCATTTGCAATAACAGTTAAACCTGGTCCAATACTTGGGCAACTGGGAAATATGCTTGCGTCAATAATATATAAATTTTGAATCTCGTGGCTTCTGCCTTGTAAATCAACCACCGATGTTGCGGGATTACTACCCATTCGAGTGGTGCCGCAGGCATAACCCATCACACTTATTGGTGCTTCTCCCCTCGGGTGGGTGGGCGCCTGACGCACCACATGGGTTAAAGGGTCGGCCTCGATAGCTTTTAGGGTGTCTATCCAGCGATAAACCAAACGGTCATGGGCCTCTCGATTGTTAGGTATGTAGTTAAGACGAATCTGCTCACCCTGAAGGCTGATTTTGTTATGGGGATCTGGTAAAACCTCACTCATCGCCCACCAGGCAACCGATCGAGCGGCAAGCTCCTCAAGGCCAAAATTTGGCAGTAATTTAGATACTAATGATAAAACCGGTGGTGATTCAGCAAACAATGCATCCTGCAAAACCCCACCACAACTTTGAATATGGCCAAGGGGGAATTGAACATTTTTATCACCCCAATAATAATCATTAATCCCAAATGAGCGCTGATAGCGACCGGAATTTGGTGCGGCGGCTAATTGCAATATCGATGAAAGTTGCAATTTCATTAAATTGCGTCCAACCTGATCCGATCCGTTGCTCAAGCCGCGGGGATGGGCATCACTGGATGATCGCAATAAAATAGCTGGGGTATTCACTGCACCGGCCGCCAGCACCACAAAATTCGCCTGAAAAAGCCATGCCTGATTTTGAATTAATGCCTCAACACCTTTAACTTCATTACCGGAGGCATTAACATGTAAACAAGTAACCTTAGCCTCTATCCTTAAATGAAAAGAAGGATCTTCAATAGCCGTTGCCACTCCAAAAACTTCTGAATCTCCACTGGGATCATCTTGATTATTAGACCAACTTATTGGTAAATCATAGGGTTTAACTCCCTGGCGCTGGAGGGCAGCACGCAAAGGTTCAAAAAAGGGTTCCAATGGTTTTGGCTTACCAACAAATTCATTCTTTCTCGCCGGCTCAGTTGGATCTACTCCCGCCACCCCATGAACGTGATATAACTTCTCTGCCTTTTCGTAATATGGGGCAAAATCTGAATAGTTGAGTTCCCAGCTTGGGGAAATACCAGTTTGCAAATGTAGCTCTTCAAAATCTTTCTCTCGCATCCGCTCAAGCACAGCACCCCAAATTTTGGTATTGCCGCCTAGGCCATAAATAGTTTGAGGGGCAAATGGATCACCATCTGGGCCAAACCAACGCTCAGCTGGGTGATAACGATCCTTGCGAAATAGATCTACATCAGCAACGTTTTGATCAGCGAGCGCCATCTGGCGCCCCCTCTCAAGCAGCAGCACCCTATGGCCCTTAGAGGCAAGGGCCCCTGCCATGGTTCCCCCGGCAGCACCACTGCCAACGATGATCACGTCGTAATGCTGGTCGTCAATGATCATTGGAGTGCCTCCTCAAGAACGTTGCCACACGTATATGAGCACAAAGAGGATGATCCAAATCACATCCACAAAATGCCAAAACAGGGAGGTGGCCTGAATGCCCTGTTCCCCGCCTTTGTAATTATTAGGTATGAATGATTTGCCTAACATTAAGGCCATCAACAATACACCAGTTAAAACATGTAAGCCGTGAAAACCAGTGAGCAGGTAAAAAGTGCCGCCAAATGTACCTGAAGTAAAACCAAACTTCAAACCGCTCCATTCCACCGCTTGCCCCCAGAGGAAATAGCCCCCCAGGGCCATGGTTGCCAGCCACCAACCACGAAAACCCCAAACATTGTGGCGGGCCATCTGCCGCTCAGCCAAATAAATAGTTCCTGAACTAGAAACCAGCACAAAGGTGTTAATCAGTGGTGTTTGCCATTCCAAACCCTCCACCCCGTGGGGTAACCAATCAAGGGCATTCAACTTAAGCAAGGCATAGCCTGAGAAAAAGGCGAGGAATATTACACTTTCCGAACAGAGAAAAATTATAAATCCAGTGAGATTGTGGTTGGCATGCATGCCTTGATTGTGTTGGTTGCCTGTGCTTTCCATTGCTTATGCCTCTAAAAGAGATTGGTTTTCGTAAGCACTTTGATTTTCCACAAGAGGCTTTCCAGTGCCGTAGCCATAGGGCCCACTGATAACAGTAGGTACGTTTTCCTCAAAATTCTCAGCAGGCGGTGGCGAGGGCAAAAGCCATTCCAAACCAATGGCATTCCAAGGATTTTGGGGTGCTTGCGGCCCCCGAACCCAAGAGCTGATCATATTGATAAGAAAAGGAATTATCGAAACACCGAGCAAAAAACTACCTAAACTTGCCACCACATTCCAAAAAGTAAACTCAGGGTCGTAGGAAGAAACACGCCTTGGCATTCCCATTAAGCCAAGGGGATGCATTGGAAAGAAATTCAAATTTGTTCCAATAAATGTTAAGAAGAAGTGCAATTTTCCCAAACCCTCATAATACATGCGACCGGTAAACTTAGGAAACCAATGATATATTGCTGCATAGATGCCCATCACTGCAGCGCCGTAGATTACATAGTGGAAGTGCCCAACAACAAAGTAGGTGTTATTAACGTGAATATCTATGGGCACAGTGGCCAACATAATTCCTGTTACCCCAGCAAAAACAAAATTAAACAAACCTCCTAGGCTGAAAAGCATCGGCGTATTTAGGCGTAACTTACCGCCCCAAATGGTTGCAAGCCAGGCAAATACCTTCACACCGGTTGGCACAGAAATCAACATGGTTGTAACCATGAAAAGATTTCTCATCCACTCAGGCACGCCACTGGGGAAAAAGTGGTGCACCCAAACGATCAAGCCCAAGAACACAATCGCAAATGATGCCAAAGCAACAAAGGCATAGCCAAACAATGGTTTGCGAGAATGGGCACTGAATAGCTCAGAAAAAATACCAAATACAGGCAAAATGATCACATAAACGGCTGGGTGGGAATAGAACCAGAAAAAATGTTGATAGAGCACGGGATCCCCGCCACCCTCAGGCTGAAAGAAGCTTGTTCCAACAACCAAATCGAATAGAAGCATTATTGCTCCACCGGTGAGGGCCGGTAAGCCAATCAACTGGAGAGATTGGGCCGCCCAGGCCGTCCAAATAAATATCGGCATGCGGAAAAAAGTCATCCCAGGGGCCCGCATTCTTATGATCGTAGTAACAAAATTCACGGCTCCCATAATCGAGGAAACGCCCGAAAGTGCCACGGCTGTGAGCCACATCCCCTCGCCGCTAACCAAATTACCCAGAGGGTTTTGAGTACTCACAGGTGGGTAAGACCACCAGCCTGAGTTAGCCGGTCCACCGGGAAGTAGGAAGCTGGAAATTAAAATCACACCAAAAATTGGAACCAACCAAAAGGCCACTGCATTAAGCCTTGGGAAAGCCATATCTGGGGCGCCGATCATCGTGGGGATCAATAAATTATTTAAACCATTCAACACAGGAAAAATAAACATAAACAGCATGATAGTTCCATGCATTGTGTAGAGTCCGTTATACACAGTGCGGTCTACTAAATCATTTTCTGGGGTGATTAATTCGCCCCGCATTATCATTGCAAGCAAACCGCCAATCAGAAGAAAAAATATCGCTACTGTGATGTATTGAATACCAATCACCTTGGCATCGGTATTGAAACTAAAAAAGCGTTTCCAATTATCAGGTGCCCCTGGCACGGGGGCATTTGATTTCAGCACGCGGGGATCGTAGGAAGCGAGGGTCATGATTTAACCGTTATGGGGGAGTTGATTGGAGCCGGGCACATTCACCATCGGGGCGGGAGCTGGCACAACGGTGGGCCATCCCCTTGCACCTTCTGCCTGGCGTTGTTTGTATTCAGCCACCGCATCACTTAAACCCGGCTGGAGTGGTTGGCTGGCAGCTTGTAGGAGCCAACTGTTGTATTCCGCCTCAGATTCAACCACCACATCGGCTTGATTGGTGGAAAACCAAGTGCCGCTATACATCGAATCGCGTAAGCGATAACGCCCTTCGCGGGTGGGGGTGAGATTTAAATTGATTGCCCGGCCTGGAATAATGTCTTGTTTTAATCTAAATGCTGGCACATAAAATCCATGGATTACATCTTCACTAACCAATCTGAAGGTTACTGGCTTATCAACAGGTAAATGCAATTCAGTAGAGCTAACTTTGGCCGCCGGATAGTTGAATTGCCAAGACCATTGCCTAGCAGTTACCTCCACCTGCTCAGCTGGTAGGCGATCCCCCAAGAAACCACCCACCTCTTCAATTGGATCACCGCGATGGATGTGCTCCATCGGCCCTAACACTGCAAGCTTTTGATTAACACGCACTGAATAGAAGGCAATGCCAAAAACAATTAGTGCTGGAATAACCGTCCAGATGATTTCCAAGCGGGTATTGCCTTCAATTGGTTCTGCATCACTCATGTCGTATTTCTCAGCCCGATTAAATATCACAACCCAAGCCATCACTGAGATAACACCAAAAAACACAAAAGTTGCCAAGGCGGTTTCAAAGCTGAACAAGCCATCCACCAGGGGCGCAGCTGTTGAAGCTTGAACAGGTAACCAGTGGTATGCCTGGCGACTCATCCAGAAACTGAATACCACCAATACACCGGTCCAGGTGCTAACCAAGGCCAAGGCGGAATAATTAATGCGCGTTGAGGAGCTATTCATGGCAGTGCCTCCTTAAGATCAGCGCCAGCGGCCAGCAGCTGATCTGCGGTTATGTGAACGCCAAACTCAGCAGCTAACTGAGCACCAAGGGTGCCGTGAAGCCCTAAAACGCCCATCATCACCACCCCAGCAAATAAATAGGGCCATTGCACCTGCCTACCCATATCTTTGCGCCAAACAAAGCGTTGATAACCTCTCCAAATAGTCATCAGTACGATCACCAAAAGAATCAGCACCCCACCAACCCCATGCCAGGTCATCGTTACAAAACTTTCGAGGCCAAAGGTACTTTTAACGCCTGCCAATGGCACCGCCGTGAGCATCTCATAAAAGCCAGCAGTAACTGTAAAAAAACTAATCACTGCGCAAGCAAGGAGGTTATACCAACCCACATCATGTAAACCTGGCCTAGTTACCGGCAATGCCAAGAAGCGAAAAATACGCTTCTCCAAAGGATAAAAAGCTCCTGCGAAGTCGAACGCAATGGCTATAACAAATAAGCCAATGGTTAGATGAACTAAATTAGGGTGAATCGGCAGGCTATAGGGCAGATCATTGGGCCCTAGGCCGGCTGCAATTTGATTTAAGGGGCTTTCTGATGGCAGCACCACATTAAAAAACTGCATTACACCAACCCCGCCCGCATTGCTTCCACCACCTTCACCGTGTGTAGCCCATATACCCATATCAATTTATCGCCAAGGAAAACCTGCACAACCACCAAAGCAGCCAATAAAGAATCAGCGCCAAGGAAGACCAGCGGCAAGCTGAGCGGATCCTTGGCTCTCAATACATAGCGCCAGCCGGTAAGCACAGATAGAACCCCCGCCAAAGACCAGCCTATGGTGCTATGGATATTTAAAATGTTGCGCGCATCACCATAGGGGTTGGCCAAGCCGGCCTCCACCTGGCCAAACATGATCGCCACAAAGATGGCGCTGGTGGCAAATAACAGATTCCACCAACTCACTTCAAACAAAGCCCGCCTACCTGTAACCACACCGATAAAATCAAACAGCACTGAAATCAATGCCATCGCAATAACGAAGTGCACAACTATTGGATGAATAGTGTCCATCCAAGGCAGGTTGTGGTCGTTGAGGGGGGGAAGCAGATGCTCAAGCATTAGCAAACCCAAGAGCTAGCTTTGCCTTTATTGCTAGCGCCCATGGATTAAGGGTGCCCATTTCTCCCCTATTCCTTCATGACTGATCACTCCTCAAGCCCTTGGCGCCTCGAAGCAGACAGCCTTGGCCAGGTGCAGGTGCCCGCTGAGCGCTATTGGGGTGCCCAAACCGAACGGGCGAGGTTGATGTTTCAGCTTGGGCAAGATCCGATGCCCCTGCCATTAATCCATGCAATCGCCCGCATAAAAAGGGCCGCTGCTGCTGCTAATTCCCAGCTGGGGCTCCTAGATGGCGAGCGCTGCAACTGGATCAGCCTGGCCGCCATGGAGGTGGAGCAGGGCCGGTGGGATCAAGAATTTCCCCTCTCCACTTGGCAGAGCGGTAGCGGCACTCAAACAAACATGAACCTGAATGAGGTAATCGCCAATCGCGCCTGCGAATTAGCAGGGCAACCCCTTGGCAGTAAAAGCTGCGTGCATCCAAACGACCATGTGAACAAAGGCCAAAGCACTAACGATGTATTTCCCAGTGGGATCCACATCGCTAGCGAGCGCCAGCAGAGGCTCCAACTTTTGCCGGCCATAGGGGATCTAGCTGCCAGTTTTGAAGCAAAGGCAAGCGCTTGGAGCGATGTGGTGAAGATCGGCCGCACCCATCTGCAAGATGCAGTACCACTTACTTTTGGCCAAGAAATCAGCGGTTGGGCGGCCCAATTGCGCAGCGCTGCCGCAAGAATTGAAGCTGGATTTGAAGAGCTGCGCCAAATCCCCCTAGGCGGCACTGCCGTTGGCACTGGTTTAGGTGCAAAAGCTGGTTTCGCAGAAGCCACCTGCCAATTACTTAGCGAATGGGAGGGGGTTAGCTGGCAGTGCAGTGGTAATCGCTTTGCCCTAATGGGCAGCCACGATGGCCTGGTTCAGCAAATGACCCGGCTCAGGCTTTTGGCGGGGGCTTTACACAAGATCGTTAATGACATTCGCCTTTTAGCCTGCGGACCTAGGGCCGGCCTGGGGGAACTGCTGCTGCCAGCCAATGAACCCGGCAGTTCGATCATGCCGGGAAAAGTAAATCCCACCCAATGCGAAGCCGTAGCAATGGCCACAGCCCAAGTGATGGGCCTTGATCAAGCAGTGGCTATCGGTGGCAGTGGCGGCCACCTACAAATGAATGTATACAAGCCATTATTAGCGCTTAATTTAATTCGCTGCGGCGAATTACTTAGCAACTGTTGTTACTCTCTGCGGGTGCACCTGGTGGAGGGAATGGAATTAAATATCAGTAAAATAGAACATTTTCGCGATCAATCGCTAATGTTAGTAACGGCTTTAGCTCCTGTGATCGGCTACGACAAGGCAGCAAAAATCGCCCAACATGCCCATAGGGAAGGGCTTAGCTTGCGGGAGGCAGCCATCGCCCTTGATGCCATCAGCGCAGAAGCCTTCGACCACAGCGTTAACCCTAAAAAGATGACCTCTATTCAAGATTAATTACTTCTTAGGTATGCCAGGCCCACACCAATAATCAAACTAAAAATAAGCGCCCCCGCCAACAGCAACAGGGCAAACCATTCGCCACCAGAGAGTGGCCGCCGCTCCGGTAGCAATATTTCTTGGCTGGCGGGAGTAGGCGAGGTTGAATTATTTATAACAAGATCATATTTACGCCTTAATTCTGGATCACCCAAAACCTCTATGGCCTCCTGCAAAGCGCAAAATTGCACACTCGCCTCAGCGGGTTCTAATTCGGTGGTATCCGGGTGGAAGCGTTTGCTAAGCCGCCGGAATGCCGCCCTCAATTCTTCAGGGCTTGCCCCTGCCTCCACACCAAGGCGCTCATAAAGATTGGCAGTGGTGCTGGAGTTAACCAAGCCGATCGGGCTCTATGGCTTGCGATCCTAGGGAAACCTACTTGCCCTGCCCTGAGCAACGATTTCCCCTGGGACCTGCTGGCTTGGCAGCCCAACAGCCAACAGCTGCAACAACTGCAGGAGCTGCAGCTGTTGTTGCGCCATTGGAACCAACAACTAAATCTCACCAGGTTGGTGGAGGGGCCCGACTATTGGATTGGTCAAGTATTCGACAGCCTTTGGCCGCTTCAGCCCTGGTTAACAGGTGAGCTAAGCGGCGCTACCTGCGCTCAGAAATTTTCGGTGGTTGATGTGGGCACTGGCGGCGGTTTTCCAGGGCTTGCCATCGCTATTGCCCTGCCCAATGCCCAGTTAACCCTGGTGGATTCCGTGGGTCGCAAACTTGAGGCCGTGGGCGCCATGGCCAAGGAGCTTGGGCTAGGCGAAAGGCTTAGCTTGCGTTGCGAGCGGGCCGAAAAAAGTGGACGCGAACGCAGCTGCAGGGGCCAATTTCAATTGGCGGTAGCTCGCGCTGTGGCCCCAGCTGCTGTGGTTGCTGAATACCTGGTGCCGCTGCTCGCTCCTAACGGCACTGCCCTGCTTTATCGAGGCCAATGGAGCGCCGCGAATCAAGCCGAATTGATTGAAATTGCACGCCAGCTCAAGGCAGAAGCTGGGGAACCACGGGCCATTGAACTTCCAGAGGGCAAAGGTCAACGGCATGTAATTCCACTTACCCCTGTAGCGGCATGCCCAACTACCTATCCAAGGGCCGTTGGAATCCCAGCAAAACAACCTCTGCGCCCGGCTCCCTAGGAGCCAAGTCGTTGTAAAACGCTGCCGCCAAGGGCTTGTTTTAGGTGCCTCAAAATTGCTGGAATCTCTGCCCGCCAGGGGCTTTCAGCCAGTGCCGCCAGTAATTCCGCTTCGCTTACTGCCCCTTCACTGCCGGCTGGCGCCTCGAAAAAATCGGCATTACAACCTGGGAACCAATGGTTGGCTTGGCCCAAAAGGCCATATCTAGCTTTGGCGTAGCTCTGCAGATCCCATCCCTCCAGCAGGTTATGGAGCCACAAAAGGATCGGTAAATTGATCTCCCCTGGGGTGGCTTGCCATGGGGGCAACCCCTGCTGCCAGCTGTTAAGCCAGGCATCACCCAACTTTTGCTGCAGGGCAGCTTGCAATCGAGCTGATATCAGTGGCAATAATTCTTCGGCCTTGGGAAGCAGGCCCACTGCCTGCAGATGTAAATCCAAATCTGCAGCAGTGGCAGCACCAACGCTGATGGTGTGCACCCGCGGATCACTTAAACAAAACAGATCGTTAAATACAATCGGATGCAATGGCTCACAGAGCTGCTTTAATCGCTCAGAAGGTGAATGAAGATGGCCGCCTTTATCGGTGGGACTAATTATAAAAACACCCATATCTTGATCAATCGCTGCACTTAAGGCGGGGCTATTATCTTGGCGAATATAATACCAATGGATATTAACGTAATCAAAAGAGCCACTGTTAATCGCCGCCTCAATTAAAGCTAGCGGCCCATGGGTGGAAAAGCCCACATGGCCGATGCAGCCATCACTTTGCCAGCGCTTAACTATCTCTAAGCAGCCCCCTGGCCGCAAGCATTGCTCTAAATGTTCGGGAAGATTAATTCCGTGTAAAGTTAGGAGATCAAGCCGTTGCACTTGCAATAATTCAAAGCTGCGCTCCAGCATTGATTCAAATTCTTTGCTATTTGCATAGGGCGCAATTTTGGTTTGCAGAATCCGTTTTGGATCTGGATGTGTAGCTAGTAATTTGCCCAGCTGCAATTCTGAGCTGCCATAAAAACGCGCTGTTTCAATGTGATGCATGCCAGCCCCAATGGCTGCCTTCAAGATCGATTCCAGATTTACCTGGCTTTCAACTGTTATTTCTTCCGCTGGAAGATCGCTCCAGCTTTGCTGAAAGCGCATGCCACCAAGGCTTAACAGGGGCATCTGTAATTCAGTTCTGCCAAAACGACGGCAGGGAACAAAGGCCAAATCAAGCTCCGCTGGGGGAGGATTCAGCTGAGGGCAGTTGCTCAAATGGCAGCCAATGGATGCAATCAACCGGGCAGGTATCGATGGCCTCCTGAACCCGTTCAAGGCTGTCGCCGTTTTGACGTATTACCCGCGATCTGCCCTGATTTGGCTCCACCAAAAAGGTATTACATGCCACATGGGCGCAATACCTACAACCAATACAAACCTCTTCATCAACCCAAATCGCCTCCTGGCGCAAGCTGCCCCCCAGCAGGGGTTCTTTACCTGTATTTCCTTGGCCAGGAGCCGCCAGTGGCGGCGCTGCAAAGGCAATTGAAGGGTCGATTTTCAAAGCAACCAGGGGGCTTTCAACCCTGCCAGCGGGTAACTACCAGCTCGATGCTGCCATCGGCACTTAACTGTTGTTCTCCCACAACAAAACCCTCAGCGGAAGCGCTATTGAGGATGCTCTGCAAGGCATAACGCTGGGTTAGTTGCGACATAAACCTTTCAATGGGTATTGGTAAACGCCATAGATCGAGGTCAGTTACCAATTCATAACGGCCTTCACTGCTATTCCAGCGAAAACCAATGTCGCCACCATCAGCCTGGGGACAACATAGATCTGCCTCTTGGGTTTGGCCTTGATAACCGCGCAGTAATTGGGCCGCTTCACTTGGTGTTTGGCCTAGATCCTTGAGGGCTGCCACCAGGGCGACAGGATCGCGCAATTCAGTTTTAATCGTGCTGAAGTGAGACATTGCTGGCTTGATTTTGGTGGATTTCCGCAGGGGCGGTTTGGTAGTGGTTAGTGGTGGGGGTGCAGCGCTGAACGGTGCCCAACTTGGCTTCAATCGATCTAGTGAGCTCTAAACAACCCTCACCTTGAACCCCCTCAACAAGCTCCTCCACTACGCCATTTGGGCGAATACAGAAGCGGATGGTTTGCTGGGGCACGGCAGAACCGATTTGAATCAGTTTACTTAGTTTTACTTGCCAGCTGCGTTAAGCCCAGTCGTTTTGTAAACGGGAAAGCAGGGCTGGATTTTGCAGTTGCTCTAGGGCATTGCGGGCATCATCCCGCACCCCTGAATCAGCATCATCGATGCAAGCAGCCACAAGAGCTTCCCCTAGGGACAAGGCCAAATCAGGCTCCAAATAGGCGTGAAGCCTCCCTAAACCCCAAGCGCTATTGCTGCGCACAGCTGGTTCCGAATCGATGCGCAGGCTTAAAAGCAGTTGTTGCGCCACCGCTTCCCGCTGATTTGAGTTGTTCAAGCTGCTATCTACAAGCGAACTCGTGGCCCAAAGGCGCACCGCTGCGATATCGCTGCCCAGGGCCTTTAGCAGGGCTGGAATCACCTCAAAACTTGGGTAGTTTCCGAGGGTCCAAGCCAGGGCTTTACGCACAAAGCCGTTGCTGTCTTGTTGCAATTTTGGCAGCAATAGCGGTAGAGCCTCGGGATGGGGATTACGTCCAAGGGCATAAACGGCGCTCATCCGCAGAATTGGGCAGCTGCTATCGAGCAACGGCAGCAGCAACGGCAGCGCACGGGGATCACGGTGCTCACAAAAAAACTTCAACCCTTGCAATTGCTGCTCATGGTTGCCTTGCAGTTCAACCAGGGCCTGATCTACCAGTTCCCTTTGTGCGGCTATGTCTTGGGTTTGATCCGATAGTTCGCTGATCAGATCTAGGGGGTCTTGGGCCGCCTCCGCCTCCAATTCCTCCTCTAATAGGGCAAGTTCCAGGGTTAATTCATCGTGGTTGGTCATGGAACTCAACCCAAAGGCGCCGGAGCAGCCATATCACCAGGCAACCAAATGCGAGCACTCACGGCAAATAGGGCAGCGGAAAATAGCAGCACTATGAGGGCTGGCAGCAGCTTGGATCTAAAAAACGCCATTAATTTCCAGCGGAACAGCACATCCCTATTGTTGCCTCTTCGCTGCCCCTGGTGTAACTCCCCATGAACAATCGCGCCCGCAGCAGGCGGATCATCACGGTGGGGATGGAAGGGGTAGCCAGCGGCGCTCCCTACATGGTGGGCAGCAAATTACTTCAGGGCTGGCTAACCGCCAGCAATATTCCGCTGCCATTGATTGGCCTATTGCCCCTGGCGGAATTGCCATACACCTTGAAGCTGTTTTGGGCCCCCTTATTAGACCGCTGGCCCATTCCCTGGCCCGATCGCCGTAGGGGTTGGATCCTTTTAATGCAATTACTGCTGGTGCTGGTAATTGCATCGATGGCACTGCTGCAACCCAGCACTAACCCCGGCGCCCTAACTGCCATTGGCTTAATTGCCTTAATCCTGGCAATTTGTAGCGCCAGCCAAGACATCGTTATTGATGCCTATCGCACCGATTTATTAGCAGAGGAGGAGCGGGGCGCTGGAGCGGCAAGTGCCTCCCTTGGTTATCGAGCTGCCGGCTTAGTGATCAGTTCTGGTGGTTTTTTATTGGCGGGCACCTATGGCTGGCCTGCGGCCTTTGCCGCTGCAGCTGGCCTAATGCTTTTGGTGGTGCCATTCACTATTAATGCCCCAAGTATTCCGCCCCTAAGCCAACCGGTTGTGAGCTTGCGCCAAGCGGTGCTTGGCCCAGCCAGGGAATTTTTAAAAAGAAGCGGCTCTAGCAAAGCGCCGGTGTTGCTGCTGCTGGTGTTGTTTTACCGCTGGCCGGATGGATTGCTAAATGCAATGGCAATTCCCTTCCTAAGCCTCAATGGGTTTGATGAAGCAACAATTGGATTAGTGCAGGGGGCATGGGGAATTGGAGCAACGATGCTGGGAACGATATTAGGTGGTGTTTTATTTAGTTATCTGGGCATGAATCGATCCCTATGGATTTTTAGTTTGGTGGGGGCAACAGGAAATTTAAGTTATTGGGCAATCGCACAATTCAAGGGGGGGATTTTCGCTCTTATGCTCGCTGCTGGTTTTGAAAATATTGGCGGTGGAATGGTTGGTGCCGTATTTGTAGCCCTATTAATGAGCCTATGTAATCCCCGCTATTCAGCAACCCAATACGCGCTTCTATCCGGTATTTACGCCCTAAGCCGTTCACTACTATCGGCACCTGCTGGATTGCTGGCGGAAAGGTTGGGTTGGTCGGAATTCTTTCTACTCAGTGCAGCGGCTTCAATCCCTGCTTTTATTTTGCTCGCCTTTGTGGCCCCTTGGCATGAAAGGGAGGCGCGGGGAGCATTTGATCCATCAAAGGATTTGAATTAAACCTATGCAGATGTGGAAGTAGCAAATCGGCGCCTTAGCTGACCGCAGGCTGCATCTGCATCAAGGCCTCGGCTGGCTCGAACACTCACGGCAATCCCCCTGCCTTCGAGGTTGCTGCGAAATGCCTCAACTGCAGCTGGGCTAGGCCTTTGAAATTCTTCTTCTTCAATTGGATTGTAGGCAATTAAATTCACATGGCTCTGAAAGCCACTCACCAAATCAGCCAGGGCTAATGCCTGGGCAGGATGATCATTTAAACCACCCAAGAGAATGTATTCAAAACTCAAACGCCTACCTGTTGTTAATACATATTGCTTGCAATCTTCTAATAAAATCTCAAGGGGATAGGCATGGGCAGTGGGAATTAATTGCTCCCTTAGCTGTTGATCTGGAGCATGCAAACTAACCGCTAGGGTGAACTGAGTTCGCCCGAGGCGCTCCTGGGCTAGGGCCGCAAGTTTTGGCAGGGTTTTGGGTACACCAACGGTGCTGATAGTGATCTGACGCTGGGCCATTCCCAAGTCACTACAGAGGCAATCAATAGAAGCAAGTACTGCGTCGATATTGAGAAGCGGTTCTCCCATACCCATAAAAACCACGTGGCTTGGGCGCTGCTGCATCACTTCCCGCACGCTTAAAACCTGATCAACAATTTCATGCAACGCAAGCGAGCGTTGAAAGCCCCCCTTACCGGTGGCGCAAAAACGGCAGGCCATGGCACAACCAACTTGGCTGCTAACGCAAACGGTTAAGCGATTTGGATTAGGGATACCTACGGTTTCAATACTGAGGCCATCGTGGGTGGCAAGCAGCAATTTGGTAGTGCCATCAAGGGCAACACTGCGTTGCAGCTCCCGGGATCTACCAATCCAATCAAACGCATCAGCAGGTGGCTCCGCCAATAATTGCTGCCGAAATTGCTTCGGCAGCACTGAAACCTGATCTAGATCTCGAACACCTTTGCTGTAAAGCCAATCATGCAGTTGTCTGCCTCGAAAAGCCGCCTGCCCCCGTTGCTGAACCCATTGCTCAAGGGCAGGGCGACCAAGACCTAAAAGTGGTGCGTTTAGGGCCAAACCAATAGGCCATGCCCCAACCAAATCTCAACAGCTAGCAGAGCAATGAAACCAAGCATTGCAGCGCGACCATTCGTTAATTCACAATGGGTATGAAAACCAAAGCGGGGCAGTTGGCGCCTAGGCACCAGGGAAGGTTGCAGGGGTTGAGTTGTTGTAGACATCTATCAGCTGTCCTCGCTGAGTAAACCTTCTTCCTGCAAACCCTCAAGTGCCTCTAGATCAGGCAGCAATTGCTCTTGATCCAAATCGTCACCCACAGGACGGGCAAAGGCAGCAAAATTACTACCTTCAGCTATGCCATGGCGACTGCGGGTGGCTTGGAGTTCATCGTCGGAGGGATCATCCAGCACTGCAGCGGTGGGCTGGGGCAGAGGCATCTCAACTGTGTAGTCGGGGCGGAGGGCACTAGCTCTGCGGTAACTAGCATTTTCCTCATCGAGAATATCTGGATGGGGACCGGCCTCTGCCCTCAACTCCTCTTCAAAGCCACTGAAGCCTGTACCCGCTGGTATCAAACGACCGATGATTACGTTCTCCTTCAGGCCGCGTAACCAATCGCTCTTACCTTCAATCGCCGCCTCAGTTAACACGCGAGTTGTTTCTTGGAAGGAAGCAGCCGAGATGAAGCTATCGGTGTTCAGAGATGCTTTGGTAATACCAAGAAGCACTGGGGTGAATTCAGCAGGGGCACCACCGGTAATGGCAATGGCCTGATTGACTTGATCCACCTGACGCAATTCAATCAATTCACCTGGAAGCAGGGTTGTATCACCGGCGTCCTCAACACGAACCTTATTGGTCATCTGGCGAACAATCACCTCGATGTGTTTATCGTCGATGGTTACGCCCTGGGACTTGTAAACGTTTTGCACCTCTTGAACAAGCGCTGTTTGCAAGCGTGAAATGGCTTGATTAGCAGCATCCATAGATGCGTTGCGCGAGCGTAAATCCTCAAATAGAACTTCAAGAAGTTCATGGGGATTGATGGGGCCATCGGTTAGGAGATCACCAGATTCAACCAATTGACCATCGCTCACCATCACAGTGCGCCCTAACAAAATGGGATATTCAGTGCTCAATTCATCACCTTCAATCACTGAAACAGTGGGGGCGTCTTCATCCTCTTTCTGTTCGATCTTCACGCTGCCCGCCTTGCGGCACAGCACAGCTGAATCCCTGGGGCGACGGGCTTCCAGCAATTCTTCAATACGGGGCAAACCCTGAACAATATCGCCAGTTTTGGCCCTCTCAAACACCAGCTGAGCAAGGGTATCGCCGCGAAGCACCAAGTCGCCATCGCGCACGTGCAGGATGGAATCCGGTGAAACCATGTAGGGGCGGCCCACCCTTAGAGAGATCGAATCAGGCCCAATCGATTCCACCTGACCGCTATGGGGGGCGATTAGATCTGAAGCGAGTTGCTCACCTTCAACAATGCGTTGACCAATGGCTGCGCTGGGCTTTTCATTTTGCAATTTAACTACCAACAAATCATCTGGCCTTTCAACTATCAAACGCCTAATTGGCTCCCCTTCAACGCTATCTGGAAGTTGCACAACACCATCTTCTTTGCAAAGGATTTGAACAGTTGCAACAACATCTCCTCGCTTTATTGAATCCCCATCAGCCACCTTTACTTCGGTGTGGGTGGAGCCATGGCTGGCATCTGAAAGGGTGTCCCGCCTCACCAGGTGAGATTCAAGGATCACAAGCTGGAGGCGATCGATGGTTTTTGCCCGCTTATCAGGCACCATCTCAACGTCTACCGTCATTTGTGGCGTGGTATCAAAAGTTTCAAGAATTAGTTGGGTACGCAGAAGCTCAACACCCTCAACTGATTTAACTAATTCTGCATCTTTAAAGGTAAGCCGTTGCACAGCCTTAAGGCCGAGGGAAGGACCATTTGCTTGTTTAACGGTGCCAAGTTCGGGCAGGTGAGCCTCATCAGGAATCGCGTATTCCTCCACAGGACGGAGCAGTAATGCCCCACCTTCTGGTGTATCAACGGATTCCACAAATAGCATTGATTCAGCCACCAATCCAGCTGCAATTTCTTCGCCCGGATTTACCATCTTGCCCTCGTCTGCAAAACGGCTTAATACCTTGCTATCAGTTACTAAATGCAGGGTTCCAGAACGAACAATAATTTCACGTAGAATGTCATTCTTCTGGGTAACAGTAACAATGCCTGCGGTTTGGCTGAATATATCTTTAACCACCTCTGTACCAGCTTCAATCCACTGGCCATCCTCAATCATCAGAAGGGATATATCTTTATTTATTTCATGGGTTTCCTGGGGAATCCAGAGCAGGGTTCCACCTTTAGAAACCTCATATCCGTGTTTTGCGCTACGGGCTTTTTTAATACCAAGGCCAGGGGCAAATTTAATCAAACCGCCTGTTTGAGTGCGGAAGCGATCGTCGGTAAGTTCTGCAATCACCTCGCCATTGGCTATCTTTGTACCAGGCTCAGTATTTAAGCGATATCTGATGTTGTCTTTACCTTCAAGGTGCCAGATCTGGCCGCTGTGGGTAGTGGTTGCAATAAGCTTGCAATCCTTTAATAACAAGCTGGAAGTAACAATTTCAACTTCCCTTGAATCGCCTTGAGATTCCCTTAGCCTTACGCTGCCGCCATATTCACTGATCTGCCTGCTTTCGGCTAGAACATCGCCATTGTGCACATTGCTAGCACCTTTAACAACCGGAAATGCATTGGGGGGCAAGTTATAAACGTCGCCGCCAAAAACCCAAAGCCTTCCTAAGCGCTGGGCCTTCAAGGTGATGTTGCCCTGGCGGTCGGGAACCTCCTTGGGTTGAATTACATCTTCATAGCGAACTTGACCGGCCAAATCACAAATAACATCCTTACTTGCCTTCTCAATACTCTTCTTAACAGCAGCGCCACTAGAAATCTGAGCCAGAATTATGTCGTTCGGAACACTTGCACCATCAGCAACAAACAGAATAGAACCTGTGGTGATGTCTAGTTTCTGTGCTTTACCTTTTGTGGTTGGTTTTAAGGTGAGGCTGAAATCAACTTCTGCAATCTGAGCTTCCACACCATGGGGAGTGCGGTGGGGGCGAACCTTAGCCTTTGAATCAAATTCAACAATTCCATCCACCAAAGAACGAACCACACCAGTTTCAGCAGTTGACACACCACCGGTGTGGAAAGTGCGCATAGTTAACTGAGTGCCAGGCTCACCAATGGATTGGGCTGCGATAATGCCAACCGCCTCACCAAGATCAACTAATTCGTTATGCGCTAGGGCCCAGCCATAGCATTTGCGGCAAACTGAACGAGCGGCTTCGCAGGTAAGTGGTGAACGCACACGAACTTCTTTGATGGCAGCTTTTTCAATCTGCTTACTTAAAATTGGATCAATCTCTGTGTCCCGTTCAGCTATCACGGTGCCTTCGGCATCAATAACGGGTTCAGCCACCAATCGGCCGAGCAAACGATTGCGATAACGGCCATTATCTTCTGCCGCAACGATGATGCTGCGCACAGTGCCGCAATCGTCTTCCCGAACGATTACATCTTGGGCAACATCAACTAAACGCCTGGTGAGATAACCGGAATCAGCGGTGCGCAGGGCGGTATCCACCAAACCCTTGCGCGCTCCATAGGAGGAGATCACATATTCAGTAACGGTTAAACCTTCGCGGAAATTGGTGCGAATCGGCAGGTCGATAATCTCCCCTTGGGGGTTGGCCATCAGGCCACGCATGCCAACCAACTGACGCACCTGGGACATGTTGCCCCGGGCACCAGAATTAGCCATCATCCATACGGAATTCAGGGGGAAATTATCATCAAAGTTGCGCTTAACTGAATTAACCAAACGTTCGTTTGTTTCAGTCCAGGTGTCAATTACCTTGGTGTGCCTTTCAACTTCAGTTATTTCACCTAAACGATATCTTTCCTCTGTTTGGGTAATCTGCTTTTCAGCATCCTCGAGCAACTGGGGCTTGTCGTCGGGAACTTTCAAATCATCTACAGATATGGAAACCGCCGCCTGGGTAGCAAAGCGAAAGCCCAAATCTTTTAGATCGTCTGCCATCGCGGCCGTAGCTGCGGTGCCATGGTGTTTGTAAGCCCAAGCCACTAAGCCACGCAAACCTTTCTTATCGATAATTCGATTTCGGAAGGGGGGTGGAATCCTGGATGGCTCACGTTTTGCGGCGGCTTCTGCAGCCGCAAGAGCAGCGGCTTCTGCGGCCTTAGCTGCCTTCGACTTACTTGAAGATTTACGGGCGGCGGGCTTGGAGGTGCTGGTCATGACCTTTAACAGGAGGGGGGTAGGAAGATTTGGCTGAATTCAAACAAGCAGGGGCGTATTACCTGGTGGCCACCGCATCGATGATTGTGCGGTTCATAACCACACGACCTGTAGTTGTTAGAAGATAGCGACTAATCAGCGCACCATCTTCATCTAAGCGATCGCGACGGTATTTCCATTGCTCAACCCTGGTGCCATCGCTAAGGGTTTCACTCTTTAAGGGTTCCGTTGCTTCGTCATCGTCTTCCACCTCACCGCTAAATCGAACCCAAAGCCAATCGTGCAAGCTGATGCGTTTTTCAGCAAAGGCATTACAAACATCACTCAAGCTGGCAAAACTCCATGCTCGATCACCGAATTCAGGTATTGGGTTTTCTTTACGGGTTGCAGTGAGATAGTAGGAACCCAGCACCATATCTTGCGATGGAGTGATAATCGGTTCACCTGTAGCTGGCGAGAGAATGTTGTTGCTTGCCAGCATCAACATTCGGGCTTCGGTTTGAGCCTCAAGGGATAGGGGAACATGGACGGCCATTTGGTCACCGTCGAAGTCTGCGTTGAACGCAGGACACACCAGGGGGTGCAGCTGAATAGCCCTACCATCTACGAGTTTTGGTTCAAATGCTTGGATACCTAAACGGTGCAGGGTGGGGGCGCGATTCAACATGATTGGATGGCCATCGATAACCTCCTGCAATACCTGCATAACCTCATCATCTGCCCTTTGAATCATCTTCTTAGCAGCTTTTATATTGTTAACTATATTTTGACGAATTAAACGGTGAATAACAAAGGGTTGGAATAGCTCGATTGCCATTTCCTTAGGCAAACCGCACTGATTCATTTTAAGTTTAGGGCCCACAACGATTACAGATCGGCCAGAATAATCAACCCTTTTACCAAGAAGATTCTGACGGAAGCGGCCCTGTTTACCTTCAATGATGTCGCTCAGGGATTTAAGTGGCCTGTTGTTAGCACCAACTACGGTTCTGCCCCGGCGACCATTATCAATCAGGGCATCAACTGCTTCCTGAAGCATCCTTTTTTCATTGCGCACAATGATTTCAGGCGCAAGAATTTCCTGAAGCCTTGCTAAACGGTTGTTGCGGTTAATAACGCGGCGGTAGAGGTCGTTTAGATCTGAAGTAGCAAATCGACCACCATCAAGCTGCACCATTGGCCGCAGGTCGGGCGGGATCACAGGGATGGCATCGAGAACCATCCATTCAGGGCGCGCGCCTGTTGCGATGAAATTATCAATTACCCTCAAGCGTTTGATAAGTTTGGCGCGTTTCTGCCCCTTGCTGCCATTAATATCCTCGCGCAATTCTTCCGCAATTTTCACTAGTTCAAGATCTTCTAAAAGCCGCTTGAGGGCTTCTGCACCGATGCCAACTTCTGGCTCATTTTCGATTTCAGAATCTTCAGCAAAAATCTCATCTTCTATCTCAAGCCACTCGTCTTCAGTGAGAAGTTGTTTATATTTGAGTGTTTTATGATCACCGGGTTCAAGCACTACATAACAGTTGAAATAAACAATCTGCTCCACATCCCGAAGGGGCATGTCTAAAAGAATTGCCACATAGCTTGGGATACCCTTCAAATACCAAACATGGGATACGGGGGCAGCGAGCTTAATAAAGCCCATGCGATGGCGGCGCACGCGGCTTTCGGTAACTTCCACACCACAGCGTTCACAAACAATGCCCCGGTGCCTCACCCGTTTGTACTTGCCGCAATGGCATTCCCAATCCTTGGAAGGGCCAAAAATCTTCTCGCAAAACAGCCCATCCATCTCCGGCTTAAGGGTGCGGTAATTGATGGTTTCCGGCTTGGTAACTTCGCCCACCACCTGGCCGTTAGGAAGGGTGCGCTGGCCCCAATCCATGATGCGCTCTGGGGAAGCGAGCGTGATTTTGACGTAGTCGAAGTGACTTTCGGTACGGGTGTTGCTGTTGGTCATGGCCGGAGGGCAAAGGGGGGCTTCAGGTCAATTTTTAAGCGGGTGGATTAATCCTCGTCGTAGTCGGCTACGCCAAGGGATTCATAGGTGGGCCGGCTGGGGGTGCTGCGGCGAGGGTTGACGTCTTGCATCAAATCCACCTCAGCTCCTTCATCTGTGTAAACAGCAATATCAAGGCCGAGGGATTGCAGCTCTCGCATCAACACCTTGAACGATTCAGGTGTGCCTGGGCGGGGGATTGGTTTGCCCTTAACGATCGCATTGAGCGCTTCGTTTCTACCTTGCATGTCGTCGGATTTAACCGTGAGCAATTCCTGCAGGGTGTAGGCGGCGCCATAGGCCTCAAGGGCCCAAACCTCCATCTCACCAAGGCGCTGGCCGCCCTGTTGAGCTTTGCCCCCCAGAGGTTGCTGGGTAACCAAGGAGTAGGGACCGGTGGAGCGGGCGTGGATTTTGTCGTCTACCAGGTGCACAAGCTTGAGGATGTATGCCCTGCCAACGGTTACCGGCTGATCAAAGGGCTCGCCGGTGCGGCCATCAACCAATTGGATTTTGCCGGGATTATCGGGGTTATAAACCCAGTCTTTGCCGGGCTGCTTCCTGGCTTCCTCCAGATACATCTGAACGGTTTCCCGCGATTTTTCTGCGCCGTGCATTTCATCAAAAGGCACGATCTTGAATCGGGAATGGAGGTTATCTGCAGCCCAACCCATTAGGCATTCGAAAACCTGGCCCACATTCATGCGGCTAGGTACGCCAAGGGGATTGAGCACGATGTCTATGGGGGTGCCATCGGGCAGATAAGGCATATCTTCAAGGGGAAGAATGCGGCTGATGATGCCTTTATTGCCATGGCGACCAGCCATTTTATCGCCAACTTGAATCTTGCGGCGCTGGGCAACGTAAACACGCACCACCATGTTTGCCCCCGGCGGCAACTCGTCACCCTGTTCGCGGGTGTAGATGCGAACGTCTACAACCCTACCTCTTTCTGTATTAGGAACCCTCAGGGAATTATCACGAACATCACGGGCTTTTTCGCCAAATATGGCCCTTAGAAGTTTCTCCTCAGGGGGTTGATCCGATTCACCTTTAGGGGTAACTTTACCCACTAAAATATCACCACTTTCAACGAAAGCACCAATTCTAATAATACCCATTTCATCCAAGTTGCCAAGGCTTTCCTCAGCCACATTAGGAATTTCCCTGGTTATTTCCTCAGGTCCCAGCTTTGTTTGGCGAGCCTCAATTTCATACTTTTCAATGTGTACAGATGTGTATAAATCTTCGCGTACTAATCGCTGGCTAACAAGGATTGCATCCTCATAGTTGTAGCCTTCCCATGGCATATACGCCACCAATACATTCTGACCAAGGGCAATTTCACCACCTTCGCAAGCGGAGCCATTTGCTAAAACCTGACCAGCTATAACCTTGTCGCCCTGGCCAACGATTGGCCTTTGGTTTAAGCAAGTATCTTGATTTGAACGCTGATACTTTTGAAGCAGGTGATAGTGATCATTTCCCTGATCATCACGAACAATGATTTGGGTTGAATCAACAAATACAACTTCACCATTCACATTGGTGATCGGCACCATTCCCGAATCCCTCGCCACTTGGGTTTCCAAGCCAGTGCCAACAAGAGGTCGCTCGGGCCTAAGTAAAGGCACCGCCTGCCTTTGCATGTTTGAGCCCATCAGAGCCCGGTTGGCGTCATCGTGCTCCAAGAAAGGAATCAGGGAAGTAGCAACTGAAATCACCTGAACAGGTGACAACTGCACATAGTCCACCTGATTTGGGGGCACCGTTTCAAAATCTTGGCGATAACGAACAGGCACCAACTCAGCGGTAATTTTTCCATCTGAATCAGTTGCCACATCGCCGGGGGCAACCCTGCATTCATCTTCTAAATCGGCGGCGATATAAATAGGGTCGCCGGTTTTAATTACATGGCCATTTTCCACCCGCCAAAATGGTGTTTCAATAAATCCATATTCATTAACCCGTGCATGGGTAGCCAATGAACCAATCAGGCCAGCATTAGGACCTTCCGGTGTTTCAATTGGACAAATGCGCCCGTAGTGGGAAGGGTGAATATCACGTACGGCAAAGCCAGCCCTCTCTCTAGTAAGTCCCCCGGGGCCAAGGGCGCTGATACGCCTTTTGTGGGTAAGTTCTGCCAGGGGATTTGTTTGATCCATAAACTGACTTAACTGGCTGGAACCAAAGAATTCTTTGATCGCTGCCACTAGAGGCTTAGGATTAACCAATTGGGCGGGTGTTAAAGAATCGGTTTCACCAACAGTCATCCTCTCTTTAATAATTCGCTCGAGCCGGTTTAAGCCAACCCGCACCTGATTTTGAAGTAATTCACCAACGGAACGAACGCGGCGGTTACCAAGGTGATCAATGTCGTCGAGGGTGGCACCACCCACATCTAATTCTAGATTGATTAAGTAATCAATCGTTGAAAGCACATCCTCAGGGGTGAGTGTTCTTACCGCATCGGGGATTGTGAGGCGTAATTTTTTATTGATTTTGTATCTGCCAACCCTACCAAGGTCGTAACGCTTGGGGTCGAAAAAGCGACTGTGCAATAGCTGTTGACCACCGCTAACAGAGGGTGGTTCCCCCGGCCTTAGCTTTTTATAAAGCTCGAGAAGCGCTTGATCCTCAGAAGAAATTCCTTCTTCGTTAGCCGCTTCAATAGACTTACGGTAATACTCAGGGTGGCGTAATTTATCGAGAACATCGTTATCAGATAGGCCGATAGCCCGCATCATTACATGGGCATTAATTTTGCGGGTTTTATCAACACGCACATGCAACAAATCGTTCTTATCAGTTTCAAACTTGAGCCACGCTCCACGATTAGGTATTAAACTAGCATTGTAAGTTTTGCGACCGTTCTTATCCTGTTCATCCTTAAAATATACACCGGGACTGCGTACAATTTGATTAACGATTACCCTTTCGGCACCATTAATAATAAACGTACCCCTTTCAGTCATCAGAGGCAATTCGCCAATGAAAACCTCTTGCTCTTTGATTTCGCCGGTTTCCTTATTAACCAATCGACAGGTTACATACATCTGGGAAGCAAAAGTTGCATCCCTACGCTTCGCCTCTTCCACATCATGGCGAGGGCGTTTTAGGCGATACTCCGTGCCAACAAAATGGAGCTCAAGTTTGCCGGTGTAGTCGGTTATTGGCGAAAAGCTGTCAAGCTCCTCGATCAAACCTTTCTCTAAAAACCATTTGAAACTCCCGCGTTGTACCTCCACGAGATCAGGGAGGTATGTGGCAGTCTTGGCGACTTGAATCGCGCTGCTCATGCGTAGACCTGCAGAACGGAAGTGGAATAAAAACTGTTGATAAAAGCCCTTGCTCTCACATCTGCGCATCGCCAAGCCAAGGGCCGCCCCCCACGTGAGCAGGGGGCGGCCTTGATCAGCAATTGCTCAATGGATGGAGACCAGGGGAACCTTCGGCAACAAAGCCCGCGAAGTCGGAGGCCAATGGTTAATCTTACCCAGATGCCCCCCGGTTCTGTCAAGGAAGATGTCGGGAAAGCGAAACCTAGGCAGGAGCCTGATAAGGCAATGCAAAAAGCTGGGCCGCATTGGCACTGCTTTGTAGGCACACCTGCTCAAGGCTCTCACCCCTTAATTCAGCTACCCGCTCAGCCACATGGAGCACCATGGCCGGTTCATTTCGCTTGCCGCGCCTGGGCACGGGCGACAGGAATGGGCAGTCGGTTTCCACTAGGTAACGCGTTGCCGGCACCTGGCGGGCGCATTGGTGGGTTTCTTGGGCTTTTGGAAAGGTAACTGTGCCGCTGAAGCTGATAAATAAACCGAATTCCAGGAACAACTCCATCTCCGCGGCTGTTCCCCCCCAGCAGTGCATCACCCCGGATATGTGATGGCCCTTGCTTTTGCGGGATTGCAGTAAATCCACCATTTCCGCTGCCGCATCGCGGCAATGGATGATCACCGGCAACTGCAACTCTTCAGCCAAATTCAATTGAGCCGTGAGCATCTGCAACTGATCTTGCAAATTCGTAGCTCGATATAGATCAAGTCCTAGTTCACCTATGGCCACCACCCTGCTATCAGCAAGGGCCGCCTCCCTCAAAACATCAACCGTATTGCTTGCCCAATGCTGGGGATCGAGGGGATGAACGCCAACTGAATAGCGCAATTCAGGGAAGCGATCAGCTAGGGCTCTAATGCCAGGGATTTCAGCCGGTTCAACGCAGGCATGCAGCAGGGCGCAAACCCCAGCCTTGCGCCATCGCTCAGCCACTACCGCTAGGTCGTCGTCAAATTCCCTAAAAACGATGTGACAGTGGCTGTCGATTAGTGGCAGCAGGGGTTGAACCGTCACTTTTAAGGATCAAGAATATCTGATCCGATTATGGAATCAAACCGCTTTTGTTGGCGCAGCGAGTTCTTGTGTTGCTTTTTTTACCGCTGCACTCAAACGGGATTTTTGATTTGCACCGGTATTGCGATGCATCACACCCACTTTCACAGCCTTATCGATTTTGCTGAAGGCAGCGCTCAGTGAATCCTGCACAACCACTTTGGATTCAGCCCCGGGCTTGCTGCCGTAGGCCTCACAGGCGCTGAAGCAACGCTTCATCAGGGTGCGCAACGCAGATTTGTAGGTGCGGTTTTGCAACCTGTTGCGCTCAGCAATCTGGATGCGCTTCTCAGCAGACTTGTTATTGGCCACAGGGGGTTCTCGGCGCGGAACGGCAAACGAAAATCCTAGCGCCTTGCATACCCATCAAACGGTAGCTTGATTTACACAGCTCAATTACGCAGCCATGTTGCTGAAGCTACTAAGCGATCCAAGGGCAGCAGCCCCATTGCTGGTGGCCATTGAAAACCGCACAGAAAGCCCCAAATTGCAGGAGGTGCGTTTCACCGTTGATTCGATCATCGAACGGGTTAAACGAGAGGGCGACAAGGCGCTAAGGGATTACACCGAACGTTTTGATGGCGTAGCCATCAATGAATTGCGGGTGCCCCCAGAGGCCCTTGAGCGGGCATGGCAACTCACTCCCGCCCCTCTACAACAGGCGCTGCAGCTTGCAAATGAAAGGATCCGCGCTTTTCATCTTCAACAATTGCCAAACAACCTGGAGATAAATGGCCCCTACGGCGAAACGCTTAAACGTCGTTGGCGGCCGGTGCATCGGGCGGGCCTATACGTGCCAGGTGGCCGCGCCTCCTACCCAAGCACCGTATTGATGAACGCCATCCCTGCCCTAGTGGCCGGGGTAAAGCAGAGGGTGATGGTTACCCCACCGGGCGCCGATGGTGAAATCAATCAAACGGTTCTAGCGGCCGCCCACTTGGCCGGCATTGATGAGATCTACCGAGTTGGGGGCGCCCAGGCAATTGCAGCCCTTGCCTTTGGCACCGAGAGCATTGCTCAGGTTGATGTGATTACTGGGCCGGGCAACTTATATGTAACCCTGGCCAAAAAAGCAGTATTTGGGCGGGTTGGCATCGACTCCCTAGCGGGCCCAAGCGAGGTTTTAATCATTGCCGACGACAGTGCAGACCCAGTTTTGGTGGCCGCAGATCTACTAGCCCAAGCGGAACACGATCCCCTCGCAGCTGCCATCTTGCTAACCACCAGCCCGCAGCTGGCCCAAGCCGTGCCGCTTGAAGTTGAAAGGCAACTGGAAAACCACCCTAGGAAGGAACTAACCAGTGCTTCCATTCGAGATTGGGGCTTAGTAGTGCTCTGCAACAGCATTGAAGAGGCGGCAGAGTTATCCGATCGCTTCGCACCTGAACATTTAGAGCTACAAGTTAAAGATCCTGAAGCCCTGGCAGATCGCATTCAACAAGCTGGCGCCATCTTTTTGGGTAAATACACACCTGAAGCAGCTGGGGATTATTTAGCGGGGCCAAATCACACCCTGCCCACCTCCGGTACTGCTCGCTTTAGCGGTGCCCTAAGTGTTGAAACATTTATGCATCACACTAGTTTAATCGGCTTTAATCAGAGGGCATTGCAAGCAACCGGGCCAGCAATAATGGAGCTTGCCGCCAGCGAGGGGTTGCACAGCCACAGGGAATCCGTGCGGTTACGTTTAGAGATTAACCCTTAGCCAAATCTCTAACTCTCGGCATTCCATCAATAATTTCACCTACTAAAACTTGATCGGCGAGATTAATAAATAGGCCATTTTCCAGAACCCCCGGCAAGTTATTTATTGCTAATTCTAAATCAGCTGGTTCATTAATACCGCCTGCAAACTTCACGTCCAACACCAAATTACCCTGGTCGGTAACCACGGGGCCCGCCTTTTTTACAGCCATGCGCAGCTGAGCCTCACCGCCCATGCTGTTCAACTGGGCTTGCACCTGACGCCACGCCCCAGGCAACACCTCCACAGGCAATGGGAACTCAAGATTGAGGGTTTGCACAACTTTGCTGGCATCAACCACCACCACAAATCGCTCAGCCCTAACGGCTACCAGCTTTTCCTGCACATGGCAGGCACCACCACCCTTAATTAATTGAAAACCAGGATCTACTTCATCTGCGCCATCTATGGCCAAATCAATACGATCAACCGCATTTAGAGCCTGGAGCGGAATGCCTAACTCAGCGGCAAGCACCTCCCCCTGAAACGAGGTGGTAACACCAACTAAATCCTTTAAGCGGCCATCTTTCAGGCGGGCTCCCAGTTCTTTAATCATTAAAGCCGCGGTAGAGCCAGAGCCAAGCCCAAGCACCATCCCACTGCTGATTTGATCCACTGCGGCCAGAGCTACGGCCTGCTTCATCTGATCTTGCAGGGTTGTCATCGCTTCTTCTTTGGTTGGGCCGAACCTAGCAATGGAAGCTATTCGGCACCTCTTATCCCTGGGCCGCTGCTTCTGGCAGGGGTGCCGGACGAATGGGCAATTTCAGGCTTTCTTCACCGCGCAACACTTCTAAGTCCAACGCTTCACCAACCTTTGAACCCTCCACCACCGCCAATAAATCAGCAGGTGCATGAACTGGTTTTTGGCCGGCAGAGATAACCAAATCACCCCGATGAAGGCCCGCTTTTGCTGCAGGACTCTGGGGTAATACCTGTTGAACTAAGGCGCCATCCCGCTCAGGTAGCTGCAGGAGAGCATTGGGATCGGAATTATGGTCTCTGGCTTTGCTCGCCGTTAAGGGCACCAGTTGCAAGCCCAAATAGGGATGCACCACGGGAGTGCCCGTGGCCAAGCTTTGAGCCACCCCGCGGGCCAAATTAATCGGTATGGCAAAGCCCAATCCAGCACCAGGCCCAGCCCGCACAAGAGTATTGAGGCCAATCACTTCCCCTGCTTCATTTAATAGCGGCCCCCCTGAATTTCCTGGATTGATGGCGGCATCAGTTTGGATTAACTCCAATCTTTTATCGGTAAAGCCAAGGCTTGAAATATTGCGGTGCAAACTGCTAACAATGCCGAGTGTCACTGTGCTGTCTAGGCCGTAGGGATTACCCAAAGCGATGGCCCAATCCCCGGGAGCCAAATCATTCGAATCACCCAATGCAGCTGGTTTAAGACCTTTAGTGCCATCTGGAAGCCGCACTACTGCCAAATCAGTTACGGGGTCTGTACCCACAACAGCGCCATCGAGTTGACGTCCATCAGCAAGCGTTACCTGTACGCGGTCAGCCCCATCAACCACATGGTTATTGGTTAATACCAAGCCATCAGCTGAAATCAACACTCCAGAACCCTGACCATTTTCCCGGTGGCTACTGGGTAGATCTCCGAATAATTCCCGCAGCAAGGGATCTTCCAAACCTGGCTCAAAGCCGCGATTGCGAACCTCACGCTCGGTATCGATGCGAACCACCGCAGGGGCGGTTCGGGCAACAGCTTGGGCCACAAAACCATGCTCAGCAAAAGCTGGAGCTGGTTTCACCAAGGCAATCCCAAGGCAATAAATAATCGCTAAACAAACCCGCAGCAATTGTTTTAAAGCCAATACTGCATGAGCCTAGTTAGGCCAGCGCAGCAGTGTTTCACGCCAACTGCCGTCCCCTTCCAATTCTAAAAAACGGCCCCCACATTGATGGGGCAAACCCAAAGGGCACATTTGGGTGGGATTGAACTGGATCAAGCTTGATGGGCAACCAAGCAAAACGGTTTCAGCCCAAAGGTTGCGGCGATGCTGATGGATATGTCCCATCAAGACGATTTTCAGTGGTGCAAGATCGGCCAATGCAGTGAGCAAAGCGTCACCCTCCCGCTGATCTTCTGGGGGATGATGCACAGCCACAATCAAGGGATTTTTTTGTTTGCACAAGGCTGGTTGCTTTTTGCTCAAGGCAGTTGTTGCCCATTGCAGCTGGCTTTGCGAAACCCAACCATCAACCGCCCCAGGCCAGTGGCTATCCAAGATCAACAGGTTCCACTCGCCCAAAGAAATCAAAGCCGGAGCAACCTGGGCCGTTCGTGCTAAGCAACACCTCAATAACTGGGGATGGTCGTGGTTGCCGGCAAGGAGAGCCGTTGGCAAGGCAAATGCTTCTAAAACATCCCGCAGCATTCCATAGCCAGCCCAGCTTTCGTCTTGACACAAATCACCAGTTAGCAGCAATAAATCAGGTGGGCGTGGGATCTGGCTAAGGGCCATTTGTAAACCACGCTTAAAGTTCACCAGGGGTTGCACACCTCGATACCAGCCGCTGGGATTGGCCAGCAGGTGGGGATCGCTGAGCTGAAGCAAAGAAACGGTCATAAAAAAACCGTTATGGCCTGATAGGGGACTTAACCTTTAGGGATCAGCTTTTAAATCTTGGCTAACCCTGCCCAAGTCTGCCCTTTGTGTAATGCAACGATCGACCCAGCCTTGGGGTCGGCCAATGAAGTGCGCTTTAGCGCCGGTGCCAACGGCAGCCGGGCAAAACTATGGGCACGAGTATGCCAATACGCCCAGGAAAGGGGGGGATGCATTAATTCAAACCCCACCTTACGCAGTGAGCCAAACCCCACAGACTTCTACGGTGAAGCCCCTCCCATTGAGCTCAACCCTTAAGATCTTGATGTGCCCGGCAGGCATTCCAAAACCTTGAGCCCCTTGGCTAAAGGTTTTGGGCAATCGTTAATAACTTGCGATTGCGGGGCCGGGAGGCCCCTCGAGTTCCCTGCCCTTGGCCCATCCCCTAATTACCCCTCTTGAAAAGCTCGCGTCTAGCGTTGCTTCTCCAATGGGGTTTTGCATCGAAACCGTTGCTCTACATAGCCATCGCAACCCCCAAGCTTTAGTTATTGCATTGGCTAGAAGCAATGGCACTGGCATCAGCCTCGATGATTGCGCCACTTTCAGTGGTGCTTTCAGCGAAGCATTGGAATTGGAATCCCTAATCCCTGGGGCCTATGTTCTTGAAATAACCAGCCCTGGGGTGGGGGAAGTGCTTCAAGATGATCGGGACTTCCGCAGTTTTCGCGGTTTTCCTGTGAGTGTTCTGCATCGGGACAGCTCCGGCACTGAACTTCGCCGCGAGGGCTCCTTACTCGGCCGTGACGCCAAAGCAGTGGAGATCAATCTTCGGGGCCGAATTGTGCGAATTCCAATACCAGAGGTACTCGAAGTTCGCCTGAGTAGCCCCGAGACCTAAGCCCCTTTACATACCAATTTTTCTTTTCTTCCCACACTCCGAGAATTTTAGTTATGGCGCTCGTAATGCTGCCGGGTTTATCAACCCTAATCGACGACATCAGCGAAGAGAAAAAGCTACCTCCAAACGTTGTGGAAGCAGCATTGCGCGAAGCGCTATTGAAAGGCTATGAACGTTATCGACGCACGCTTTATTTGGGCATTAGTGAAGATCCATTTGATGAGGAATATTTTAGCAACTTCGACGTTGGTCTAGATCTAGATGAAGAGGGTTTTCGCGTTCTTGCTTCTAAAATAATTGTGGAAGAAGTTGAAAGTGAAGATCATCAAATAGCACTTGAAGAAGTTCAACAGGTTGCAGATGACGCACAACTTGGCGACACGGTTGTATTAGATGTAACCCCGGAAAAAGATGAATTCGGCCGCATGGCAGCCGCTGCCACCAAGCAGGTATTAGCCCAAAAGCTAAGGGATCAACAAAGACGAATGATCCAGGAAGAATTTGCAGACCTAGAGGATCCAGTACTCACTGCACGGGTTATACGTTTTGAACGACAGAGCGTAATTATGGCTGTTAGCAGCGGCCTTGGCAGACCTGAAGTGGAGGCAGAACTCCCCCGCAGAGATCAACTGCCAAATGACAACTATCGGGCTAATGCCACTTTTAAGGTATTTCTTAAAGAGGTTTCAGAAATTGCAAGGCGTGGCCCTCAAATGTTTGTAAGCCGCTCCAATGCAGGCCTTGTGGTTTATTTATTTGAGAATGAAGTACCTGAAATCCAAGAGGGTTCAGTGCGAATAGTTGCCGTTGCCAGAGAAGCGAATCCACCATCAAGAGCTGTGGGCCCTCGCACAAAGGTTGCTGTTGACAGCGTTGAGCGCGAGGTAGACCCGGTTGGTGCTTGCATTGGTGCCCGCGGCTCTCGAATTCAACAGGTTGTAAACGAATTGCGGGGTGAAAAAATTGATGTTGTTCGTTGGTCTGCTGATCCAGCTCAATATCTTGCCAATTCGCTCAGCCCTGCACGGGTGGAAATGGTGCGATTAGTAGATCCAGAAGGGCAACATGCCCATGTGCTTGTGCCGCCCGATCAACTCAGTTTGGCGATCGGCAGGGAGGGGCAAAATGTGCGGCTTGCCGCTCGCTTAACCGGTTGGAAAATAGATATTAAAAATTCAGCTGAATACGACCAACCCTCCGAGGACGAAAAAGTTGCTGAACTTATCGAATTGCGTCAAGAGGATGAACGTCAACAAGCTGAAGCTGAAGCGCGTTTAGAGGCGGAGCAAGCAACCCGCGCCGAAGAGGATGCACGTTTGCGTGAGCTCTATCCCATAGAAGAAGATTATCTCGAAGATGCCAATGGCGAAGAACAATCAACTGAGGTTCGGTGAACCCAATGGCCACTCTCCGACGCTGCATTTCCTGTCGTAGCATGGTTGATCGCCAGCACCTATGGCGAGTGGTGCGACTAGCGGGGGGCGCAGGTGTGCAGCTTGACCAGGGCATGGGCCGTTCGGCCTATCTCTGCCAAACGCAGCCATGCCTGGAAGATGCACGCAAACGGCGAAAATTACAACGGGCCCTACGGGTGAACGTTGAAGAAGCCGTTTACAGCACCCTCGCCGCAAGGCTGGGGCAGAGGGATTCGGCCTTTTCGGCAACCCTTCAGGCAATATGAATACCGTCCCGTCATTGTGACGGGCACGGAGGCACATGGTGCCCCGTCCATTGGAGACCTGCATGACGAGCGGCGGCAAAGTCCGGATCTATGAGCTATCGCGAGACCTTGGTCTCGACAACCGAGATGTGCTCGAGGCTGCGGAGAAGCTGTCGATTGCGGCGAAAAGCCACAGCAGCTCCATCAGCGATGGCGAAGCAGCCAAAATTCGCACCCTTTTAAAGGGCCAAGCGGCTCCAGCAGCCAGCAAAATCCTCACGGTTAAAAAAGCAACTGCCGATGGCCCCTCAGCACCAGTGGCTGTTGTGAGTGCCCCAGCCAAGCCAGTGGTGCCTGCCAAGCCAGTGGTGCCCGCCAAGCCTGTGGTGTTTGCCAAGCCGTGGTGCCCGCCAAGCCTGTGGTGCCTGCCAGGCCAGTGGTGGTCGCCAAGCCTGTGGTGCCTGCCAGGCCAGTGGTGGTCGCCAAGCCAGCGGCACCCGCCAAGCCAGTGGTGGTCGCCAAGCCAGTGGTGGTTCCCAAGCCAGTGGCCACGATCAAGCCTCCAGCGCCAAAGCCTGTGGTGATTTCAAAACCAGCAAGGCCCACAGCCGCACCGGGCAAATCGCAACCCAGTCGCCCCGGTCAAACAACCACCAGGGGTGGTGATCAAAACCGTCCAGCGGTACCCATGCGTGCCGCAGCGCCGCAACGCCCCCCTGCCCCACAAAGACCTGGCGCACCAGTTATCAGAGCGGGAGCACCAGCCCAACCCCGTCGCGGTGAACCCGACGGTCGCCCTCCAGCTTCATCGCTGGAATTGGTTGGTAAACCAATGCGACGGGATCCGGCCGCCCCTCCCACAAGGCCAGGGCCCAGCGCCATGCGTAAGCCTGTGGCACCTGGCGAATTGATGCAACTCCAGAAACCTGGAGCCCCACGGGGACCCGCCCCCGAGGGGCCTAGGCGCGTTGTACCAAGCAGGCCAGGCAGTGAAGCGCCAACACGCCCAGGGGCACCTACTGCGCCCAATGCGCCCCCCAAGCGGCCAGGATTTCGCCCAGCTGCTGCCCCAGGTACTGCCGCAGGCAAACCACGGCGCCCTGATTGGGACGACAGCGCCAAATTGGAAGCATTGCGGAGCCGCACGCCCCAAAAGCAACGCCAAAAAGTTCACATCATTGGTGAAAATGACGACTCCTTAACTGCTGAAACCAGTGGTTTTGCCGGAGAGCAGGAAGCAGTTGTGCTTCAAGCCAGTCTTGCAAGACCCAGCAAACCAAGGGTTTCGCCCAGCAGTGGGGGAGCAAAACCAGTTGCTTTACGCCGCCGCAAAAAAGAAACCACCCGTCAAAGGCAACGGCGCCGGGCAATGGAATTGCGTGCCGCCCGTGATGCCAAACAGGTAAGGCCTGAGATGCTTGTTATTCCTGAGGGAAATCTCACCGTTCAGGAATTAGCAGACATGCTTAGTGTTGAGAGTTCCGAAATTATTAAATCCCTATTTTTCAAGGGAATTATTGCCACTGTTACCCAAACCCTCGACCTCTCAACAATCGAGACAGTATCCGAGGAATTTGGTGTTCCTGTTCTTCAAGACGATGTTGAAGAAGCGGCAAAGAAAACCGTAGAAATGATCGAGGCAAGCGACCTTGAGCACCTAATTCGCAGGCCGCCGGTGGTAACGGTGATGGGCCACGTAGACCACGGTAAAACCAGCCTTCTTGATGCGATTAGAAAAACCCGTGTGGCCGCAGGTGAAGCTGGTGGCATCACCCAACATATCGGTGCCTATCAGGTGGATGTACCCCACGGGGATGAACAGCGCACAGTTACTTTCCTAGATACCCCTGGCCACGAAGCCTTCACGGCCATGCGGGCTCGAGGCACAAAGGTAACCGACGTTGCCGTGTTGGTGGTTGCAGCAGACGACGGCGTACGACCCCAAACCCTTGAAGCAATTAGCCATGCTCGAGCGGCTGAAGTTCCTATTGTGGTGGCCATCAACAAGGTTGATAAAGAAGGCGCCCAACTTGATCGAGTAAAACAAGAACTTTCGGATCAAAATCTCCTGCCAGAAGATTGGGGTGGTGACACTGTGATGGTGCCCGTAAGTGCACTTAAAGGAACCGGAATTGATTCCCTTTTGGAAATGATTCTTTTAGTTACCGAGGTAGAAGATCTAAAGGCAAATCCAGATCGAATGGCCAAGGGAACTGTTATCGAAGCCCACCTCGATAAAGCCAAGGGTCCTGTGGCCACACTCCTAATTCAAAACGGCACCTTGCGTCCTTCGGATGTTTTGGCGGCAGGCCCGGTATTGGGCAAGGTGAAAGCGATGGTAGACGACACTGGCAAACGGGTAAAACAGGCTGGTCCCTCATCGGCAGTTGAGGTGCTGGGCTTCAGTGAGGTGCCGGCAGCAGGGGATGAATTTGAGGTTTATACCGATGAGAAAGCAGCCAGGGCAGTGGTTGGTGATCGCGCCAGCGAAGCCAGAGCCACCCGTTTGGCCCAGCAGATGGCATCAAGGCGGGTATCACTTACTTCGATGTCTGGCCAAGCAAGCGAAGGTGAACTCAAGGAGCTCAACTTAATACTTAAGGCTGATGTTCAAGGTAGTGTTGAGGCAATTCTTGGCATGCTTGAACAACTGCCCCAAGGGGAGGTTCAAGTGCGAGTTCTACTCTCCGCCCCCGGTGAAATCACCGAAACAGATGTGGATTTAGCCTTTGCATCTGGTGCCGTAATTATTGGCTTCAACACCTCTTTAGCATCTGGAGCTAAACGGGCTGCGGAAGCAGCTGGGGTTGATGTTCGCGATTACGATGTTATCTACAAACTTCTAGAGGATATTCAGCTTGCCATGGAAGGCCTGCTGGAACCTGAATTGGTGGAACAACCCCTTGGCGAAGCTGAAGTGCGGGCAGTATTCAGCATCGGTAAGAGCGCAGTTGCTGGTTGCTATGTAACCAGTGGTAGCTTGCAAAGAAACTGTAAATTCCGCCTATTCCGCGGTAAACAACAGGTTTATGCCGGCGATCTTGATTCACTAAAACGTGTTAAAAATGATGTTAAAGAAGTAAATACAGGCTTTGAATGTGGCATCGGCTGCGATCGGTTTGCCGATTGGCAAGATGGTGATCGCATAGTGGCTTACAAAATGGTCACCCAACGCCGCACCCTTAGTAGCTAATGGCTGCTTGGCTGCCGCTGCTCAGCCTTGGCTTGCTCCCGTTGGAATTGTTGCTGCTGCAACTAATACTTGCCGCAAGCGATCCGGGGCCAGCGCCAAAGTTAGAAATACTTTTGCTGTGGGCAGTTGCTATTTTGCTGCCTCAAATTCTAAGCGGATTAAATAAACTGTTGTTATTTAGTACTGCCCTAATTCAATTGCCAATTTTGATCTGGTTTGATCAACGGGCTGGGTCATTTAATCAGCTCACCCCTTGGCAAGGGCAAAGCCGCACCGAAAGCTTGCTTTGGGCTTTTGGTTTACTACTGCTAATTCAATGGCAATTCCGCCCGCTTTTACGTTTCGCGATTGCGATCAAACCAGATCAAAACAGCACTGAGCAACAAAGCAGCCACTTGGATGCCGAGATCCGTGAGGGGGACCAAACCACCGCTGGCACCGCGCATAGCCATGGTGGCGGCTCCAACTGCGGCGGAGGCGAAAAGGGCAAACCAGAGGGCCCTGCGCAGGCTTCTCCAGGGGGTGCGAGCCTCTTGGAGTAGCCGTTTGCGTAACTCTGGATCTAAGCGAGAAGGATCTGTCATTGGAAAATTGATTGCTTTTGCGATGCTAATTTGGCTGTTATGCCGGTGTAGCTCAGGGGTAGAGCAACTGATTCGTAATCAGTAGGTCGCAGGTTCAAATCCAGTCACCGGCTTATAGAAAACATGCCTTCAAATGAAACCAAGCTATCAATTGAGAATTGGTTTAGCCGGTTTGGGTCGATTTGGCATCATGCATGCCAAGGTATTGAGCTCAATGGCAAATGTTGAATTATTAGCTATTGCTGAAACACGCCCCGAACAACTAGAGGAAATTGGTGAGCTTTATGGTGTTAAATGTCGATACAAAGAAGCAGAAGAACTAATCAAGGATCCTGATCTTGATGCAATCGTAATAGTAACCCCCAACGATCAACATGAGCAACATTGCTTGCAAGCACTTGCCACAGGCAAACCTGTATTCATAGAAAAACCACTTGCCTCAAATTACAAAAATGCTCAAAACTTAAAACAGGCTGCCGAAAATAGTGGCTCAATACTACAGGTTGGCCTCATATTAAGATATGAACTTAATCACAGAATTATCCATCAGCAAATCCATCAAAAAGATCTTGGTGAGCTGATTTCCATCCGCACTAAACGGAATTTAAGCCGTTCTTGGTTTACAGCAACGGCAGAGAAAGTACACACCATTTACGAATCATCAATTCATGATCTAGATTTATTACTATGGCTCACAGGAAGCAAACCAATTAGTGTTTTTGCCCATGAGCGCCGATTGGGCAATTACTTATCACCAGAGGCCTGCATTGCCCTGATAAAGTTTGAAAATGGCTGCATTGGCATTACAGAAACCAGCTGGTTTGTTCCCCCAGGGGCGCCGGCGAATGTTACCACTAGCAACTGGAACGGCTGCATTGATGCCGAATTAGTGGTTGTGGGCAGCAACAAAACAGTGCAGCTGAGATCACTAGATAGCCCCTTAAAAATATGGGATTCATCGGGAACCAGCTCACCAGATAGCATTCTGTGGCCGGAATATAACGGTAGGATTTATGGAGCATTGCGAGAAGAATTAGATGATTTCGTGAAGTGCGCAAGCCAGGGGGTTGAATCAGAAACAGCTAATCTTGAACATGCCATAAATGGCCTGCAACTGGCAGATGCGATTATTGAATCGGCTCGCATTGGCACTCCGATTATCATGAACCAGCAAAGCGGCTAAGCATTAATACTCTCAATTGCCAGCTGGATTTGTTTCAATCGCAATTCTGAATCACCCACTAATTCGATCAACTTGAGCTTTTCAAAGGCTGGCAACAGATCAAACAAGCCATCTCTATATATCTGCTTAAAGATCATATCCACGCTATTGCGATATTCCAGGTCGGGAGGCCTGATTCCGTCATCCTCCATGGGCACGGGCCACTGCTCAGAAATAGGTATAAAAGCAAGAATGTCAAGATGATCCAAAGATTCTCGAACAGCATCTACCATCGTTAGCACAAACTCCTTATCTATATCCGTTGTGGCTTGGAATGCGGTGTATTGAGAATAGGCAAGATAGTCAATCGGACAGCGATCAAATATCACATTGCATTCACTGGAATCATATCTATGCAACCTGCTAATACTATAGAATAGTTGCAAGCCATTATGCAACCTGGTTGACTTGTCTTGAAAGGCAATTTCATAGGGACCATTAAAAGATAGAACCCTATAGGGCTCATCCTCCCATAAATAATCAGGATTGGAATGAAGCCAGTCCCTAACCACTGTTGATTTACCGAGCGAATGGGAACCAGAAATTGCAATGCGCATAATTTTCTAATTAAGCCTGCAGAAACCCTCGGGCGGCAGCCCGGCCCATAACAATAGCTCCGGCCAGCAGCTCACCTGCTCAAATATCCATTCATGGCCAGCACTATTGCAATGGATCCCATCACTGCAAAGACGTTTAGACCATTCCAATGGCACATTTTCAGTGGCGCTTATCTCTCCATCCCAAAGCCTTAGAAATGGCACATTTGCCCCTAAACAAGCTTCCTCAATTAGACGATTATAAAGATCCAGATCACGATTTAAATACCATAAACAATTAGCAAAAGGCATCACCGCTTCATTAACTGGCGTTAGCCCCACCACGAAAACCGGCGCCAAACATTTTGCATTTATCAACAGCTGCTCAAAGCCAAATAGGAAAGCAGCAGGATCTAATTGCTGCCTGCCGTCACATCTACCTATGCGGGCAGCATCATTAATCCCAACAGCAATCAACATGCCTTGGGGCTTTTGACGACGCAACTCTCCGCGGACCATGAACTCATTGTTGAGCCGATTACTGAGGCGTTCAAGACCATCGCCTCTCACTCCAAGGTTATATAAAACTGGCGCCTGCAACCTGGGCATCCAATGGCGGCGTAAGCGCTCCACCCAACCGCCACCTTCGCTATCGCCCCAGCCGAAGACGCCACTATCACCAAATGCAATAAATTTCGCCGCAGTTTTCATCCTGCCCTGCAGAAGTAGGGGTAACCATTAAAAAGCCCCCGCGTTAGCGGGGGCGATTTCTATTCCTCTAATTAAGCGTTTGCTTAGTTAGTGATCAACCGATTGCAGGGGCGGTTAGGGCTACAGGAGCGCTTTCAGCTGCTGCAAGGTCGAGGGGGAAGTTGTGAGCATTGCGCTCGTGCATTACTTCCATACCCAAACCAGCGCGGTTCAAGATGTCAGCCCAGGTATTTAGCACACGGCCCTGGGAATCCAGGAT
>NZ_PXVC01000129.1 GCF_003011125.1 Synechococcus lacustris str. Tous | reverse complement strand
GAGCAAGTTTGGCCCGAGCGCAACCAGCGCCCAAGCCAAATATTCGCCAAGGAAAAACAGCTCGCCGCTTTACTTCAACCCCTAGGAATTGCTTACACCGCCCTGGCACCTGCCATGCAGCAACAAGTTGATCAAAAAGGCCTGATATTGCATGGCTTTGGCAAAGCACAGGGAATTGGCCATTGGAATATCAATGGCCACCAATTAGCAGCAACAGTTCTTGCTCAGCGGATCTGCACTGATAAACAGCTCATCAAATGAAAAGCAAATCCAAGCGCCTAGCAGTATTAATTACCCATCCGGTGCAATATTTCAAACCGGTATTTCAAGCCTTAGCTGCCTGTGAAGATCTAAAGGTAAAAGTATTTTTTGGTTGTAATCATGGTGTTAAACCCAGCCTCGACCCAGACTTTGGYGTGTCGTTTGCCTGGGATAGTGCCCCCACGGCTGGATTTGATCATTGCTTTCTTAGCGAAAGCCCCCTAGCCAACTTGGCAAAACCTGCCACTGCAATTCAGCTTGCCTGGAAAGGCAGCGCACAAATTCACAACTGGAGAGCAGATGCGGTTTTGATATTTGCCTATAGCCCCTTATTTATTACCGCTAGCACCCTAATACTTGCTGCCCATGGTAAAAAGCTATTACTGCGCGCCGATGGCACTGATCGCGCCTTCCAAAGGGCCCCGTGGAAAAGTTTGTTAAAAGATCAATTGCTAAGGCGTTATTACTGTTTATTTAGTCAAATATTTCCAATCGGCAGTGATTCCAATGATCATTTTGCCCGTTTAGGAGTGCCTCCCCACCGCCGCAAAGCGGTGCCATTTGCCGTAGATGTGAAGTATTTCCAACGGCAAGTGGAACACTGGATGCCCCAACGCAACGAACTGCGCAGGGCCCTGCAGATTCCAGCCACGGCAGAAGTGCTGCTTAGTGTGGGCAAAATCACCCATGTGAAGGGGCCGCTGCTGCTTGCCAAGGCCCTGGCGCTGCTGCCAGCGGAACGCCAAAGGCAGTTGTGGCTGGTAGTGGTGGGTGATGGTCCTCTAAGAGAGGCCTTCGCTGCGGCCATCGAGGCCGTGTTGCCTGGTTGCAGCCGCTTTGTGGGCTTTCAGAATCAGTCGCAGTTGGGGCGCTATTACGCAGTTGCCGACACGCTTGTGTTTCCTTCGGTGCAGGGGGAAACCTGGGGGCTAGTGGTTAATGAGGCCCTGCAATTTGGCCTACGGGTGATAGCCAGTGACCATCCGGGCTGCGCTAGGGATTTGCTGGGGGAAGCCCCCCCCCATAGGTTGTTCCCCAGTGGCGATCCCCAGGCTTTGGCCCAAGCCCTAAGGSCCCCCTSGACCCGGGCAAACTCAGCAACCAYTGCCAACAAGTTTTTGCCAAGGCCCRAACAACTGGCGGAGGCGGTGGCCAGCAGCCTGAAGCCAAACCCATGACCCCCAAAGCCTGGAGCAATCCCGTCCGCCTGGTGGCTATCAACCTGGCGGTTTTGGCGCTTCTGCTAAGCCCCTTGCTGGGGCCCTGGCTGCTGGCCCACTGGGCCCTACGCCATCCCCGCTTGGCATGGGGCCCGCTGCTGGAGCTGGCCCGCTGGCCCTATCTAAATATCTACCGTCAGGCAATCCAGGGCCGTAAAGACTGCTTCCAGCGGGATCAAACCCTCACCTACATCGGCCAGCCCAAGGCGAGTTGTCGTTTTGACAATTTGGAATTTCGCACAACCCATCAGTTCAACAGCCTGGGTGTGCGCGACAGCGAAGCAGCACTGCGGCAGCCGCGCAGCATCGTGATCGGCGATTCCCACGCCATGGGCTGGGGTGTGGAGGCTGAAGAGCGCTACTCCCGTTTGCTGAGCCCCAAATTGCAACCCAGCTTGAATCTGAGCATCTCCAGCTATGGCACCGCCCGGGAACTGCGGCTACTGGAGCGCTACGCCGGGCTTTACCCCCAGGGCTATGCCAGTGCCCGCACGATCCTGCTGCAATACGGCGTAAATGACTGGGGGGAAAACAGCTCCACGGGCAAGCAACGCTTCCAATCCAGCAGCTATCTCAGCTATGCCGCTAACACGCCCTATGTGAAGCCTGAGCTGCTACTGGATGTCTCAAATTGGGGCCACCTGCGCCTTTTCACAGAACATTGGTTGCAGGGAATTCTTAAGGCGGAAGTCAATCCTCTCGATGTGCCATTCCCAAAACATGGGGAGGCATTTGTGGCCAGCTTTATGACCTACAAGCAATTGTTAGCCGGCAAGAGTTTGGTGGTGTTTGTAAGCAGCGACTACGGCATTTGGAATGCCTCTGTGTACCGAGATCTCGAACATTCCCTAGGCAGCCTACGGCGACAGTTGCCCCACACCAGAGTGCTGCTGCTCAACCTCAGCCAAGCCTGCGATAGCTCCTGCTATTTCCAACTGGATGATCACCTCACCGCCGCAGGGCACCGGCGGGTAGCTCAGTGGTTGAACCAATCGTTAACAGCGCTGATTAAACCTGCTCCAGCCACTCACTAAGCACCACCCAACGCCAATAGGATGCAAAACGCCTGGGGCTGAGCTGCATTAAATACCAACTGCGCCAGATTGCYTGGGCGGGAATATCGATTTGAGCGAGCTTATGCACCAAACGGCTGGGGCTAAATCGTTTATTGCTAGATAGCCATGGGGCTAAGGGTAAATTAAATCCACGTTTAGGGCCCTGCAGAATTTCAGTGGGCAATAGGGCCTGCGCCTGCTGCCTCAATAACGTTTTAGGCCCAGCGATTAGATGTTCAACAGCGCTTTTAGTTTTGGCAAAGGCGATTAAATCTGGATCCAGAAAAGGCAMCCGTAGCTCCAAGCCTTGGGCCATTGTTACGGCATCACTATCTCGCAAAAGGGTATTGGCCATGTAGCTGCTGCATTCTTGATTAGAAGCGCCTGTGCTGCCGCAGCGCTCTGCCCGCTGGCGCAAAAGAGAATGCTTACGCCAAGGTGTTAAACCACTTGCAGGTATGCGGCGGCAGGCCAACCTTTGCAACGGCTTAGGCCAGCCCATATGGCCGTAGCCATAAAACAACTCATCGGCCCCAAGCCCTGAAAAAGCAACCACCATGCCCTGGGCCCTTGCGGCTTGGGCTACCAAAAAAGTATTAAAGCCATCAATGCTTGGT
>NZ_PXVC01000128.1 GCF_003011125.1 Synechococcus lacustris str. Tous | reverse complement strand
ACCTGATCCCTAAGTGCTTTAATTCTATTCATCAGTACTCTTCACGTTATTCATACATATTTATACATTCTCAATTATCATCATGTTCCTTCTCTTTAYATCTTAGATCACAAGTCCTTAAGGGATTTGATATTGCTCAAGYATGTTTTAAAAGACCTTTAARSCAATCCCTKTMAGGGATTGCCTACGGCATCTCTGGAGTATGYCTTTTGTTGACTCCTATTGAACTTGCCCTGAAGGACCTTGAATAYCCTTGAGGCTAGTTGAACCTAGAGWATCTCAAACTACTACGTAGTTATTTATAAGATTYAATTCTTGAGTACAAGAATCTCTCAAGCAACTACATTGTTATTATAAATGCTTCTAGTCATGATGTCAAGTTGACATGTGGATTGATTGGTTTTATAATATCAAAGTAAGAAATATTATACAAGTGGAATCATTAATMGATCAGAAGTACAGGATGTTCTTATTGTCCTCATACCTCAATAACCCATTAGAAGTTCAATTGCATAATCGAACTAGCAAATGGATCTTCTCTTGTCCATTCTGCGCTASCTCAGAGCGCACAGAAGCCAGAAGAAATCATCGCAAGGCAGCATTGCTTTGGAATGACAAGCAGCACTCCTGGGTGTTCTGCTGYGCTAAAAGAGGWAGCACTGAATGTCAGAAAAGTAAATCATTTCCCAACTTGATTCAGACATTAAATTCAAGCYTGTTTCTGGAATATCAAAATGAACGTTTTCATTCAGGCACCACTGGTAAAGGTCACAACTGCTCTCATCCAGCKTGGTATTACCTAAATAWGAATGAAGAATTACTGAAATTTAATGAGTATTCAAAGGCGCAAAGCAATCTCCTTCAAGAAGTTTCTACAGAGAATTCAAAAATTTCTTGATGTAAGTGAGGCAGTAACAGAAGCAACTACTTTTTATATTTACCGCACTGATAATAATTCGGTGCTTGCGCGTGGTTTAAATGGGTATGATGCTGCGCAAAATAAAGCAAATCAATTACGCAAGCAATTRGGATTAAAATGGGATCAGGTRAGATTTAAATCAGAAAAGAAARCAGYAGAKAAACCTGTAAGRCAGAATTTTGGYAAAGGTATTGTAAAACAACCAGGTGAACATATATACGCAACTCCATCAAATAATCTATCTCGAATTCGACTTCAGAAAAAAGATTGGGATGAGGGATTTATAGGTTAATTTGCTTGCTGCAAGTTTGCGTATTCCCAGATGTTGTTTGGATCTATCTAAACAGGACGCATGGCATCAATATTGGCGGCAACGGCAGCAAAGTTTGCGGGAGGACCAAAATATGGTGAATCAGGATTGATTGCTTTATTGGTGAGTGCTGCACCTGCAAAGGCAGGACCAAATAAATGCCGAATTACCATCAAACCATCACCAAGGGCAGTGGTTTTCCCATCTTTATCTACATCAAGTGTGCCAGTAGAAATACCAGATTCAATAAATTGATGGATTTCAGCAGTGGTACGCGTTGAGGTTGGAGACATTGCTTTATTTGTTAATGCATCTCCTGCAAAAGCAGCACCAAAAAACTTTCTAATTACCATTAAGCCATCGCCAAGGGCGGTTACTTTGCCATCGCCATCAACATCAAGATTAAATGATGCTGATGTAATTGATGTATCAACGATGCTTATTTCTGCAGTAGCCCCAACTTGCAGAGTGCGGGCAGCATCAGAATATAGATTTATCTCTAATGATTCAGAAACTTCTGTTAGTTGGTCAATTGCAAGAGTATGGGTAAAGGTAAATTCACCAGTGGCATCTGTTGAACCTTCTCCTGCAAGAGCGCCTGCAGAGAAATCAGCAGTTGTAATTCCAGTGCCGCTTAAGGCGTAATAAAACTTGGTGCCAGTGTCAACATTAGTTGTAGCAACGGTACTTGTAAGAACTGCACCTTCATTGATGGTTGCTGCTGATGGGGTAAGGGTATAGGTGGGAATTGGTTCTATCACTAAACGATCATCAGTATAGGGATTAGCAAAACCCACTACGCCCGTAAGCCCTGCTGGCGAACTACCGCTCCCGCTACTATCACCCCATGAGATAACGCTACCATCGCTTGTCAACGCGGCATAAGAATAATCATTGGAAAAAATTTGACTTACTCCAGACAATCCTTCCGGAACTGACACAGGGCTTGAGTCGTAACTTGAACCCCAGGTAACAACAGTACCATCACGTTTTAATGCTGCAAAATTCATATTAGTTGATACAATATCCGTAGCATCAATTCTCATGGTTTTGATATGTCGCCCCCATGAAAAAATTCTATAATCATCTGTCAATGCAGCAAATGAATTGAAATTTGATTCAATCTTAATAACGTCCGTCATGTTGGGAACTTCTTTCCCTCCGTAGTCTTTATTGCCCCATACAATTACATTACCATCACTCCTTAAAGCAGCAAAGGCGCCTTTTGTAGAAAAGATTTGTGTAATATTTTTTAACTCATTGGGTGTATTAATTTCTGCACTTTTTAATCCATCCCAATAATCTCCCCAGCTGATAACAGTTCCATCACTTTTTAATGCTGCATGAGCACGATATCCATAAGCAGTAGTTGTAAGTATTTTCGTGATATCAATAAGTTCTGTATTTGGCGGAACATATTCCCCCCAAAAAACAAGGCTGCCATCGCTTTTTAAGGCTGCAAAAGCGTCATCAGTAGGAAAGATATGGATAACGTCTGTTAGACCAGCAGGTGCACGACCTCCCCTGCTGCTATCACCCCAGCTGATAACACTGCCATCAAATTTCAGGGCTGCAAAGGCATGTCGATTAGAAAAGATCTGATTAACATTACTCAGCCCTGCTGGTTCCGTGAGTGCCGAATATGTGGATCCAGTGCTATACCCACCCCATGAAATAACACTTCCATCGCTTTTTAATGCTGCAAAGGCAGAAGAGGTTGAATAGATATAATCAGTTAGTACTGCAAACGCATTACTGTTGCGTCTCTCGCCGCCACTAGAAAAGTCACTAACTTTAGGTGCTACTATCATTCCTTCTGCTGTGATTGTTGCGGTAGCATATTGCTTGCTAAAATTAATAATGTATGGAACTACTTGATAGCCTGTAAACTGAGGGGGAGTAGGATCAATGCGGGCAATGATCGTTTCGTATGGATCAATTAATGCCCCATCAGCTATTACTGGTAGAGAGAGTGTTGCAATACTGCTACCAGCAGCAAATTTAATCATGCCAGTTTTATTACCTGTGTAATCGCTACCTGCTTTTGCTGTTCCAAATAAATTGTAGTTGACATATAACGATTGAGCGAGCTCACCTGTGCGGCTAAAGCTAAAAACTACAGGGCTGCCATCAGTTTCCTTGCCGTTTGCGGTTGCAATTACTGAAATAACAGCTGCCATAAGACGCTCCAGCCCTATAAGGGCTTATCAGAAGCAATCTGGCTGGTATGCGCAGATAGCGAATATAGCTCCAGCATAGCGARCAGSGTTRAGGATTTCTTCCAAATTGCAGGAATTGCATATCTTTTGCACCTATGGAGGGGGGTTCCCACCGGCAATAGCAGGTACCCGCTGATCCTGCTTGCACATCTCTTCTGTTGTAGGTACTGCCGTAAGCCTTGCTTCTCCCCCAGAAGCACTGGTTTCTACTCATCCAAGCCTTTTAGCAATCCTGCCGCGTTTGCAATTAGTGCACGATTGTTGGGATTTACTTAATAAACAGAAGGAGTATTACCTGCCCCGTGGTGAGCGGGAACCTGATTCGGCATACAAAAGGCGTATTGATGCAGCCCTGCCATCAGGTTTTTTTCGTGATGCGCTGCGCACTTTTGCAGGGATGCTTACCGCAAGCCATTGGCGTGAATTACCGCCATCACTGCAAGCCGTTGTTAGCGATGTAGACGGGCTTGTTACTGACTTATTAACTGGTGACAGATGAAACCTCACAACAACAACTAGACAAACATTAGTTACCTTAAAAAAACCATTAAAGAGTTCGGTGTCTAGTTGCGCTAATCTATAT
>NZ_PXVC01000127.1 GCF_003011125.1 Synechococcus lacustris str. Tous | reverse complement strand
ACTGATGGTCGCTGCAATCTGATCGTTTGATGGACTCTTCGCGTAGATCCAATCCTCAATACCCAAACCACCATCAGCTGGTGGCGTGCCCCACGGCAGCCCAGGGGCCAGTAGTTGTTTGACCCCAGGCACTTCRYTTGATAGATACCTGAACCACTTATCTAGATCGGCTGCATCGCAATCAGGCACCAATACGATCTCAACCCCATTGGATTGCATCGCCTGGAGCTTTGCCACAAGCACTTCATCCTTCTGGTTTAGCAGGCTGATGGCYGTAAACCCCTTGCCAGMWAGCAGYTCAGCTTTCAGCTCACCCCTAACCACAAACAGCCGTTTTGCATCTCCAATCTTTTCCCATAGATAAGGTGCAACATCGCTTTGGGGYCGCCCACCTAAACCGCCCTTACACCAAGCAACTTGCTTGCCGCCTGCTGAATCCTTCCTAARCCTTTGCACCGGGCAKSGCGCCCCATCCCAAAAGCGGTAATMAAAATGCCTTATTCCATTTGGCCGTGGTGCCTTAAGAGTGGAAGCGTCTAGCTTCCACATCCCGCAGCCCTGGGCTTCTTGCGATTGCCCTAGATAGACATAGGACGGGTTATCAATAGAAGCCTTACCGAGCTTCCCATTACGCTTTGTATGGCAGAAAACCCTGCCATCACTAGCTATTCTGCAATCACCATCTTTAGTTCGCCCGCAAATTGGGCACGGCGATTTGACACCAGATGGCGCAAAAGCAGYAGACATRTGATACGATTAACTAGGTTTTGYGCTACGCATACACGGGAGTCGCTTGACTCCCTTTTTCATGCGTAGCRGTACGGAAGCATATCACGCTATCCCTAGCGTCTAGCCGMTTTATACCCTCTCCCATATCCGCGTATGCTCAGAAGTTGACCATAGCTGCTAATATCAAATCAAAGTTTATTCTTGTTTTCTGTGGCTGATGGCGATAGCTGCACCGTTGATTCCATTGAGGAATTGCGTTGCGCTGCTAATGCAGAAGACGAWAACGGCAAGCCGCTCTATRTCCCCGTTGATCCAAGCCGTCCGCTCGGTAAAAACAATCCTCCCCGCCGMCCAAAAGGTGTTGCCGCACCTCCACCAAGACCATCTAGGCAGGAGGTGGAGCGACGAATAGCAGAAAGTCAGTTATGGCTTGCTGAACGTTTGCCAATGGTAATCATAATTGAAAAGGCTCGAACTAGTTGGGGAATACAAAATACTCAGACCGTTAACCGTTATCTCAATCTTGCTCGTGATCGCATGGTAGAAGACTTAATCTCCGATCGCAAACGTCATACTGCTGAGCAAATTTATGCGCTTAATGAATTAGCGCGTAAGGCAACTAATAAGGAACAATACAACGCTGCTGTTGGTGCCTTTCGCGTTATTGCTGAAATCGGTGGCATTTTACGTGCACCACTCAAAGCACCTGATAGCACTGGCGGTTCCAGGAACAGCTGATGACTGGTTTGCTSCTAGATCCRGCCATTGATCCCTGGGCTGATTGGGGTTTATTGGCTGTTCCTGATCCTGCATTTAAACAATTAAAAACCAAACAAAAGACCTTTCATGATTTTATTGCGACTGCTTACCCTGATTATGCCTTTCATACCTGGGCAAATAAGCTGATYGSTTTATGTGAGCARATAGCAGATGGCACYYTAAATCGTTTAATCGTTACTATCCCGCCGCGTACAGGTAAATCATTACTTGTATCAAAATTATTTCCTGCTTATTGGATAAGCCGTTACCCTTCTCGTTTTTGCGCAATCGCTTCTTATTCTGCTGAACTTGCTTATGCCCATTCMCGKGARGCKCGTCATTATTACGTAACAGCCAATCATCAATTATCAAAAGATAGTACTGCTGTTGGTAATTGGCTTACCCCAGATCGCGGTGGTTGCATTGCAGCAGGAGTACGCGGACCATTTACAGGAAAAGGTTATGCACTTGGAATTATTGATGATCCATATAAAGGCCCAGAAGATGCAGGATCTGCTGCGCAACGCAAAAAACTAATCGAATGGTTCCAATCGGTMTGGCTTACCCGCGCAGAACCGGGGATTACACCGGGGGTTAGCCCCAAAGGGGCAGCACCAGGGTTAACAAGCCCCTCTGGGGCAAGTGCAGCTCAGGTAGTAGTGCTAACCCGTTGGCATCAGGATGATTTGATCGGTTGGTTGATGGAACAAGAAAATGGTGATGCTCCTCAGCATTGGCATGTTCTGAACCTCCCAGCCATCTGCGAAGCGCAGCCWGTATTCCCTSCAACGGTCACTGTTATTCCTGATTGGCGACAACCWGGAGAAGCGYTATGCCCTGAACGATTCCCATTAACTGAACTAAATCAAATACGYATTMGAGCTGGCCTTTATTGGTGGAACGCTTTATATCAACAACGACCATCACCAGCTGATGGACTGCTATTTCAACGTCAATGGATTAAATACACAGGCCCAAAGAGCCAAAGGCCCGAGGCCCGAGGCCCAAGACCCACAGGGTCAAAGTATGCGCCTTTAGTGCTTAGTTGTGATTTGAGTTTTAAAGGCGCAGATACAAATGACTACTGCGCTTTTGTTTTACTTGGCCTAATACCTGAAACCACTCCAATTCATCCGGCACAGGCTGCAAAAACAAAAGGTATGCAGCTGCATCCCTCCGCTGCATTAGTCCCAAAGGGACAAGCCCCAAGGGGGCAAACACCACAGGGGCAAAACCAACAAGTTTTATCCGCTTCGCCTTCTGGGTGCCACAGAATTGAGGTCCTTGCAAGTGAACACCAACATTTGGATTTACCAGGCGTTTTAAAACATCTCACCAAAACTCTGCAAATACTTTCAGAGCAGGGTTTAAGCCCTGATGCAGTTTTAATAGAAGATGCAGCTAATGGGCCAGCGGTCTGTCAGCTATTACGACGACAAATCCCTGGTTTGATTGCGATACGACCTGTTGGTAGCAAATCAAGCCGGGCCCATGCAGCAGCGCCACTAATGGAAGCAGGACAGCTTGCTTTTAATCCTGGTAATGACGAATTAATAAATGAATTACTTGGTTTTCCTAATGCTGCAAATGACGATTTAGTAGATGCTTTTTGCCAAGGGGTGATCTGGCTGCAAAACAAATACTGGCGCGCAAATAGCAGAGGCACGCCCTTGCCACTGCTG
>NZ_PXVC01000126.1 GCF_003011125.1 Synechococcus lacustris str. Tous | reverse complement strand
GTTCACAAACTAATGGAAGTAATGCAAAGATTGGTGGATAAAGGTAATTCTATTCTTGTTATTGAACACAACCTTGATGTGATTCGTTGCGCCGACTGGATTATTGATCTTGGGCCTGAGGGCGGCGATAAGGGCGGTGAAATTTTGGTTTGCGGTACCCCAGAAGAGGTAGCTGAACATCCCACCAGCCACACAGGGCGCTACCTCAAGCAGGTGTTGATTCAGCATCCAGCGTTGCCAGTTTCCGCCTAATTATGCTAAATTAGTGATTGTTAATTTATAGGTATAAAGATGTCTTTTCTTCGTAATTCCTTGCTGGCACTATCGTCTCCATTGATTTTACTGCAGGTTGCCCCTGTTTTTGCTGAGCCGCTAGTTATTAATAATAAGTTCACTCCTTCAAGTTCAACAATAACGAAAACTGAAGTTGTTARTGCACAAAATGCATGGTGCAACGCATTGGTTGATATCAGTAAAACAAATGACACTAAAGGCAAAGCTGCCGCCACAACTCTTGCTAAGCAAGTAATCGACTCAGCCTATGGGTACCAAATGGGCGGTGTATTATTTAAGCCAACTTTAGCWAAAGCACCTCAAACATTCCSCACCACAAGTGAYGGTGCATTGTCTTACTTTGTTGGTGGTAAWCMAGCTTTCCCAAACGACAAAGGYTTTGCACTTATGGGCTGGAAAAAGTGCACAGTAAACAATTCTGCAATTTTTATCACTGCTGATAGCGCCACATCAATGGGCAATGTTTCCTTCTTAAACAAGGATGGTAAAACTACAACAGTTGATAAAACTTGGAAGTTAGTTAAAGATCCCTCTGGAAATCTTCGCATCGTTTTTCATCACTCATCGCTCTGATTTTTTAGAAAAAATAAAATAAATTTTGGCCAGCTCTATGTTAATTTAATCATTATGTTTCAACTAACTGCAGGGATATTTTTATGAGCACACAGGTAAGGCGGTTTTTCCCAGCAGCCTTTTTAGCAACAGCTCTTCTATTGCCCAGTCCAGTGCTGGCAATAGAAGAGCTGCGTGTGTTGCTGCCRGTGCTTCAGGAAAAACTAACTGTTCAATTAAAGGAACTTGCTAGCCCTGATGCCCTSTGGGCTGGTAATAGCGATATTGCTGAATTAAACCGCGCCACCAATGGCCGATATGCCAGTTCACTACTGGAATTGCTCAATACCCCGCTACCTATTCAGGAAGATCTTGATAGTGCCATGGCCCTTCAGGGTCAGGTATTGCTGAATCGYTTRCTTGAAGTTGATAGTTCCCAACCAAATCTATTAAAATCTGAACCTGTATTAGCTGCTGTKAAGGCCGCCCAAGCTAAATACAATCAGGTAACTTTATTGAATATTTTGCAAGAAATTCCAGGTAAAAGTGTAACGGTGCGTTTGGATCGYGCCCTGCCWTAYATMAAACGTTTAAGGGATCAACAATTAGCAGCSGCAGATCTAATACCAAACTTTAACAAAGCAGCAGTGGCGCCCGCTTCTTTGCTAGCAGCTGGTAAATATCAAATTCAAACYACAACTGCGCAGCTACCTGTAGCAGGAAATTTGAACGAAACGCTTGAAGTAACAATTGTGCGTCCGTTAGCTACGCCCAGTTTGCCGCCTGTTGTTATATCCCATGGCCTCTGGGATTCCCCCAGCAGCTTCCTTGGTTGGGCCCAACATTTGGCYTCCCATGGGGCCCCTGTGTTCCTACCTCGCCATGCCGGTAGTGATCGCAATCAGCAGATTGAAATGCTGGCGGGCCATGCTTCACCGCCTGCCCCAGAGGAATTTCTGAGGCGTCCGCGGGAGGTKAAGGCAGTTCTTGATGGCTTAGAAGCCGGTGCAATCCCAGCTGCTGCTGGTATCACACCCCGCAATGTGGTGTTTATCGGCCACTCTTGGGGTGCTACTACGGCTCTGCAAYTAGCTGGTGCCCGCAGTATTTCAGCTGAGCTATGGAATGCCTGYAAAGACCCTGAACATCCAAACAGAAATCTMAGYTGGGTATTGCAATGCAGTTTCCTACCAGCTGCAAMWGCCAGCTCATTTGCTGATCCGCGCATCAGCCGAGTGGTAGCYGTTAGCCCGCCCCAGGCACTGGTATTTGCYGCAGGYTTAGCTGATTTRAARCTRCCKGTGTTGGTGGTGGCAGGCAGCAGTGATTTGGTGGTGCCGCCAAAACCAGAGGCTTTGCTTCCCTTTGGCCAATATCCAAAAAATGGCAGTGCTTTGGTATTAGCTGAACGTGGAACCCATTTTAATTTACCTGCSGGGGCWGATWCCAATGGCGGACCATTGCGGGYCCTGCTRTTGCAATGGTTATCKGCAAAACCGCTCGATGCCAATAGCGGTATTACAGATCCCACTGGCCTGCAATTGCGGCTTGCGGGGGGGCGTTMAYAATGATCTTTGCCTATGCAACCGTTGGCGATCCAGGCGCCCTTCCCTTTGGCCTTGATATGGCCAGCATGCAAAATGGTGCCCTTTTTTATCTKGGTTTATCCAGTTTGGTTTTTATTTTGATYTGGCTTATTGGTTTTAGAAAGCGTTAATTAGTTTCAATTATTAAATCCAATTGCTTTTCGGCTTTTTCTTCATTAATAAAGCCGTAGGCCTTAAAAATATCTGGATTTGGGTGGGTGATTTGTTGGCAGCCATTCACGCGTTCCACTTCAAAACCCTCAGCTGCCATACGCCGCATCAATTTGGCCGCTTCTTCAAAACGGGCTGCCATAGCCGCCAAGCTGGCGCAATCTTGGCTTAGGCCTTCTTCCTTCCAGGTGAAATAGGGCATTTACTTTACGGCCGCAGTAATAAACCCAGCGCCACTAACCCTAAGCTCACTAGCCAAAAAACAACCACCACCTTTATTTCACCCCAGCCCCCCAGTTCAAAATGGTGGTGCAAAGGTGCCATCCGAAATAAGCGACGCCCTTGGCCAGCAGCCCCCTTGGTTGCTTTAAACACCCACACCTGCAGGATCACAGATAACGATTCAGCCAGTAGCACGCCTCCCATCAAAAGCAAGGGCCACAGGCTGTTGGAGAGCAGTGCAATTGCACTCAGGGCTGCCCCCATCGCCAGTGAGCCGGTATCACCCATAAACACCCTGGCGGGATTGCGGTTATGCACTAAAAAGCCAAGCCAAGCGCCAGCTAAAGC
>NZ_PXVC01000125.1 GCF_003011125.1 Synechococcus lacustris str. Tous | reverse complement strand
GTGCCATGAGCAGGAAGCAGTTTATATTCAACTTGTTGCCTCGCACGGCATCACAGGCGGACAACTTTGCTGATAGATACCGGATAGCTGGAGTGCTGCAGGGAACGCGGCTTATTTGCAGAACAKGTAGACCGCTGGCGCCAAACGGCACATGATCAAAAAAAGCAATTCACGCTTTACGAACATCAGTTACCSATAGCTGACCAGTTCATCATCAATGGCTTCTGCTTTGGCTATCGGTCAGTCGGCTCCAGGATCTGATTCAGCGGCCAGGGCAACACAGGCTGATCGCAGGGGCTGGAGATAGCTCTGGATCACACCCCAAACAAGGGTGTTGTCGACCTTGACGTACTCGTGCGTGAGTTTGTTGCGAAAGCTRATGATGCGCTGTGCGTTTTGAATCCTGGTGAATAAATCGTTATTCAGGCGGGAAAGATTAGTTAGCGCCTCACCAATGATGATAAACTCCCGTTCGACGGAGGAGCGAATGAGGCGACTGTTGCAGTAATCATCCAATTTGATGCCGTTGACAGCTTCCAGGATGGCATCGGTTGCCTCAACTACATCGATCAGAAATGCCTTGATATCACGCCGCATAGATAAGCTGCTTCGAGGCKTCGATGTCAGCGCGCACAATCGGGTTAMGTACGGCCGTGGCCATCACCARATCAATGGCGGTGCCCATGCTCTCGGTGAGTTGTTGCTCAAGGCCGAAGTAGGCCTCAACAAGGTCTGTGGGCTGGAGATCTTCGAACTCCACCAGTAAGTCAATGTCGCTGCTGCCGGGGCGGTAATCRGGCCTGAGAACAGACCCGAAGGCATGCAGGAGTGCCACATGGTGCTGACTGCATGCAGCGGCGATTGCRGCGAGCTGGTTGGGAGCGAGAGCCATGGTMATAGACCAATCTCCATCTGTTCAACCTGGATAAGCCAAGTTTCGCACGTCTGGCTTGCCTTCCACCTCTGCCARCAAAGGTTCAAACCGGCCTGATTACCCCACACTGCCATTCAGCAGCACCGCATTGCAAATCCCAAACGCTGGAGCAGATCAATTMGTTGCTGGAAACAGCCTGATTTGATTTGGATTAATGAACTAATAGCAACCCAGCAAACAAGCCTCCAAGTAACCATTGCGAGAGAGGCAAAAAACGCTTCCAAAAGGTGACATCCTTCTTAGCAGCTACCGGCTGGGGGGGGGCAGCACTGGTGAAGCACCAACAGCGCCGGGAGGCATCGGACTGAGGCTGCCGCTGGCGATTCCTATCGCCTCCCTTACTTGGGAGCAAGGAACGTGATGGTCGCTGCTGGTTTCAGTTGGCGGGTCACATTGCCCTGCAGAGCGTCATTGCCTTCAATCTGAACGGCGCGCACGCCACTGCCAGGCGCCAGATCGATCTGGTTGAGATTCACCCACACCATTTGCGGCGAGAGGGCTGAGTCGAAGTAGTACACCCGGTTTTTCTGATCGATCAGGGTGCGCCACCAGGTGGGCGAGATGTTCGGGTGCTCCGGATCCGGAGTGCCCCAGGGCACGGAGATGTTGCGCATCACGCTCATCACCCCGGCCAGGGCCTGGCGGGGATCGCTGGTGGGCGGCAGCTGTTCGTTGTAGTAGGAGCCGCGAACGAAGCGATCCGGCGACTGGATTGAGCCCGGCAGCTCATGGGTGCGGTCCTTGGTGCTCCAGAAAGCGTTGAGTTTGAGCTGCTCGCTGTACACCGGGCTGTTGGTCATCACCTGGTACTGGCTGCCGTGGTGAATCACAGGTTTGCCCTTGAGGTATTCGATCACGGCGGAATCGCCGCTTGCATCGGAGACGGCCATGTGCACGGTCGCCTTGGCCTTGCCACCGGGGCCGAAGGGCACTGGCACGATCTGGATCTGATCGGCCTTCACGGCCTGCACCAGCTCCTTCACCGTGGCGTACTGGCTGAGCAGATATTGCGTCCAGGCGGCAAAAGAGAGGCGGGGGCGGCCAGCGGGTGCCGTCGCCAGGCCGAAATCGTTCTCAGCCAGATAGAGCAGGTTGGCGGCGAGCCCGCGCTCGTTGACGCCGTCGAACACCGCGTCGATGGCGCCACCGGGTTCGGTGCTGCCACTCACCACCACCGAGCCGTGACGGCTGGTCCAGCTCAGGGAGTTCACACCGCCGGCTCCGTTAAGCCGTTCGCCGCGGGGGATCACATAAAAGTGGGAGTTGAAGCCATAGGGCCAGTCCATCGAACGTCCTGTGATCACCTGTTGGTTTGGGCCGAGCCAGGTGACGCGGGAGCAGGCCAGAGCTGCTGGGCCGGCGGCGGTGAGGCAGAGGGCGGAAACGGCGGCAGCTGCCGTGAGGCGCTTCGGCATGGGGCCAWAGAATTTCTGCCCCAAAGTTTGGCTGTGATTTCTAGTCCTTGCCACAGACGGTGGCAGCAAGGGTTTTCAGCCGGATGGACCAATCGTGGAAACAGCTGCCCAGTCGCTGCCGTGTCTGTGTTTCCGCTGCTGGTGGCCGTGAAGCTCCTACTACTCGCCGGCACCGCCGCCCTGGCGATTGCCTTTGTGGTGGTGGGCGGACTCATTCGCCTGGGTGGGCTGGACTGACTCGCTCAATCCCCACAACAGAGCCCGGAGCGTTGGCCCCGGGCATTTGCCTGCTCATCCGTGGTGCCTTCTCGAGGGGGTCGGGCCTAAGCCTGCTGGAAATGGCTTGAAATCGGCCAGTGACGCCCTTAGAGGGGTCCAGCAGGGCTTGTAGGGAATAAATCCGCCAGTCCTGCTGGTTTTGCTGTTTCCCGCTGCCAGAACTTGAATCTTGAGGAAGGCGGTGCCTGGTGGTTTTGCCCACWTCTTGCCCACAAAGCAGGGGGCCTATCGGTGAAAAGTCAATCGGGGCGACAGGATTCGAACCTGCGACCTAGTGCTCCCAAAGCAGATGACGCGTCAAAGCCCTCACTATGATTTTGAGTGATAGCAATGGATTTGGCCTGTACAGTCCAACCCTGTCATGACATATCAGCTATGATTTGACCGCAATTTGACCGCAGAATTTGCCTTCTGTTGTATCTGTCTCTGGCTGGGAGATAGCAGCACGGGAACAGGTGCGTGGCCTAGGGAAGGGATGGACAGTAGTGGCCATGAGGGGTCAAGTACAGCTAAAGCTGCGTGTACCAGGTAGTCCAGCGTCATCTGTGGTTCTTCCCTTCGATTGGCAGAAAGCTGTTTGGGGGGATGCCTACATACGAATAAGGAACATATTGGTTCTTCCCTTCGATTGGCAGAAAGCTGTTTGGGGGGATGCCTACATACGAATAAGGAACATATT
>NZ_PXVC01000124.1 GCF_003011125.1 Synechococcus lacustris str. Tous | reverse complement strand
CCCCAGAAGGAATTAAAAAGCTTGAGGAGTTGATCAAGCTGCGTAAATTCCAGGCTGGCTATCAAGTAAAGCCAGAGCCAGAGCGGCTAGAAAATGCAGAAGCTGCCCTAAAGAGCTGGAAGGTGCAGGTGGGCTTTGGCGGTAATCAAGCTTTTTATGCACCAGCTATTGATCGCATCCAGTTACCTGAAAGATCAGCCTTTAATACCCCTGCTGCATTTTGTGCCACCTGGGCCCATGAAGCGATCCATTCCACCGGCCATCACTCGCGGCTTGATCGCGATCAGAAAGGAAAGTTTGGCTCCAAAAGCTATGCCATAGAAGAGCTAGTAGCTGAATTAGGTGCAGTTTTGCTCGGTGATCGTTTGGAAATTGGATCTGAAATTGAATCCCATGCAGCTTATTTAAGCCATTGGATTGGGCTATTAAAAAAAGAGCCAAAGATTCTCTTCCAGGTAATGCGTGATGCAAATGCAGCATCAAAGCTGATCTGGCCGGAGGAATTAAATGCTCCATTTGATCCCATCCCAGTAGGTAGTGATCGGCAGCTTGYGGCTRCATAGGTCCTTAATGCAAAGGGGGAGCTTCTGCTCCCCTAAATATGTACACAAAAAYAGGYTTAARGSCACCAWGAAATTTGGCGTCSTAARTYGTTCTMATTGTTCATYGGTTGCMCCCCCTGGTGGTTTCTTTGATACGARCGRACTTCATTGCTGATACAGGGGCCCCCAATAACTGCAARGTTGTCACCCCTGTTAATTCATTAGTTAAAGGCTTAATKGCGCAACCTCTGCATTTGTTAAATACGTATGTGGATAGCTTGCAATAACTGAGCTTGCTTGTGGTAGGTGCTTACTGAAGTCCTTTTCATTTAATCGCTCTCACTGCGTTCAGCGATCYATTCATCGCKTTCTACGCGGCGCCTYTGCCTGTGCCYGTGGGAATAAACCCAATCCTTTGAGCTTTAGGCAATWGATCGCTAAATTGAASTTGRCTAARTCAATTTGATGACAAGCCAGTCCTTAAGTAGATGGCAGCAGCAGCGGCTCCAGGTCCCAGAGCCTGCTAGTTCCAGCAATTGAGCAACCAATGCCCTCAAGCGCCTACTTGTGAGCGGTTAGCTGCATCAACGACATTTTAAGCAATAACTGCCGGAGCTAAACCAACCAAGCGGGCATGAATTGCCAGACCAGAACTGCAAATGTGTTTTCTCATTGTATATTGGTATAAACACCAGCAACGTCATTGCGGCGGGGCGATAGCAATTTGTATAAAAGCAAACTGCCTTTTGAGAACAGGCACGCCAAGCAAAACCAAAACGCGAGAGCAGATATAGGTGTGAAAATAACCTGATCTRCCATGGATTAATGCAACATTAGAGCCCCTAGAAACAAGCCTTCAAGTAGATTTAGTTAGATGGTGCAATTGCCCCTAAAAGGTATRTTTTTATTATGGTTGTTTCCCTGGGGGCGACGCGATGATTAARCCCATGACTTCCACCCCACTCCCCTTGGTGACCCGTGAGGCCTTAAAGGTCTTCACACAAAGGCTTGTGGAGAATTTCGCTCCTCAGAAAGTGATCCTGTTTGGCTCCCAGGCCCGCGGMGATGCCCGYTGGGATTCCGACGCAGACATTTTGGTGGTKATGAGGTTTGAGGGCAGCTCGTTTGAGCAGCGGCTGCTCATGCTTGAGGTTGGGGCACCCTCGTTTCCGGTTGACCTGTTGCTGTGCAAACCAGAAGCGGCAGCACAGCGCTATGGATGGGGGGATCCATTCATCCGGGAGGCCTTAGATCACGGGGAAATCCTCCATGGCTGAGCGCACCCCCTTGGTGGAAGCCTGGATCCGTTATGCGGAAGATGACTGGCACGACAGCCAGATCCTGGCGAGCGCAGGAAGGAACATGCGCAGCGTTTGCTTTCACCTGCAGCAATGCATCGAGAAGCTGTTTAAGGCGGAGCTGATGCGGCTGGAGGTGCCCGTACCCAAAACTCACAACCTGCATGAGCTATCGAAATTGTTGAATCAGGTTGACGCCGGCTGGAGTGCTAGATCCATYGATCTCAACCGGCTGTCGTTGGCTGCCGTTGATTTTCGTTATCCCGATCCCAGTGAGCCAGAGCCTGAGATCGATCTAGCATTSAYCTTTCAGATTGYATCTGAACTAAGAACRCTTTTGTTGGATCGGYTAGGGATGTGCCCCTGATGGGCCATCTAATGCAGGTCACCATCTAAGGGTCAATGCCCGCAAGTAAATCGAACGGACTRAACAACATCAATTCCTTTCGCAGAGAATTTCCTTCGTGTAAGCAGAGCTTTATTTCAAGCAGAAATCATGAATCCTTGTTACTTTCYACATCCGGAACTTTGCATCGACGGCCTGCCAAGCCGCGCCTACACCGAATCAGCCTGCCTCGCAGCACTGCTTATTTAAGCCATTGGATTGGGCTATTAAAAAAAGAGCCAAAGATTCTCTTCCAGGTAATGCGTGATGCAAATGCAGCATCAAAGCTGATTTGGCCGGAGGAATTGCAAGCACCATTACAGGCTCCTGTTGGTCAAATACCAATGGAGCGGCCTAGGTTGGTTGTTGGTATGTGAGATCCTTAGCTTCCCCATGGCCAGCAGCCAATTAATTAGTAGCAAWGGCAAGCGAMAAGCTTTTTTATTGGCTATTCCAAAAYCAACCTGATCGCATCGTTTCTTTATTAACTGATTTACCAGTAGATGCTGGTGGCTATCAGTTTTCAGCACCAGTACTAAAAGAAWGGGAATACCGGCTTGATGGCCGTAATCCTGGAAGCGCAGATGGCAGCTGATTCAGGTTTTTTTATGCGGCTTTATGCSGAAAMAGCTCGGTTATTGCAGCAACAGGCTGTTATTCGTAATTGGCGAGTGGTAGTGCTGTGCCCATCGCGGCAGTTGAATTTTGGTGATCCATCACCAGTGATTGAATTTTTAGAGAAGCGTGTGCAATGGCTTGAACTATTACCAAGCAGGCAAGCAGCTGCAGAACTGCGTTTTAAGGCAGCAGGAACTGCTCTCGCCACAGATCTAAGTGATGTGATTACAGCTATCGYTGTATCAAAGTTTAGCGGTCGTTCGATTCCGGAGCTTTGTGCCATGGGTGGTATCACCATTGAAGATTTCAGCCAGAGCGTTGCCTACAAGGAAATCTTTGGCCTAGGCAAGGCAGAAGGAGAAGCAAGGGGCGAGTCCATGATTCGTGCTCTGCCCTTAGAGAAGCTAGAAGCACTAGCGAGCGCTAACCAACTGGCAGGGACAAACCCAGTGAAAGAAGGCTTTTGGGCTGAGAATGCAGGACCTGATTGAAACGCCCCCTGAGTGATTCGAACACTCGACCGGCTGCTTAGAAGGCAGCTGCTCTATCCAGCTGAGCTAAGGGAGCAAGTGCTGCTGAGAATCACAATTTCCCATCTTGCCAGCAACCCCCCTAGATT
>NZ_PXVC01000123.1 GCF_003011125.1 Synechococcus lacustris str. Tous | reverse complement strand
CCCACAACTTTATCAATAAACTTGTAGTCGTTAGTTTTTATCGGATTCCACAGTGAAAGTCTTGGCATAATACTATTTATCTGAACTGTTCTGAAATAAATTAACTGGCTGTTTAATGCTGATAAATATTACTATGACCAAAGCTGTTCGAGGCGCTCGCCCAATTAAAAATTTAGCAGTAAAACAACATTACGACAATCATGTTTATCGTAATGTTTCCTTAGATGAATACTCAGAAGTTTGGAGAAACTGGTTAGAGTATTCAGATACTAAAACAATAAACGGGTTAGACGAGTTTGGGATAGCAGATTATACTCAAGGCACTAGTCAAACATTTGATCATTTTATTTTAAAACATTCAGTGACACGGCAAATTATCTGCTTAACGGGAGACTTTCAGTATCACGCATGTTTAGGCAAACATATTAACTTTACATATGTTACTAACTGCGATGACCTTGTAAATAAAATACAAGGTAAGGGTTTACATGCATTATTAATTAGTATGCCTTTTAGCGACTACGGATGTATGCATCCAGAGTTTAATGATATCTTAAACATATGCGCCATAAATGACATTCCTGTTTGTGTAGATTTAGCATATTGGGGAATATCTAAAAACATACATCTTGACGTAACTTATCCAGCAATACAAGAAATAACTTGTAGTTTGAGCAAGCCGTTTTACACTTTAGAGAACCACAGGGTTGGAATTAGGTTTACCAAAAGCTATGCAGATGATGGCATAAGTATGCTAAACGAAGTGGACATGCAAAACAAATATAGTATGAGCTTAGGTGTACACTTTATGAAAAGTTTTAGTCCTGATTGGAACTGGGAAACACACCAAGAAAACTATGAAAAAATCTGCGAACAAAAAAACTTAGTATATACTGATACAGTAATTTTTGGTTTAGGCGGCGAAGAATATAAACATTTTAACAGAGGTATTCCTGACAACAATAGGGTTTGTGTTAGCGAATATCTCGGAGACACAGACATATGATAGTTAATTCACATAACGATTGGGATCCTCTAGAGGAAATTATTGTTGGTCATGCACATCACAGTCGCATCGCTACAGACATCAGCGCACATAGTTTTAGCTATGCTAATCATCCTGCTGAAAAAATCAAACACTTAGAAGGCACTTATCCGCAATGGGTAATCGATGAAGCCAACGAGGATGCAGATGGGCTAGCAGATACACTTACTAAGATGGGTGTAAAAGTACATCGACCCAAGATCATTGATTGGGACAATGTTAACTACGACATTGGCCAAGGTTGGAATTCTAAAGGTTGGTATAGCTGGTGCCCACGCGATTTAATTTTACCACTAGGTGATATGCTTATTGAAACACCTACCCCAGTTCGCGCACGATATTTTGAAACTCGTTTGTACGAAGATATTTTATACGAAGCATTTGAAGACGGCGCATTGTGGTTGCAAGCACCTAAACCCAAACTACATGACAATATGTATCAGTTTGAAAATCTTAAAAAAGCAACATTAATGGATCATGAAATTTGTTTTGATGCTCCTAATATTGTGCGTGTTGGCAGAGACTTGCTGTATCAAGTAAGCAACAGCGGTAACATGAAAGGCTTTAAATGGCTCAAGCGTTTCTTAGAACCGATGGGTTATAAGTTACACTACAGCGAGCTTTACAGTTTTGCACACTTTGACAGTACCATTGTACCACTACGTCCAGGTCTAGTATTACTAAACAGTAGTCGAGTTACACCGGACAACTGCCCAGAGATTTTTAAGAAGTGGGACAAGATTTGGTTTGAAGATTGTGTTGTCCAAGGTAGTAAATTAGCCGACCAAGGTTATATCGCTCCTTGTAGTCCTTATATTGGTATGAATATTCTTAGCGTTAACGAAAGCACAATTATTTGTGATAGCGCACAAGAACCACTAATGCGAGAACTTGACAAGCACKGCATTGATAGCGTACCAGTACGTTTCCGTCATAGCATGACATTGAGTGGTGGTATTCACTGTGCTACACTGGACCTAAGAAGAAAAGGCACGTTAGAGAGTTATTGTGATTAAGTACGGCCATTTAGATATTGATGTTCGTAGGGCAAAACTTACACAAATAAAGTTTGCAGATTTGCACGAATGTTATAGACAATACGAACAACTAGACACATATTATAATAAACAGAATAGTAGTATCTGGCAAATGTTTGATGATGACTGTCCTGATTGGGTTTGGCAAATAGCAAGTCGATTGTTAGAATCGTTAGACGAAAATCCTGGTTATGTTGTTAGTATTGTTAGAATAGATCCAGGTAATACTATACCTAATCACGTTGACGCACACTTTAAAGTACAAGAAAAATACGGTAAAGGAAAAACTGCACGATACCTTATTATGCTAGAAGATTGGAAGTCAGGTCATTACTACGAGATACATAATCAGCCATATATAAAGTGGCGTAAAGGTGATTGGACGCTGTTCGGATCCGACGATTGGCATCTAGCAGGTAATATGGGTGACGAGCCGTTTTATTCTATGCAGGTAACAGTAAAGTATGATTAAAGGGCACGTTAATATTGATTTTATTACAGATGACATGCTCGAAGAACTAGTTTTTACTGAAAAAACAGAAACTAGGGAAGCTGGCGGCTATTGGAACACCCTAGGAATAAGTACACCTAATTTTCCAGTTGATGCTGATATAGTATATCAAACTTTTGGAGATTCTTGTCCATCTTGGGTAAATAATGTCAAATATTTGTTTGATAATTGGCTTAAATATAGTATGGTTACAATTAATAAATTAACCCCTGGATGTTTTATACCACCGCATAAAGATAAATTTCACAGACTATTTGAATTTGCTAAAAATAATAATATAGACTTAACTAATAAAGAGCCTATACGTATTAATTTGTTTTTACAGGATCACAAAATAGGTCATTTTTTTGAAATGGAAAACGAAGTATGCATGAATTATAAAAAAGGTGATTATGCTATAATTAGGTTAGATAAGATTCACTCGGTAATAAATATTGGCAACGAGAATCGATACACACTACAAGTATCTGGATTTGCAGATAAGGACACATTTAAATGAAGATTTTTATAACAGGGCACGATGGCTTTATTGGTCAACACATGGTACAGCGTTTACAAGGTAAACACGAGCTTGAATTTTTGCAACATGATTTAAGAGAACACGACAAAGTTGGCTTTCAGCTACGTCAATCTAATCCCGATATTATTGTACATCTTGCAGCTCGCACCGAAGTAGAACAGAGTTTTTACGAGCAAATTACGTTCAGTGATATTAATTATACTGGTACTGTTAATTTAATTGAGATCGCAAAGGATTTACCTAATCTTAAAAACTTTGTGTTTGCTAGTACAATGGAAGTGTACGGGTGGCAACCTATTAGCGATTTAATTAGAGAAGGCAGGGAAGAAGGTATTATTGCGTTTGACGAAAGCACTCCGCCAAATCCTAATGCTCCTTATGCAGTAGCCAAATATGCTTGCGAAAAGTATTTAGAATATGCACATCGCAGTTACGGACTGCCCTTTACTGCTATTCGTCAAACAAACGCATACGGTCGTAAAGATAACAACTTTTTTGTTACAGAACAAATCATTTATCAGATGCTGACCAACCCTAAGGAAATTAACTTAGGCTACGGCGAACCATATCGTAACTTTATATACATTGACGATCTACTAGACGCATGGGAAACTGTTATTAAT
>NZ_PXVC01000122.1 GCF_003011125.1 Synechococcus lacustris str. Tous | reverse complement strand
GCTTTCATCCCTCCATATAGCTGCTGCCAGCGGTAATAAGTAGGGGCTGAGACCTCCAGAGCTCTGCAGACATCGGCGACGGCTTGGCCTTGGTTAAGCAGTTGTTCCGCGGTGCGCAGCTTGCGGATGATCTGCTCGGGGTTGTGGCGTTTGCGTTTCATGGGGCTTCTCCTGGCCAAATCTGGCCGGTAAGGAAGCTCTCATAAGGGCTGGTTCAGTTTTTGGGGTCCACGTCAGAACCTGTGCCGCTTGGCGTAATAAATCAAGACAATTATTATAGGCATAGCGTAATTCATTGGCCCGGGGCTTTACTTTTATCTCCAGGCTAAGATCATCTAYTAGATAGCGAGTTTTACGACTTATCGTTGGTTGCGATGTATTTAATGCTTTCGCTGCTGCTGTGGTATTRCCGCATAGCTCCAATAGATCAAGCAGCAYGATTGGCTCAAGCAATGCAGGGCATTTATATCCACCGGCAGGTGCCACAACAGCTAAATGCRATCAACACACCAAGCATTCGGCCAATTCATGYAAAGCTCTTGCTTTTACGTGCGAAATACAGTTGATTCAGCTTTAATCCARAAGGTGCCTCAGCTGCGTTGTCATTTATTAATTGGTCAGCCCGCTAGCGGTAAAACCACCCTTGCCCATGCTCTAGCGCCCTTAATCAAGGGACCCACTGGTAAGCCGGCCTTAGTGCTATCAACTGATTTGATTCGCGCTGAGGTTTTTGGCGATGCCGCTGTTCAGGGGCCCTGGCCTGATATCCAGCAGCGCTTGCATCAACGCATTCAGGAAGCAGTTGCAGCTGCTAYTCCGGTAATTGTTGATGCCACCCATGCCCGCCGCCCCTGGCGCCTAGCGATCACCCAGGCCTTGCCCTTACCAGAGCCTGTGGAATGGATTGGWTGGTGGCTATATACCGATCTRYCTACTTCTGTTGAGTGGAATCAAACCCGCAAAAGGCCTGTTCCACTACCTGTTATCCAAGAATTAGCTGCGGCCCTTGCTGATCCCATTTTTGGTCCATCACGGGCAGAGGGTTTTGCTGCAATATGCGCTGTTGTTCCAAACCACCACAARCAGCTAACACCTGTATTRGAAGCTGAGCTAGCWGGCCTGGAGCAACGAATTCGCTCTGCTACTAATCGTGAACGCAAGCTTCAACGCCATGGCTATTCYAATTTATTRGATTTAGAACGGTTACTTTATTTAATTCGCTTACTMAGCACCTGGCCTGATCTTGCAACTAATGATCCAACTAGTGCTGAACAATTAGAAGCCATAATTTCGCCATTGCCTCAAGGYGATCTAGCCRAYCGTGCAGCAGCATTCCTAGCCTCTTTGCATGGTGAGTGTTACGGCGATGCAATTGCCATCAGGGATGATATTGCCTGGCTAGAAGCAAATGGTTTTTGCTCTGCMTTACCTTGTTCCACTCCAATTCAATTAGCAGTTGCAAGCAAAAWAGCTATTTCGCCCCTAAATGGCGGACTGCCGCCAATGGGTGATGGCCCTGTTTTTATTCGGGTGATGACTTTACTGCGTCATCTTTTACAGGTGCCTTTTGATCGGCCGCAACAGCAGGGTTTAAATTTGCACCAGCACCTAATTGCTGCAACTCAAACTATTCCTGGTGCCTACCTGCCCGGTGAAACTGCCACCTTACGCAARGATATAGAAAAAATCCTTACGCCTTATGGTTTCCGTAATCGTAATGACAATGTACGCCATGGTTATTGCCTTGGCACTGCATTACTCTCACCTCCACGTTTAGTTGAGTTGCATAATGTAGTGCGTCAAACCGCSGGACGTTTAGCTGATCCATCGGCTCAAGATTTATTAGTTGAAATTGAAGAAAGGTTAACTTGGGCCGGCATTAATTCAGCTGAATTACCACCTGTTCGTAGCTATGCCCGCCAAACCGTTGTAAATASTGCCCTGGTGCGTCGTGATTCCTTAGCTGCACCACAACGRGCCGATGCAATAGAAGCTGCAATTGTTACCCATCGATTGGTTTTACTAAAGCGCTATCCAGGTGTGGGTASTTTYAGTGATAGTCCATCTGGTGAATTAAGRGTATGGCCGCTGCAATTAATTTTTCATAATGTTGGTTGGTATCTCCTCTATGAAGAAGACTTTGTTGGGCATAACAAAGGACTWATTCGCAGTGAAAGGYTGGATCGGTTGGCTTTGCAAACAAGTTCTGCTGGTATGCGACGCAGCAGTGATGATCATATTTCAGCTGTTGAACGGCTTGAGCGGTTAYTGCATTACAGCGGTGGTATTTATTTTGGAMATGATCTTGATCAACAGATAGCAATTGCTAGTTCTTCCGCCCAGCAACGCAAGGAGGCATTAATAAAGCTACGTTTTTCTTGCGCACCTTGGGCTTTTGCTTTTATTCGAGAAGGTTTGCAGCGTTATCCAATTGAGCACACCCGTTTTTCTAAACCGYTACCWRATGAYAATTGGTGGTATCACCCAAAGGCACCCCATTCCCTTGAACCAATTATTGATTCCAGCCATCCATATCCAGTWGAGTTRGATTTACCAGTTTGGTCTATTGCAGCTGATATTGATTTACGCAGTTGGTTATTTGCTTTTGGTGGTGGTATTCGCATTGAAAGCCCTGATCCTCTWCGGCAGGAGCTTCTGCAACGCAGCCATGAAGCAATTGCAGCAAATCAAGRGCCCACSCCTAATTAACCTGATASYCCCASAACTACTGATCYATCCCCTTAAATTCCTTTAGCAAAGCCCGATTCAGTTTATTATTACAGCCAATCAGCAACTGCGGGTAGATACTGCCATCTTTATAAGGTGCATATGCAGCAGCGCAAACAGCTTTGCTTGCTTCTTGCCATTGCTGATAAATGGCGGTAGGCAATTTGCTATTTAACTGTTTAGTTGATTTCTCTAATTGCAACCCAGCGCAATAGCGCATCTCCACAGTGGTTTCACCAGGGCAGTTGAATTTATTTGGTTGGGCCCTAGCAGCAGTAGATGGCAGCAGCAACAGGCCTAGTAGCAATAGCGTTTTCATAGATCCTTTAGCCACTTGAGCAGCGTACGACTAGTTCTTGGTGGGGTAGTGGGAGCGCAAAGGTAACCAGAGGATTCAATCCTTACCGAGCCATGACCATGGCCGTTGAAATGGGAACGCCATCAGTGGTTGCAGGTGCTGTTTTGGGCGCGTTTTGGGCGCGGCCTAAAAACCAAATCCTTAAAAAGTTAGTTGGGGCAGGGGGATCCGAGGTTATAACTTGGTGCTCCCAAAGCACCCGCGCTACCAAGCTGCGCCACGCCCCGCTCCTCTGTAATAGTACCGGRGTGCAGGCAGTGAAAGGACTCTTGTTGMGCCAATGGGTTTGCTAGCTGTTGGGTGACTGGCTCAGCTTGCCCTTTGTCTTGTCCTGTAGATACGAATCCAGTGGGTTTTCGGCGCGGAACATGCCTGCGGTTATACGCCTAGAAGATTGGGAAAAAACCTTGCGTGGTCAAGTCAAGGGCTTGGCGGCTGGGTGACGTGACCCCCATTGCTGCTCCAGTTCTTATGAGAGCTAGTGGGGTGATCAAGCCGCTTTCCATTGCTGGAGGACTTCCAGGGGCGTACGCCCCTGGAGAGCCGAATGCGGTCTGTAGACGTTGTACTCGATTCGGTGCTGCTCTGCCAACAGCTTTGCTTCCTGCACCGAGGCAAATAGCTCGATGTTGAGAAATTCATCCCTAAACCGGCCATTGAACGACTCCACAAATG
>NZ_PXVC01000121.1 GCF_003011125.1 Synechococcus lacustris str. Tous | reverse complement strand
GCTCGGCATTAGTAAAAGATCGGCAGCGGCAAAAAGAGCTGGCAATTCAGTCGCCTGTTGCAATGGCAATCGCAATAGGCGCTCGCCTAAACCATGGCACCTAAGGCTTTGCTCGAGGGCGGCCGCGCTGCCATCTTCATCTGGGCCCACCAAAGCAAAATGCCAAGGCAGATGGGCAAGGGCTTTAAAAACCGGTGCCAACAGATCTAAACCCTTCTTGTGATGGTGCCTGCCGCACAACAAAAATAGGGGCTCCTTGGCTTTCAGTTGATGGGTGGTGCGCCAGGYCAGGCGCTGCTGGGGATCAAAACCAAAGGCTGCTAGCTCGAGGGGATTGGGCAAAAGCCAGCGGGGGGGGAAGCCCCCAAGGCCAAGCAATGGGTTGTTGCATTCSCGCTGCTCACGGCCTGAAGTGGTGTGTAAGGCGGCAGCACGCTTTAGGCAAGGCCGTTCCACTAGCCAGTAGTAAGGCAGCTTTTTCCACCAGCCGCGGCTGAGGCTATAGGGGCCAAGCGCTCCCCTCAGGCTATGCACCACAGGCAGGCCAAGGCGCTGGGCTGCCCGCTGCAGCGGTGGACCCAAGGGTTGCCAGAGGGCGCTTATGTGTAACAACTGATTGCGGGCGAGGTGCTTTGGCAAGGCTGCTAATAAGGCGCGTGAGCGAATCGCTCCACCCGGTTGATCCTCCGGGTAATAGGTAATGGTGATGCCATCTCGCTCAAGCGGCACACCAATTTCTGCTGGCGGCCAATCGGGTAAACCAGCGGTGGTTGTGATCACTTCCACCTTGATGCCCCTATCAGCAAGGGCGCCGCAAAGGCGACCAACGCTCCGCACGGGCCCGCCATATTGCCAAGCGGGGGCCCACACAGGTAGGGCATGGAGGATCTTCATCACCATTCACTACCAAACGCTTGAWCAGTTCAAACAAAAAATGAGGAGATGCCCATTGGGGCTAAACATATCGCAAAATGATAAGGACCATGAACAAAACAAGAAACCCAACTCAGAGAAATGGAACCAAACACCATTACAATACAAGTATGCAGTTTCCTATGATTTTAATTGAAATCTCTAAAAAAAATCGCAAAACACTCTATTTTTGTACAAGTGGCAAGCAAAGGCATTGGCTTCATTGCAAATGTGCTTTTCTTACGATTTATACCACCCGGAATAATTGGAGGTTTCACTCTTTTAAGTAGCACAGCTCAATCATTATCTAGTATCGCTCATTTTGGAACAGATTACAATTATCAAGTGCGAGTATGCGCCCTTCCTAAAAGCGAGAGAGGAGGAATTCAACGGCAATTTCTTAGTTGGAACGCCTTTTTTAGCGGCTTAGGCGCCCTACTTGCTTGGCCAATACTTCAACCATCTCTAAAACATTTAGGTGAAAGCGTTTGGTATATAGCCTTAATTATAGGGTACTTATTTATTGAATCGTATGTGGATGTGCTCTGGGAACCACTACTTGCTAATCGTAACTACAGTCAAGTATTTCAGCGACACCTACAGGTAGCCCTTTTCAAAGTAGTACTTCCTTTCAGCCTAGGCCTATGGCTAGGCTGGATAGGCATTCTAATTGGACTATTATTATCTTCAACAATAAATGCTGGGGCTGCTATTTTAAATCTACGGCAATTACCTGAAGCTAACGGAAATCCTCTCCCATTAAAAATATTTCTAACGGGAGGAGTACAATTTTATTTGGTGCCATTTGCGCATCAATTAGTTTTTTTCCCGGCATTACTATTAATTGGGGCGGATCAAGGCCTTCAGAAATTAAGCTTACTAAAAGTAGCACAATTAATGGTTCAACTTGTTGGAATATTTCCTACTGCATTAGCCCCAATTCTATTCATTGAAAGCTCTCATGGAAGTGATGAAGCAAAGACCAGATTGATTGTGGCATTAGAAGGAGTAATATTTGTCGGACTGGGTATATTTTCAATATACACACTTCTAGACATCAATCTGTTGCCGAGAATATTTGGCAATAATTACTCAGACGCAATAATACCCGCTAGAGCGTTGTTGCTCGCAGCGGTATGCAATGGAATAAATCAAGTTTTTCAACAGCAAGCATTTATTGGCTTGAAACTAACACAAATAAGCGTACTTCAAATTAGTGTATTGCTATCAATAGCTCCATTTGGTTATATTTTGTGGCTACCCAAATGGGGGATTGACGGATACGCATGGCTAAGCCTAACTGTTGCAATAACAACAACTTTAGCCCTAACATTCTGGGATTCTAAAAAAGTACTCCGTTGCAAGGAAAATATCCTACCATGCTTAGCCTTGCTGTTGGTATTGCCCCTAGCAATATGGGAGCCTATAATGCCTTTATCGTGGTTAATGTCAATAGGCAGTATTTCAATACTAGGTATTACAATATACTTAAGGGTGACTGGAAGACGAAGTATGAACAGGAAAATATAAACTCAAAAGCGTGAGAGTTAAAATACTCATTAACTCAAAAGAACCAACGCCTATCGGAATACTTGTCCAAAGAATTGCAAGGCAAACCATAGCAACTGAACAACCTAAAATCTCTCCACGACTAAACCAATAGTAGCAAGAAAACAATAATCCAGCTATCCAAATCAAACTGAGGCAATGACCCAAGAATCCAGAATTTCGCATAGAATCAAGAAGTATGTTATGCCACCATTTATCCTTAATTACTAGATTGACTGGAACTTGACTTAGCAAGGAGCTATCTGCTGTGTAGTATGTCCTAAGAAGCCTATCAAAGCCAACCCGATGGGTCTCAACCCTACCAATGCTAAATATATCACCAAAACGTTTAGCAAAAGAAAATTGACTTATTCCATATAGTAATGGCATGATAAATGCTATTATCGTCATAAAAATTGCGGCATTACTACGAAACTTATTAAGTAGAAAAATTCTCCTTTCCCAAACCAATAAGCCAATGACAAAAAGGAGCAGAATCATTGCAGAACGGTTCTGAGCCTGAACCACATAGCCCAGGGTAAGAGCAATAGCAGCAGGAAGAAACCGCGATTCTAGCCTTAGAATAATCATAAGAACACCGCAAGCTACATAACCAGGCTGCGTGCTCCCAGCATCAAGCCCACCAGTAAAGATATTAAATAAATGACGGTAACTACCTTGAAAAGGCTGAAAAAGAAAAGAGGCAATCAAAGTTAATCCACTGTAACAAGCCAAACCAGATGCTATGCCCAAAAGCAAAGCCCTTCCCTTATCAAAGGGCTTACTATGTAACATCAGGGGCGAGAAAATCATCCATATTAGTGCCTTACCGATTTCGGGCATCGTTAAACCATTAAGAGACTGGGGAATCTCAGGGTCAGGGAAAGACCAATAAAGCAACATAAGAACACCGATACATAACACCACAACATCGCGCCAATCAATCTGAAATGACGGTCTATTTTGTAATTCCAGTATCGTCCACCAAGCCATTCCTAATACGCTTAATTCATTGAAGCCTCCAACCCCAATGACAAAACCGCAGGCAGCATTGACTAAACTCGATGAAATCAAATTTTTGATATTAGGCATAAATAGGTGTTTAAAATCCACTCGCATGAAACCATACTGTATAAATAATATCACAAGAAAACAAAATAATCAACCATAAAGCGAATAGAACCATGATATGATTTGAAAAAGTTTCCACGCTAGGATTGAAAAGGCCAGCCCTACTATTCATGGACAACGAAGGGCTATCGTTCCTAAAAAAGTTTTTACCCCAACTCGAATTCGAAAGCACTCACTACGAATCCC
>NZ_PXVC01000120.1 GCF_003011125.1 Synechococcus lacustris str. Tous | reverse complement strand
TGGTAGCACAGAAGGAGGACGGACACCAGAGCTGATCGAGGCCATTGAAACCTGCCTCCCAGCCGCCGGGAAAGCTTTCCAGTTCCCAGGCCCAGAAGCCAATGCGCAGCGGGGCATGCAGATCCAGTTGTTGCGGGAGACCATCGCTCTGGCGCAACACATTTGGATTGGTGTGGATTAGATCAATGGCTGCGGGCAGAAATGGCTCGGCTGGATCCAGGGGTTGATCATTCACATGGGTGGCCAGCGGTAAGTCGCGCCACTGCACGCGTACCCCTGCCGCCTCTAGCGCCCTGGCGGTGCAGCGAGCCCCTTCCCCCAGCCCAAAGCCTCCACTGAGGTGGCCCCAGAGGTTCACGGTGAGCTGGGGAACCGTGAGCTGGGGAGTAGTTACGCCCATGGGGTGGTTTTTAACCCGAGCAGTCTGCAACCCTCCGCTTTCCAGGCAGGCTGCCTTAGGAGGTCGGCAACAGTAACGGCAGCTGGTTGTAGTTCTTGGCAACGGCTGAACAGGCGCAGTGCCTCCAGCCATTGCTTTGCCAGGGGGGCTTGGCTGTGGCAGCAGCCCCGCCGCCACAGCTCCAGGGCCAGGGGGGCTTCCCCCTGCTCAAAGGCCTGCCAGGCCGCCAGCCAGCGGCTGTGGCGCCGGAATTCCAATTCTTGGCGCCAGGGCCAATCCCAGCGCTGGCTTTGGGCGGCGATTTGTTGGTCCCGTTGCTGCAGCCATGGCTCGGGATCGGTTATTGGGGGGGTGTATTCGAGGATGGGTTCAGCGAAGATTCCCAAGGGTTGAGCGGCGCCAAGGGCCCCTGCTAATTGAGTTTCTGGCAGCTGTTGATCAGGGCTTTTGCTTTGCGTTGGCAAATCTCGCTGCAGCACACAACCGCCCGGCAGGGGGAAGGGYAGGCTCCAGAGGTCTGCAGGGGTTAGGGATAGCTGGAGCGGTGTGAGGTCTACCGCTGGCTGGCGCCAGGCAGAAAAGCAGCGCCGCCAGCCCAGCAGGGCAATAGTGGTGGTAGCGGGCAACTTATGGACCCAGGCCGCCAGGGCGGGGAGTCGTTCCCAGGCCCATTGGGCGTTGATCGGAAGGCTGCCACGCCATTCACCCGGTTGGGAGCTCTGGCAGGGGCTACCCCTGGGCTGCCAGCGCACTAGCTGGTGGAGGCTGTGATCTGCCTGGGGCAGGCGCTCAAGCAATTGTTGTTCTTGCCATTCAGGGTTCTCGCAGGTAATGGTGAAGATCACTTCCCAAGCCTGCCTTTGCCCCATCCTGCCAGCCACCACGAGGAGGGCCGGAAGGCCCATGCCAACGGCGATCTTTTATTGGCATTGCATCACCTGCGCCAGGCCACCCAGGGCCATGGGGGGCAGCAGTGGTCTCGGCAGAACCTCGGCACGGTGCTGGCAAACCTGGGCCGCCACTGGGAAGCCACTGGCTGGCTGCAACCGCTGGTGCAGCAACTTCCCCAGGATCCTTGGATCGCCTATGCCCTGGCGGAGGCTGCCCTGGAGCTGGGCGATTCCAGCGGTGCTCAAGCCTGGTTAGGGGAGGCCGAACGGCGCGGCGCTGCTGCTGCTGCCCTGGCTCCGCTTCGTCGCTGGCTGGGGGCTGGCTGGGCGCCAATCGATGGCTGGGAAACCGCGGTGGCCAGTTTTCTGGAAACAGATGGCTGGGCTCCGGATCCGGATCTGTTGTTGCCAACCTGGGAAAACCACGACCAGGGCATGGCAGCACCGGCCTGGGGGCCGATGGAGGCCCAGCTGACAGCTGCCCTGCCCCGACAAAGTGTTGCTGTAGTCATTCCGAGCCGGGATCGCCCGGATCTTCTGGGCCCCTGCTTCCAGAGCTTGGAAAAATTGGGGAAATGGGGACAGGCAGAGAGCGTAATCTGCCAGGTTGTGCTGGTGGACAACGGCAGTTGCCAGCCCCGCACTGCAAAGCTGCTGCACCACTGGCAAGAACGCAAAGGGGAGGCATTTAAGTTGCTGCGGCTGGATGAACCATTCAACTGGAGCCGGCTTAGCAATGCCGGTGCCCATGCCAGCACTGGCTCATTGCTGCTGTTCTTAAACGACGACACCCGCCTGCTGAATGGCGAAACCCTGGGCTGGTTGGCGAGGGCGGCGTTGCAGCCAGCCGTTGGCCCCGTGGGGGCCCTGCTGCTGGATGATCAGGGCCGGGTGGCAGATGGGGGACTAGTGAAGCAAGCGGATGGTTACGTAGCACGCTGGCGCGGCTGGCCACTGCGACATTTGCCAGGAGAATCCTGCCATGGGGCATGGACAAGCGATGCCATTACTGGAGCTTGTTTAATGGTGCGGCGGGAGCTGTGGCAGGAGGTGCAATTTGATGAACAGCTACCAGAGGATGGCAATGATGTGGTGTTTGCAGAGGCACTAAAGGCAAAAGGTTTTGCGGCAATCGTTATCGGTGCTGCAAGACTGCTACACGGTGTTTCAAGTAGTAGAGGTGTATGCCGCAAAGTTGCTTGWAAGTGAAGCAAAAACCGATTCCRAACAAAGGGGGCTAGATGGTTCAGATCATTAATCTTGAAACAATTAAAACAGAGCCAAGCCYTAGTGMTTGGCAAGATTTTGCTGAGCGCTGGCAAGATTGGCGATCGAAATTTAATCAGCAYCACTGGYCAGAGAGTTGGCAAGGTAAAGCATATAAAGAAGATCAACTAAGATTTCCATCCCCCTGGGGCAATCGCATACTTGAAACCCGTCACAGCATAAGAAACGGACTGGTATTTGGCTATGTATTGAAAGAGCAGAAGCAACGGGCATTATTAATGCCTGGATATCTAGGTGCAGGCCATCAACTGGAAGCAATATATTTAATTCGGGAGCAAATACTACTRCATCTTCCWTAYTCATTAGCAGATGGCAATTGGTTTTTACAAGYAACTAACGTTTTACTGCCCGAATTATTAAATCAGCCGCAGMTGAACCCTGAGGCAAAAGCTGCCTCTACGCAGYTAAGCATTGAAGGGCATCCCAACTTTGCCCATTGCTTGCTAAACACATACACATGTCTTGAAGAAAATAAGCAAGATATAAAATCAAGCATAAAAATAATAGGCTCCGAGCCAATGGCACCCCYTGAAGATTTATTTCCCGAATACCAATGGCTAAAACAACATGAACAATGTGATGGCAACAGACAGGAATTTGAACTGCCCATAAGCTGCAGGCCCAGTGTTATTAGCGAAGGCTTACGCAATCGCATTCAAGAATACGCTGATAACAATCATTCCACSAATCAAATACAAGAGCATACAAAAAYAAAAGAACGCATAATKCGCTGGAARCARRATGGCGGWTGGGTGYTATGGGTATCTCTTAAAACTCGAGGGGCGTTAGCCCATGGCCTAAAAGAATTCATAGTAGAGCTAATAAAGGAATTTGAATCAAGGCAATGCACCCCAATGCTTATCCTAGATGGCTTTTCCATACAACAGGGCACGAGCAATCAAGAAATATACTACGGAATAACACTTCAGGAATTGATCCGCGAAGAAATATCCTTAGCAGCCCAGATTAAAGAATTACTGCAAGAAAAAAGTTGCACAGCTGAAATAATAGAAGCAATTGGGTTACCACTGCTAAGCAGCATAAATTTGGCAGGCTTTGCAGATTTTTATATATGCCACCAGGGAACTGTGCAACATAAAATTGGCTGGACTTATTGGAATACACCAGGAATAGTGCATTCCAATCCAACCCGTTGGCGTAATGGAATTCACGAATGGGGCGGCATGGGCGGAAAAGCACCTATATGGATGAAGAAAGA
>NZ_PXVC01000012.1 GCF_003011125.1 Synechococcus lacustris str. Tous | reverse complement strand
GGGCTGCAGCGCCTGTTTTTCTCAGATAATGGCTCCACCGCCGTGGAGGTGGCCCTCAAGATCGCCTGGCAGTGGTGGCGCAACCAGAACAGCGAGCGCCACCAGTTAATCGCCTTTGAGGGGGCTTATCACGGCGACACCGTAGGCACCATGGCCCTAGGTGATCGCTCCCTATTCACCGCCGCCTACGAGCCCCTGCTTTTTGATGTGGCCAGGGTCGCCTGGCCCCACAGCCACTGGGGCGACGACAGCGTTGAGCCGCGGGAACAGCAGGCCCTTAAGCAATTAGAGCTGGCACTTGAGACACCCACAGCAGCGGTGATTCTCGAACCCCTGATCCAGGGGGCAAGTGGCATGCGCGTCGTGCGTCCATCCTTCTTGCGGGCAGTGGCGGACAGGGTCCAGGCTGCTGGCGCGCTGCTGATCGCCGATGAGGTTTTCACCGGTTTCGGCCGCACCGGAGCCCTGTTTGCCTGCCAGAAAGCCGGTATCCAGCCCGACCTGATGGCCCTCTCYAAAGGGCTCACGGGTGGTTTCCTACCCATGGGCGCAACGATGGCAAGTGAAMGGCTCTACCRGGGCTTCATCAGCGAGAAGCCCAGCGATACCTTTTTCCATGGCCACAGCTTCACGGCCAATCCCTTGGGCTGCGCCGCCGCCCTGGCCAGCTTRGATTTACTGCAGCAAAACCCAGARCGCTTTGAGGGCTTTGAGCAACGGCACACCCCCCTGCTGGAGCAGCTGAGCCTGCTTTCCCAGGTGAAGCGGCCCCGTTGCCTTGGCACCATGGCCGCCTTCGAGCTCAACGCTGGCGAAAACAGCTATCTAAACCCRATCGGYAAACARATCCAGCGTMAGTGYSTGGAACAGGGTGTATATATAAGGCCCCTCGGTAATGTTGTWTATATTTTGCCGCCACTTTGCATTACAAATAGTGAGCTGGAAAAGTGCTATTCAGCTATTGAATTGGCAATTAAGCAAGTAATACCAGGCTGATTGCCATAACCGCCATGCCGGCAATTAGGCTCCAAATAGCATGCTGCTGTTCGCCRTATTCCTTGGCGGCAGGTAATAACTCATCAAATGATATGTAGAGCATTACCCCAGCAACTCCAGCAAATACCAAGCCAAAGGCCAATTGATTGGGAAATGATTGGAACAGGAAATAGCCAACTAAGCCACCTAAGGGTTCTGCAACTCCTGATAGAAAAGACCACCAGAAAGCTTTACGGCGACTGCCAGTTGCATAATAGATAGGTGCTGAAACCGCCAAGCCTTCAGGGATGTTGTGTATCGCAATTGCAACGGCGATGCTCACGCCAACCCTTGGATTGTTCAAGGCGCCTAGGAATGTGGCTAAACCTTCAGGGAAATTATGGATTGCAATCGCTAGGGCTGAAAATAAACCAACTCGCCATAGSCGGCGGCGTCCCATGGCCGTTTGATTATCGCCAACTTCAGATTGAAGTTTAAATAACACTGCTGCATCATGGGATGGTAAAAGCTGATCGATTAGGGCCGTTAGTGCGATGCCAGCAAAAAAGGCAAGTACGGTTGCTAAATATCCTAARCTATTTCCYAATAGTGGCTGTAGAGCCAAGCGCGCTTTAGGTAATATTTCCACCAATGAAACGTATATCATCGCCCCTGCAGAAAAGCCAAGGGAAAGTGTTAAAAATGTTGTGTTTGATCTGCGGGTGCTAAGMCCTAATAAACTGCCTATTCCAGTRGATAACCCRGCTAATATGGTAAGACCCAATGCAAATRAACTGTGTTGKGATGCGCTTACAATCATTGATGATTCTGTTTATTTAATTTATATCTTGAAACTTTCTCGGGTTTTAATCGAAACCCAGCAGGTCGAATATCTCACGATCTTTAAGTGATTCAGCTTCTAGGGGAACCACATTATCAAGCATGCGTTGGGCAAGGGCTATGTATTCTTTTTGCACGGCTTCCACCTCAGGTGTTGCTTCCATTTCAAATATCGTGCACTTCTTTAATCGCGAGCGGCGTATGGCATCCAAATCGGGGAAGTGGGCCATTGTGCGCATGCCTACACGCTCATTGAATTTATCAATTTGATCCGTGTCTTTACTGCGATTTGCCACAACTCCCCCGAGGCGAACTTTATAGTTCTTTGCCTTTGCTTGAATGGCGGCAATGATCCTATTCATTGCAAAAATAGAATCAAAATCATTKGCGGTTACRATTAAGCAATAATTWGCATGCTGRAGCGGCGCAGCRAAACCGCCGCACACCACATCTCCAAGAACATCAAAAATAACAACATCCGTATCTTCTAAAAGATGGTGCTCTTTTAACAATTTTACGGTTTGGCCTGTTACATAACCGCCGCAGCCAGTGCCGGCAGGGGGACCGCCAGACTCCACGCACATCACACCGTTGTAGCCTTCAAACACAAAATCTTCGGGGCGTAGTTCTTCMGTGTGAAAATCAACGGTTTCTAAAATATCAATAACCGTTGGCACCATTTTTTTGGTAAGCGTAAAGGTGCTGTCGTGTTTTGGATCGCAGCCGATCTGCAATACCCGCTTGCCAAGTTTAGAAAAAGCAGCTGAAAGGTTGGAAGAGGTTGTTGATTTACCAATGCCCCCCTTGCCATAAACGGCGATAACTAGGGCGCCTTCCTCGATTTGCATCGAGGCGTCTTGATGCACTTGGAGGCTACCTTCGCCGTCTTCACGGCTGTTGGTGCTGCTGCTGGGGGGGGTGATCGTGGCGGTCATCAGCGGTTCAGGGGTGGGGATGGAAGGAATTCAGCTGTTGCTTGCTAAGGGGATGAAGATCTACCGCGTGAAATGGGCCTTAGCTTCATATAGCACCTCATCGGTGATTTCCTTGATGCCTCGCTCCTGGGCAAAGGCTTCGGTGTTGCGTTTCACTTTGCCGCGCACAAAAAAGGGAATTCTGCCTAATTCAGCTGTTCCGCTATTAGCCCAGGTGCAGCCAGCATCCGTTTGAACTTCAGGTGCTGCYGTTTCSRCCACTGCTGTTTTTTGGCCYTTATGGCTCATRTGGCCCTCAACAAACTCAAAATCATGGCGGAACATTCCAATTAGATGTTCCTCTAATCCCATCATCAAGGGGTGCACCCAGCTGTCGAAAATTACATTTGCCCCTTCCCAACCCATCTGCGGTGCATAGCGGGCCGGCACATCTTGCACATGCAATGGCGCTGAAATTACAGCGCATGGAATCCCAAGCCGCTTGGCGCTATGGCGCTCCATTTGGGTGCCAAGCACCAATTCGGGGGCAGCCGCTGCCATGGCWGCCTCCACCTCTAGGTAGTTGTCGCTGATTAAYGCTTCAAGGCCTAGCTCCTGGGCGGCAGCCCGCACAGCCCTTGCTTGCTCGCGGCAGTAGCTGCCCAGCCCCACCACTTGGAAGCCCAGTTCTTTACTGGCAATACGCGCTGCTGCAATCGCGTGGGTGGCATCGGCAAAAATAAATACCCGCTTGCCCGTTAGGTAGGTGGAATCCACCGATTGCGAATACCAAGGCATCCTTGATCGCTCCGGCGCTGGCGGCAATTGATCAAGCCCTAAAACAGTTGCGATCTCCTCTCGAAACTGCTGGGTGGCGCCAATGCCGATGGGTACCGTGCGCACAACAGCCATSCCCAGTTGACGCTCCAGCCAACTGCAGCTGCTTTCAACAATTTCTGGATAGAGGCAGAGGTTTGCATCCGCCTCTGGAATCCGYTTTAGATCCGAAGGGCTGGCCCCCAGGGGTGCCACCACATTCACATCGATGCCCATATCAGCTAATARTTTYGTTACCTCAATAACGTCGTCGCGGCAGCGAAAWCCCAGCAAGCTGGGGCCGAGCAAATTAAGCCGCGGTTTGCGCCCTTCCGCGCGCCAGCGGCTGGGGCTTGGTTTGGCAGCGCCAGGGGCTAATACTTGATCCTTGAGCAGGGTTCGCAGTAGTTGATAGAAGGTTTCGGAAGCACCCCAATTTTCTTTTTTTGAATAGGCGGGCAATTCCAAATTCACGATCGGCAGGTTRAAACCCATGCCTTGGGCAAGGCTGCCTGGTTGATCCTGGATTAATTCCGCTGTGCAGCTTTCACCCACGAGCAAAGCCTCCGGCTTRAAGCGTTCCACCGCATCGCTGATTGAACGCTTTACTAAATCTGCGGTGTCGCCCCCCAGGTCCCTGGCCTGAAATGTKGTGTAGGTAACTGGCGGCCGCTTGTTTTGCCGCTCGATCATCGTGAACAGCAGGTCGGCATAGGTGTCCCCTTGGGGGGCATGGAGCACGTAGTGCAGCCCTTCCATTGAAGTGGCTATGCGCATAGCCCCCACGTGGGGGGGGCCTTCGTAGGTCCAGAGGGTGAGTTCCATGGGATTTCAGTTAAAGGCCAGGGCAGCGCGCCGGCGCAGGGGCCGAGCAAATAATTCAGCTAAATCACCGGCTTGGTCGCAGCCGTGAATTGGGCTAAAAACCAATTCGATCGACCATTTGGTGGCAATGCCTTCCGCCTCAAGGGGATTGGCTAAACCCATGCCACACACCACAAGATCGGGCTTGGCTGCCCGCACCCTATCCAGTTGTTTCTCTAGATGTTGTCCTTCACTCAAATTTAGGTTTGCTGGCAGGAGATCAAGCTCAGGCTGTTGCAGGGCGCGATCCAGGTATGGAGTGCCCACCTCCACCAACTCCATGCCGCATTCCCGATGCAGGAAACGGCCAAGGGCAAGCTCCATTTGGGAATCTGGCAGCAGAAACAGGCGCTTGCCCTCCAGTTCAAGGCGATGGGGAGCCACTGCAGCTCTGCCCCTTTCTTTRAGGGGGTTGAGCACCGATGCGGTGTGGGCTGKRTCGATGCCGAAAGCGGTTGCCGCAGCYTCAAACCAAAGGCTGCTGCCCTCCACGCCAAGGGGGTAGGGGCTGCTGAKTAATTGGGCGCCGCGGGCCTGGAGAGCCCTAGCCGTAGCCCCTAGGAAGGGTTGAGCAAGCAACACTTTGGTGCCGCTGCCAAGGCTGGGTAGATCGGTGGAGCGCCGCGGCGGCAAGCTTGCCACTTTTGTGATGCCAAGCCGCTCAAACAAGGTTAAAAAGCGCTCTTCCACCCCATCGGCAAGGGTGCCCACCAGCAGCAGTTGTGCTTCATCGTTGCGGGGCAGGAAGGGCACYAGGGCGGTGAGGGCATTGTCTTCCCCTTGGGTGAAGGTGGTTTCAATGCCACTGCCGCTGTAATTAACAACCCGCACGGAGCCCTGCAGGCGGGTGCTGAGCCGTTCCGCTGCTTTAGCTAGGTCGAGCTTGATCACCTCACTGGGRCAGGAACCCACCAGAAAGAGGGTGCGRATTTCTGGGCGGCGCGCCAGCAGATCGCCAACAACCCGATCTAACTCCTCATTTGCATCGGCTAAACCGGCCAGGTCCCTTTCCCCCAAAATGGCTGTGCCAAAACGGGGTTCAGCAAAAATCATCACGCCTGCGGCGCTTTGAACCAGATGGGCGCAGGTGCGGGAGCCCACCACCAAAAAGAAGGCATCTGGCATGCGGCGGTGGAGCCAAACGATGGAGGTGAGTCCGCAAAACACCTCCCTCTGGCCATTTTCCTTGAGAATCTCCAACAGCAGCACTAGTAGATACAGCTATTGATAGGYGTGCTGGTGCATTAAGTGCTCCAGTCGTTTCCTTATCTTCCGGATCTAGGGGAAAAACAACAAATTTGTTGCTCTAAAAGCTGAATTTTCTASAGGCGACGGCGGAAAGCATCTCCATAGCCGCCGGCTTGGCGCTCAGCGCCATCAGCAGAGCGGCTTAATTTCCACACATTGCGGCTGATGCGGCGCGCCACTAGGCCACCCCTTTCCACCACTGGAGTACCTGGACGGGCACCCAACAGCACTGCAACTTCAGCGGTGCTTAAGGGCGCACCGGTGCGCACAGCCAGGTCGGTGAGCTCAAGCCGTTGGCGCAAATTGTGCAGGTCAGCGGCCTCTCCCTGGCTTTCATTCCAAATCGTGGTGAAGTTGCTGTGGTTTGGGGTGCCCATTTTGTGCATCAGGCCGAGGCCGATGAAGGCGAGGGCCTGTTCAGGCTTCACCCCTTGATCCATGGCTGTGGCRATCAACTCAGAGAAATTGGCTTGGGGTTCTTGGTTGGCRATGGGTTGAGCTTCGCTGGAACGGGTTGTGGTTGCCATCAGCATTGCTAGGGGTATTGGCCGGAAGGTACCCACTCCCAAGGTGAGCGCAAGGGGTAGCCCGGTAGAGTCGCGCCACTATTAATCAAAAATCCCCTGTCAACCTCTGCCGACGATCTCTCCATACGGCGTCGGCGGGCCGGTATGCGTGATGGCGGCTCAGGTGTTGCTATTACAGGTACCCAGGTGGATGTGGCCAGTGGGCCAAGTTGCGTAACMGTTACCACCGATAGCGAGGGGCGACGGCTGGCAAGGCAGGGGGGGCAGGTGGGATCGATCCAGCTGCGCACCTATGTGTTTCTTGATTCCCTGCAGCCCCAGTTGGCGGCCTACATGGGCACTGTTTCCCAGGGCTTTTTACCTATTCCAGGCGATGCCTGCCTCTGGCTTGAGGTTTCACCAGGCATGGCAGTTCATCGGGTTACCGATATCGCCCTGAAGGCGAGCACCGTGCGCTTGGGCCAAATGGTGGTGGAGAGGGCATTTGGCTCCTTGGCCCTYTATCACCGCGACCAAAGCAATGTGTTGCATTCGGGCCAGGTGGTGCTGGAGTCGATCGGCAGCAGCGTTGATCGACGCAGCCCTTGCACTGTTAGCTGGACGGAGATCATCCGTGCCATCACCCCCGACCATGCGGTTTTGATCAACCGCCTAAATCGGCGCGGTTCGATGATTCAATCGGGCATGAGCATGTTCATCTTGGAAACAGAGCCGGCTGGCTATGTGCTGATTGCCGCCAATGAAGCTGAGAAGGCTTCAAACATCACCGTGGTGGATGTGAAGGCTGTGGGTGCCTTTGGCCGCCTCACCTTGGCGGGGAAAGAAGGTGATGTGGAGGAGGCTGCCGCCGCTGCCATGCGTGCTGTGGCAAGCATTAATTCCCGTTAGTTATTTCCCATTAGTTAGTTAATTCAATTTCCAATAGGTGGGCCATCTGGGCGGCTATGGCCCGGATCGCTTTGCCCCGGCTGCCCAATTTGATTTTTTGATGGGGTGGCATTTGGCCGTAGGTGCTTCCCGCTTCCCGCAGCCAAAAAACAGGGTCGTAGCCATAACCCTCCCCCCTTGGCGAGCTGAGAATTTCACCTCTACAAATACCCTCTGCCTCCAGGCGGATGTTGCCGAAGGGGTCGGCCAAGGCCACGGCACTATGAAAACCGGCGCTTCGGTAAATACTTTCCTTMAGTTCTTCTAAAAGCCGCTCAATTCTTTGCTTATCACTCGCCGCATATCTGGCGGAATAAATACCTGGTGCACCGCCYAGGGCATCCACCTCAAGGCCTGAATCATCAGCTAGGGCCCAGTGGCCGCAGATGCGAGCCACCTCAGCGGCCTTTAAACGGGCATTTTCTAAGTAGGTGCTACCGGTTTCAGCAATTTCCAACCCCTCAGGCTGTTGGCGCACCTGCAGCTCAACGGGAGCCAAGATCGCTTTTATTTCAGCCACTTTGACGGGATTACCGCTAGCGATCACAAGCACCTTTGGATTTTTTGCCACCCTTGCCCTGCACCAGGTGGGCCATTCTGCTCTTTGACAGCCCTGCTTAATTCCAGTAGACAAACACGCCCCAAAGGAGGCCATTGGATACAAGCCTGGTTCTGCAAAATTTGCTCTCWCCAGCAATTTTGTTCTTTTTTCTKGGGGTTTTTGCGGTGCTSTTGGGCACCGATTTAGAGATTCCAGCCCCACTGCCCAAGTTATTTTCCCTTTATTTATTGCTGTCTATMGGTTTTAAAGGRGGTGTTGAATTGCAGCACAGCGGCCTTGGTGGAAATGTTGTTTTAACAATTTCAGCTGCGGTTGTGATGTCGGTGCTGGTGCCYATCTACTGCTTTTTTCTATTGCGCAGTAAATTTGACGTGTTCAATTCTGCTGCGATTGCAGCTGCCTACGGTTCGATTTCAGCAGTTACTTTTATTACAGCTGAAAGCTTTCTCAAGGTATTGAACATCCAATCAGATGGTTTCATGGTTGCKGCCTTGGCTCTGATGGAGTCGCCGGCCATAATTGTTGGCTTGCTACTTGTTAAATTAGCGGCCCGCGATCGCCGCAGTGATGTGAACGCTGGCTGGGGGGCCCTGCTGCATGAAGCCTTTTTAAATAGCTCCGTTTATCTGTTGATTGGCAGCTTGATAATTGGCTTTCTTGTTGCATTTTTCAACCCCAGTGGCGTTGAAAAAATGGAGCCTTTCACCGGCAGGCTTTTCTATGGGGTGCTTTGTTTTTTCCTGTTAGACATGGGCATTATTGCGGCTCAACGGCTGGGKGACCTAMGGCGCGCCGGGGCATTTCTTACTGGTTTTGCCCTGCTGATGCCCCTTTTAAATGCAGGCATTGGTTTGGGGATTGCTGTGTTTTTGGGTTTGAGTCARGGCAAYGCATTGTTATTCATGGTGTTGTGTGCAAGCGCCTCCTACATCGCCGTACCTGCAGCGATGAGAATGACGGTGCCTGAAGCTAATCCAAGCCTCTATATATCAAGCTCATTGGGTATTACTTTTCCGTTCAATATAATATTTGGTATCCCCTTATACATGGCGCTGATWCAGCGCTTTATCCCTGCCGGTTGAGCYATGAAACGCCTTGATTTGATCATGAGCGAGCGCGAGCTCGACAAAGTGCTCCATGCCATTCGAGCKGCAGGGGCGCCTGGCTATTCAGTGATGCGCCACGTAACTGGCAGGGGGCGTAGTGGCGATGTGGTGTCTGAATCGATGGAGTTCAGTGGCCTTGGCGCAAATGCCCACGTAATTGTTTTTTGCGACGAAGCCACGATTGAGCGKCTCAAGCCAGCGGTTAATTCAATTTTGGAATATTTCGGTGGGGTTGCATTCGTTGCCGATGCCCAACCGCTTTGAAAACCAATTGTAAAGATAGAAGTTGCTTTGATCAGTGTTGCTTATATGAGCCCCCTCAGACGCTGATTGGTTAGGGGTCTCAAACGTCTTGACGGATGCGCCTTTGCGGGAGCAGTGTTAGCGGCGAACTTTCCGCCCCCCCTTCAGGAGTTGGCAATGGCAAGCGAAACAATGGGCATTGCCCTCGGCATGATTGAAACCCGCGGCCTCGTGCCTGCGATCGAGGCGGCAGACGCCATGACCAAAGCCGCAGAAGTGCGACTGATCGGTCGTGAGTTCGTCGGCGGCGGCTACGTAACCGTTTTGGTGCGCGGTGAAACCGGCGCAGTAAACGCGGCAGTGCGCGCAGGCGCCGATGCCTGCGAACGCGTTGGTGACGGCCTTGTTGCCGCCCACATCATCGCCCGTCCCCACCGCGAAGTGGAGCCTGCCCTCGGTGGCAGCAGCAACTTCCTGGGTTCCAAGGACTGAGGTCTAGGCGCTCCCCCGGCGGGACACCGAACCCCAATCCCCAACTGAATCCATCTGAGTTTTCCCCATGAGCAAGAAGTACGACGCAGGGGTCAAGGAGTACAGGGACACCTACTGGACTCCTGACTACGTTCCCCTCGATTCCGACCTGCTGGCCTGTTTCAAGTGCACCGGCCAGGAAGGTGTTCCCAGGGAAGAAGTGGCTGCCGCTGTAGCCGCTGAATCCTCTACTGGCACCTGGTCCACCGTGTGGTCTGAGCTCCTAACCGACCTCGACTTCTACAAAGGCCGTTGCTACCGCATCGAAGAGGTGCCCGGCGACAAGGAGGCTTTCTATGCCTTCATCGCCTATCCCCTCGACCTGTTTGAAGAGGGCTCCATCACCAACGTGCTCACCTCCTTGGTGGGCAACGTGTTCGGTTTTAAAGCCCTGCGTCACCTGCGCCTAGAGGACATCCGTTTCCCCTTGGCCTTCATCAAAACCTGTGGTGGTCCCCCCAACGGGATCCAGGTTGAGCGCGACCGTATGAACAAGTACGGCCGTCCCCTGCTTGGTTGCACCATCAAGCCGAAACTCGGCCTGAGCGGTAAAAACTACGGCCGGGTGGTTTATGAATGTCTCCGCGGTGGCCTTGATTTCACCAAAGACGACGAAAACATCAACTCCCAGCCTTTCCAGCGTTGGCAGAACCGTTTCGAGTTCGTTGCTGAAGCTGTGAAATTGGCTGAGCAGGAAACCGGCGAGCGCAAAGGTCACTACCTCAATTGCACCGCCAATACCCCTGAAGAAATGTATGAGCGGGCCGAGTTCGCTAAGGAACTCGATCAGCCGATCATCATGCACGACTACATAACTGGTGGCTTTACCGCCAACACCGGTTTGKCYARGTGGTGCCGCAAAAACGGGATGCTGCTTCACATCCACCGTGCCATGCACGCTGTGATCGACCGCCATCCCAAGCACGGCATTCACTTCCGCGTGCTCGCCAAGTGCCTGCGTTTGTCTGGTGGTGACCAGCTCCACACCGGCACGGTGGTGGGCAAACTCGAGGGCGACCGTCAAACAACCCTCGGTTATATCGACCAAYTGCGCGAATCATTCGTGCCCGAAGACCGCACCCGCGGTAACTTCTTCGATCAAGACTGGGGTTCAATGCCCGGTGTGTTTGCCGTTGCCTCCGGCGGTATTCACGTGTGGCACATGCCCGCCCTGGTGGCGATCTTCGGCGACGATTCCGTTCTCCAATTCGGTGGTGGCACCCACGGTCACCCCTGGGGTTCCGCCGCTGGCGCCGCTGCTAACCGCGTGGCCCTCGAGGCCTGCGTTAAGGCACGCAACGCCGGTCGCGAAATTGAGAAGGAAGGCCGCGACATCCTCACGGAAGCCGCGAAGCACAGCCCCGAGCTGGCCATTGCCCTCGAAACTTGGAAGGAGATCAAGTTCGAGTTCGACACCGTCGACAAGCTCGACGTGAACGCCTGATCCAAGGCGACTTCCTGTAAACCAAACCACTAAGGATCCCCATGCCCTTTAAGAGCACCGTGGGTGACTATCAAACAGTCGCCACCCTGGAGACATTCGGCTTTCTACCGCCGATGACCCAGGACGAGATCTACGACCAGATCGCCTACATCATTGCCCAGGGCTGGAGCCCTGTGGTGGAGCACGTTCATCCCAGCCGTTCCATGTCGATCTATTGGTCGTATTGGAAGTTGCCGTTCTTCGGTGAAAAGGATCTGAGTGTGATCGTGAGCGAACTCGAGGGTTGCCATCGKGCATACCCCGACCACCACGTGCGTCTGGTGGGCTACGACGCCTACACCCAGAGCCAGGGTTCTTGCTTCGTTGTTTTCGAAGCGCGCTGATCAGCGCATCAATTTGGTCCCCGTTTCGGCGGGGACCTTTTCACAAGCTTTTTTATCTAGGGGGCGGATATGGCACAGCAGTCGAGTCGCGAGGCGGCATTGGCAAGGCGCATGGCGCTTTCCAATGGTGGAAAAACAGCCGAAAAGCGCTATTCCACCAGTGCCGGAAGGGTGCGCAGTGCCGTTGAGGCTCGCCCCAGTCGCACTGCTGTTGTTGCTTCTGCACCTGTAACCGTTGAGCCAACGGTGTTTCGCCAGCAGAGTTTGGTGGCCCCAAGCCACAACCTGAATAGGGGGCGCATCGCCAACCCCAGCCGCGATCTTGCCCTTGCCAGGCGTGAGGCCTTAAGCCGCCGTGGCAAACGGGCTGAATCCGGTAAAGACCGCACCCGCAGTGATGTGGCAAAACAAACTCCCCCAGCAACACCTGTGGTGGTTCCCGTAGCCACCCCAACCCAAGCACCAACAACTATTTTCAGCCCAGGCGCTGCTTCGGYCCGCCCCCAYAACCAGCAAACCCCCCGTCGCCAGAGCCAGCACAACCCAAGCCGTGCCCTTGTACTGGCCCGTAGGGAAGCCCTAGCGAAACGGGGAAAGCTCGCCAATACCAGCCAGGCCAGCGGCACCGCAGCGGTAATGCGCCAGGGAAACCCAGATATCAGCAGCCGTGAGCTCGCCTTAAAAATCCGCGAACTGCGCAGTAAAACCGGTGCAGCTGCTGTTGCCCGCACCAGTGGTAGCTCCAGTCGCCCCAGCGGCCCCAATAGGCACGGATCTAAGCAAGCCGCCGCCGCTGATGCCTCCTGGAAGGTAGGSGTTAGTGAAACCCTTGCAGGTTCAACMGTTACCGGCACCCAGGCCAATCGCTCCCTTAAAACCACCGGCAACGAAGCTGCCACCTGCAGAACTATTACCGGCACTGAATATCTAGGCGCTGAGGTGTTCCAAACCTTTTGCCAAACCAAGCCTGCTTCCCAGCAGCCGGCAAAGGTGCGCGTTAGTGCCACCAGCCACGGCAATCGCGTTACCGGCAACGAAGTTGGTCGCAGTGAAAAGGTAACTGGCGATGAGCCAGGCACCTGTAAATCAATCACGGGCACTGAATATATTTCCGCCAATCAATCCGCTGCCTATTGCGGTGGATTCAGCCCAAGTGTGCGCAAAGTTGGCCGCAGTAACACCCTCGGAGGCCAGGCCGTATCTGGTGTGATCGTGGGCAGGAGCGAAAAGGTTACGGGTGATGAAAGCGGCTCCGGTTTGCAGTTAACCGGCGATCAATACCTGGGCTCGGAGCCCCCGGTTGGCGGACGGGCAGCCACCAAGGTGAGCAGCCTAAATACGATTAAAGGCACTGGTATCACTGGTACCCATGTGGGTCGCCACGACAAAGTTACCGGCGATGAACCCGGCAGCTGCCGTTTGGTAACCGGTGATGAATACGTTGGCAGCCAGCAATATGAGCGCTTTTGCGCCACCAGCCCCAGCCCAGAAGCAGCCAARGTGGGTTTTAGCCTCACCAGCCGCAGCTTGGTGGTGAGTGGCACCAGCACCGGTCGCTCCGAAAAAGTTACCGGCGATGAACCAGGCAGYTGCAAGATCGTTACGGGCACTCCATATATAGGTTTGGAGCAGGCTGGAAATTTTTGTTCCCCCGCCGCTTCAGCTGCTATCCAAGCCAGAACCCCCAGGCGCCAGGCCAGCCCATTAACGGGGCTTCAGCCGGGGATTGGCGGTGTGATGACCGGCGCTGAACGGGGTGCTTGCGAAAACATCACCGGCACACCCTATGTGGGTGCTGATCAACAGCAGAGCAGCTGCGGCAAAAGCTTTGCCAGTGAGCCTGATTTCCCCCAGCCCATAGCTGGAACCAATTGGCAGCGCTTCAGTATTCAGTCGCCGGCCCGTTCAGCCCAAGCGCAAAGGGARAAAGTTGGTGCCGTAACCGGAAGCACCTATGAGCAAGGTGGCCGCATCACAGGTCCCTTTGACATGGCGAGCGGCAAGGTAACCGGCACAGAACAGTTTCGTTTTGATCGCTCCCCCAGTGCTGCCGTGGTGCAAGCCGCTCCAGCAGAGCCAGGCCAGGAACCTGTTTCTCGGGTTACCGGTGAGGGTTCAGGCCATAAAATCACCGGCGACGACTGGGACCGTGGCAAGCGTGTAACTGGCACCGAGGGACCCTCCGCCCGKAGACGTAATCCCTCCCGGGTGGGSTTGCAAAATTCRATGGCTGCTATGCAGCAAAAGCGCAATGAAGACATTGTCGCCCCGGTTAGCAGGGTTACCGGTTCAAGCGGCAACACCGATAAGGGTTCATTGATCACWGTGTCTGGGGGTGCCCGCGGTTGATCCAGCGCCGTGCTTCCTACACCGCTAGGCCCTTTGAGCCAACCGCTCCCAGGCGTCGCCCAGTRGTGTGGCCAAACCGCGCTAGTAGCTCAGGCCACTGCCTTAGTGATTCAGCTGCAAATAGCCGTTTGCATGCCTACGACCAGCAGGTAAAAGGCTCATTTGATCGCATTGTTCCGGTGCTGCAACAGCTATCCGCATTGCAGCATGAGCCAAATTTTATTAACGATGCACAACGATTAGCTAAAGCTGAGCTCGGCTATGAATTGCCATTGCCAATCCTTGAGATGGCTTGGGTAACCCAGTTGGATATGCGCCGCCTATTCGCTTGGTGCGTATTTGAAACCTATGAACAAACAAGCCAAGCATTTTTTGAAACCGACCCCCTTGATGGCACCAACGGCGATTCATTTGAACGCCTATTAATTGAATGTGGCTTTCATCTGCTCGATATCACCCCATGTGCAGATGGTCGTTTAGCSCATGCGATTGCATTTGGATTACGTATTCCCTTTAGTTGTGTGCGGCGGCGGCCCCATGCTGGGGCCATGTTTGATGTGGAAAATACCGTTGATCGTTGGGTAAAAACTGAACATTTACGTTTTAGAGAAGCCAAGCCCAACGCTGCCCACGAAGCCACCCGTTACCTGAAAGCGGTGGTGTATCACTTCAGCTCGATTGACCCAAGCCATGAAGGCTGCGCCGCCCATGCTTCCAATGATTCAGCTGCGGCAGCCGCTGGCATGGACAGACTGCARGCCTTCCGCGTTGCTGTTGAAAATAGTTTTTGCTGTGGTGCATCGGTAGACCTTTTGCTGCTCGGCCTAGACACCGACACCGACGCAATACGAGTGCATGTGCCCGATCGCGAGGGCAATGCAGCTTTGGATCAATGGCTTGATGCAAGCAATATTTATGAAGCAACTAAGTCTTTAACTCCCCAGGCTGCTCGAGAAAAGATTCGCCAAATGGTGGAGTTTGCCGTGGAGGGGGMGCCCGATGCAGGGATGATCACTTTGATWTCSCAGTTGATTGAAAATAAYATCTCCCAAATTGATTACGTTCGTGAATACCACGGCGGTGCCTATGGCGATGCYGGCCATGCCGAACGATTCATTGGCGTTGGCATTGGCTTTAAGGAAATCCATCTGCGCAACCTCACTTACTTTGCCTAYGTTGATACGGTTGAAGAAGGCACAGCAGATCTTGATGTGGGCATTAAAATCTTTCGTGGTTTAAATGTTTCCCGCGGTTTACCAGTGCCCGTTGTGGTGCGTTTTGATTACCGCGGCAATGTGCCAGGTGCCAGGGAAAGGGCCATTGCCCATGGGGAAAGGGTGATGACTGCCATGGAGCAACGTTATGCCGATCTTTATCAACAGGGGCTGCTGCATGTGCTGTTATCTGTGAGGGATCGCGACCGCTTTGTGCCCGCGGAAACGGTTAGATCAACCATTACATTTCCCACCCCTGGAGGTCATTGAGATGCTTATTTGTAAAGTTGTGAAGCCGTTGGTTTCAACCAATCGCATTCCAGATTTTGAACATAAACATCTGCAGGTTGTGCTTGATGGCAGCACCCAAAAGGTGGCGGTAGATGCTGTGGGTTGTGTGCCTGGCGACTGGGTAATTTGCGTGGGCAGTTCTGCCGCTAGGGAGGCGGCTGGAAGTAAGTCTTACCCCAGCGATTTAACAATTGTTGGCATCATCGACCATTGGGAACCAGAACCACCCAAGCCCCCTGCAACACCGGTGGCCAGCTAATGGAAATCATGCAGGTGATCGGTTCTCTTGTTTGCACCCATCGGGTGGCTGGTTTAGGCCATATGCACCTAAGGGTGTTGCGCAGCAATAAAGGCAAATTAAGCGTTGCCGTAGACCCAGTTGGTGCTTCAGCAGGCAATTGGGTTTTTACTGCCAGTGGTTCTGCGGCCCGCTTTGCTTGCCCTGATCCAAAYACATATACAGATCTCACCATCGGCGGAATTATTGATTTCTGGGCCCCCGACGGCTGACCCAGTAATCCYCTCGCTCACTAACCATTTACAACACTTCCAGCCATGGCAACCCCCACACCCCGTCAGCCCGCTGAATCCGTGCCATCCTCGTCAACATCGCCGTCAACTCCCCCTTCAACACCCCCAGCTGTTCCAGCTAAAGCAAGCACCAGCGCTCCAAAAAGTCCTTCCACCCGTAGCCGTTCAACCGCCATGACAAATCCAATTCAAGGTATCGCTTTAGGCATGATTGAAACCCGTGGCTTGGTGCCTGCCATCGAGGCCGCTGATGCCATGACCAAAGCTGCAGAAGTTACCTTGATCGCCCGTGAATTCGTGGGCGGCGGTTATGTAACCGTGATGGTGCGCGGTGAAACTGGAGCTGTTAATGCAGCCGTTAGGGCTGGTGCTGATGCCTGTGAAAGGGTTGGCGATGGACTAGTGGCAGCCCACATCATCGCCCGTCCCCACGCAGAGGTGGAGCCTGCCTTGATCGCYAGCGGCAGYCGACGGAGTTAAKGCCCATGGCAACGATTCATCCAAGGGTGCTTGCGGCCCTMGGTAGGGCCTTAAGCCTTGAGTTCTCTGCKGTGCAGCAATACATCACCCATGCTTGTTTAGTTAACAACTGGCAGCTAGTGGAAGCTGCCGATCGTTTTCGCAAGGAAGCAGTTGAGGAGATGCAACACAGCGAACGCATCATTRATCGCATGCTCAGCCTTGGCGTTGCCCCTGCCGCATCTCAATTGCGGCCTGTTGAWAGTGCAAATAATTTGGAGGGGYTGCTGCTAGCTAATCTCAAATTAGAGGAAGATTTGGTTTTTCATTACACGGAGGCAAGTAGGTTTTGCCAATTGATTAATGATCGCGATAACAGGRATTTTTTTCAAGCACTACTTGAGGAAGAACAACTACATAGCGTTGATTTRGCTGCTTGGTTGCAAGCATTGCAGCATTCCTGATYTATGCAATCCGATTTACCCCTTTCGATTCAGCTTGTGTGGCTGATTCCGATATAYGGCTTGAGTGGCATGYTGCTTTCGWTGCCATGGGCGGCCGGTTGGTTTAAACGCCAGGGGCCAAGGCCAGCTGCATATTTAAATTTGYTAATGACATTGCTTGGTGTAATCCATGGCAGTTTGGTGTTGCGCCAAATATTGCAACTGGGTGCCCAACGCCTGCAGTTTGATTGGTTTGCTGTTGCTGATTTAAAACTCCAAATTGGTTTTGAACTAAGCCTTACAAATCTYTCGGCCTTGGAATTTGTTACGGYYATGAGTTTATTAGGGCAGGTTTTCGCCCTTGGTTATTTAGATAAGGAATGGTCCTTAGCCCGTTTCTATGCCCTKTTGGGTTTCTTTGAGGGGGCTATGGCCGGTTTGGTGCTTAGCAGTAATTTATTTGTTAGCTATTTCCTGCTGGAAATGCTTACRTTGTCTACCTATTTATTGGTGGGTTTTTGGTATGCCCAACCCTTGGTTGTTACCGCTGCCCGGGATGCGTTTCTCACAAAACGCGTTGGTGATGTGATGCTTTTAATGGGGATGGTTGCCCTATCTGCGTGGGCTGGATCCTTAGAATTTAATGATCTTTATGAATGGGGGGCCACAGCCACCGCCACTGGAGCCYTAACCCCCYTTGCMGGTACTTTAATCGGCTTGGGCTTGATTGCAGGACCMATGGGTAAATGCGCCCAGTTYCCCATGCATCTYTGGYTGGATGAGGCGATGGAGGGCCCAAACCCAGCYTCRATTCTGCGTAATTCAGCGGTAGTTACCTGCGGAGCATTGGTGCTACTTAAGTTGATGCCATTGCTGCAATTTTCGCCACTTGCAGTRGATGTTTTATTGGTTGTGGGCACCATAAGTGCCATTGGCGGCGCCTTGGTTGCCATTGCCCAAGTGGATCTTAAAAGGGCATTTTCCTATGGCACAAGTTCATACCTCGGACTCGTTTTTATTGCAATTGCCCTACAACAACCGGCKGTGGCACTGCTGTTGTTGTTTGCCCACGGCCTAGCAAAAGCACTTATTTTCATGGGTGTTGGCAGTGTTATTGCCACAACTAATTGCCAAGACCTCACRGAACTCGGMGGCTTGGGATCACGCATGCCAGCCACCACCAGCGCTTTTTTGGTGGCTGGGGCKGGCCTAACCGGCCTATTGCCCTTGGGTTGTTTTTGGTGTTTTGGYTTTCTGGTGCAAGCCTTCTTGCCAAATCAGCCATTCTTGGCTGCTGTTGTGTTGATAACAAATGGCTTAACAGCATTTAATTTGGTGAGGGTTTAYAGGCAGGTTTTCCTMGAYACTCCCCATCCCAAAACGCGCCGGGCCCCTGAGGTGAATTGGTTGATGGCTTTACCAATGGTTAGTTTAACCGTAATAGTTTTRTTATTACCATTAATGTTTCAGCGCCTAAATCCCGTAGCTGGTTTATCCGCTGTTAATTCWACAAGYATTGGCCTSGTTGTTGCCAGTGGCGCCCTTGGGGTGCTGGCTGGCAGCTTGGTGCGTTTAGACCGCTTCTGGTCGCGCTCCGTATTGAAACCTTTGAGAGCTCTGCAAGATCTACTTGCATACGATTTTTATACAGATAAATTATACCGAGCTACGATTGTTAGATTGGTTGCAGGCTTTGCCGATTTAACTAATAGATTTGATCAAGAGGTTATCACCGGCCTTGCTAATCGCTTGGGRTTGCTTTCAATGCAGGGGGCCCAGGGCTTAAAACTTGCTGTTAGYGGCCAAATGCAAACCTATGTGCTCACAGCAGTGTTAGCGATTGTGCTGCTATTGKGCTCGCTAATTTGGTCTTTAGGGTGAGCGAATTATGATGCTTTCGATCCTGCTTTTAATTCCCCTGGTTGGGGCATTGCTCTTTCTAATTTTGCCAAGCAATCTTGCACCTACGCGGATGCGTAGCATAGCAATTGCCGTGYTGGTTGTTCAATTAATATGGAGTTTGAGGTTACTGTTTGCCTTTGATCCRGAKATTTCTGGCATGCAATTGCAGGAATCATATAGCTGGGTGGAGAAGCTTGGCTTGCGTTATGAATTAGGGATAGATGGTCTTTCTMTRCCATTGGTGTTACTAAATGCCGCCCTAACCCTTGTGGCGGCTGTRTGCACAAGGGAATTGAGCGAAAGRCCCAGGCTTTACTTTGCTCTTATTTTGCTAATTAGCTGCGCTGTWAATGGCGCATTTGTTGCTAATAATTTATTGTTTTTTCTGCTTTTCTACGAGCTGGAATTAATTCCCCTYTGGCTTCTTATTTTGATTTGGGGTGGCGCCCAGAGGGTTTATGCAGCCACTAAATTCCTTTTGTTCACTGCCCTTTCAGGTGTTCTTATCCTTGCTGCTTTCCTTGGCTTAGCCYTAATTAATGGCAGTGTTGATTTTAGTTTGAGCCCGCTAATAACTGAAAATATYAGTATGACTAGTCAACTCCTATTGCTGGGTTGTTTAYTGGTGGGTTTTGGCATCAAAATTCCGCTTGTGCCATTTCATAGTTGGTTGCCTGATGCCCACACCCAGGCTTCCACGCCTGTTTCAGTTCTTCTTGCGGGAGTGTTGTTGAAACTTGGCACCTATGGCTTGCTGCGTTTTGGCTTAGGGATGTTTCCTGATGCTTGGGCTTTGCTTGCTCCCGCCATGGCAATTTGGGCTGCAATTTCAGTGCTCTATGGATCATTTGCCGCCATCGCCCAAAGGGACATGAAGCGCATGGTTGCCTTTAGCTCCGTGGGCCACATGGGTTATGTGTTGCTGGCGGCAGCAGCAGCCACCCCTGTTGCCCTAACGGGCGCTGTTTTTCAAATGGTTAGCCAYGGCTTGATTTCGGCTCTTTTGTTTCTACTTGTGGGTATTGTTTATCGCAAAACTGGCACCAGAGACTTGGAAGTGTTGAGGGGSCTTCTTAATCCTGAGCGGGGGCTTCCYTTTACGGGCACCCTGATGATTCTTGGYGTTATGGCAAGTGCTGGTTTACCAGGAACGGCTGGTTTTATTTCAGAATTCCTTGTATTTAGGGGCAGCATCCAAACCTATCCATTAGCTACTTTGCTTTCCATGGTTGGATCTGGTTTAACTGCTGTTTACTTTCTGTTGCTTGTGAATCGCGCCTTTTTTGGCCGTTTAGCTATCACCCCAGCTGATGATCCAGAACTGCATAAACGCTTAGATGTKCAATTGGCACCAGTGGCGCTAAGGGAAACAATCCCAGCCCTTGCCTTAGCCATTGCTGTTATTTCAATTGGTTTGTTGCCAGWGGGKCTTGGCAGTGTAAGCAATGCAGCCACAGGCGCCATGGCCCAATTATTTGCTGGGGTGGGCTAATGCCAGTTATACCTTCTGAATTGGTGCGCTCTGGGRCRGTTCCAAGCGCCTTGGAATTGCAACGTAAATTACTTGCTTCTGAACCATTACTAGCCGATACTAAAACCCATTTAATTGAGGTGGTTGATGTTCTTAAAAGCTATGGTGAAGTGCTYGATGCCTATAGTAAAAATTTGATTTATCAGGCTGAAGATCAATTCCTCGTGCCTTTTCCACTGTTTAAGTATTTAAATGGTGATAAATCAATTGCAAAAATCTGGCGGCATCTTTGCCATGACCGCATTAATTTTGAATATGCKGAATATTGYATGAAATCCATGCTTTGGCATGGCACAGGCGGCATGGAYGCCTATCTTGATAGCGATCAATTTTTAAATAATTGYGCCTTGATCATTGCCCGTAAACGGCGAGATCCGTTGTTGGGTATTTTGCATCCTSTTTTYCCGCAGTTTTTAGCYGAGTTGATTCGCKCTGCTGCCACTACCCATGCCTTGGGKCAATTTTGGCGTGTGATGAGCGATCTGTTCATCGATCTGGCCAGCGCCGAGGCCGATGGCCGGGTTAGCTCAATCGCTGAGCTTGTTGATTTCATAAAGCTTGGCTTGGTGGCAGCTGCTGCTAATCCGATCAGCTATGGGGTGCAGATTGATGGCAATCATTATTGGATCTTGCCCCCAGAAGCTGGCCTCACTTTTCTTGGTGATGTGGCTGTTCCCTATGTGGAGGCTGTWTTYCTTAGGGGTACGCCATTTTTGGGCACCGTTTCCTTTAATGCCCAGGCGCAACAAATATCCCCTGATCAGGCCAAGTTTTGTTATGGGGCCCTCTACGCAGACCCCYTGCCCAGCATGGGGGCTGGCATCCCGCCCAGCTTGTTGATGCAGGAYATGTATCGCCACCTGCCTTTGCGCTTGGAGCAGCTCTACGAAGGCCGCACCCGCGGTGCTGGTGATGTGCGAGTGAAGATCTGCAGCAGCTTTCAGAAGGCGATGTTTTGTGTAACCAACGCCGCCATCGCTGGTACTTTCCCCCATGGTTTGGCCGGTGCCGATGCCGCTGAAATTGCCGCTGATGGGGCCTACGCCAATGCCTGGGCCCAGCGTCTTTGCCAAGGGCGCACCGATTGCCTAGCGGCTTAAAGTTTCAGATATGGATCATCAATGGACAGCTAGACCAAAACCAGACCGTGTGGAGTGGCTGGAAAGGCGGCTTGAATTCAGCAACTACGCCAGCAATCGTGATTTTTTAGATCGCTTGAATGATTTTTGTGAGCAGCAGGGCCGCTTTCCCGACATCAGCTTTGGCCGCACCTATGTGAATATCACCCTTAGGTCTGAAAATGAAGGATCTCCGATATCAGAGGAAGATTACGCTTTTGCAACCAGCATAGATGGCCTGATATGAGCTTTTTTAATTGGTTTGTTTATTAATTGGTTGATTTATTAATTGCGCCTGCGGGAATCAATTTGCAGTAGATCTTTAACCTGCTGCACTTGGTTGGCAAGATTTGGATCGGTGCCCAGTTTTTTCTCTATTTGCTGCACTGCATACATCACAGTTGTGTGATCTTTACCACCAAATTGTTCGCCAATTTTAGGCAGGCTTAGGTTTGTGCATTGACGCATTAAATGCATTCCCACCTGGCGGGCTTGGCTAACAGCTTTTTTACGACTGCTGCTGCACATCTCAACCGTGCTAACACCAAAAACTTCAGCAATTTTTTCTAGCAATAATTTGGGATTAATCTCTCCTTCCGGCATTGATGAACCAAGTAGAGGTGCAACTGATTCCACTGTCATTGGTAGGCCAGTAATAGATGCAAAGGCCACAGCCCGGGTGAGGGCACCCTCTAATTCACGAATATTTGATGTGAAGCGGCCGGCTAGATATTGAATTAAATCACGTGGTAATTTCATTTTTTCCTGTTCTGCTTTTTTATGYAAAATCGCCATTCGCGTTTCCAAATCTGGTGTTTGAACATCGGCAATTAAGCCCATGGAAAAACGTGAGATCAGCCGTTCCTGCAAGCGTTGAATTTGACTTGGGGGCCGATCGCTGGCGATAACGATTTGACGACCGGCTTCATGTAGGGCATTRAAGGTGTGRAAAAATTCTTCTTGGGTGTATTCCTTGCCTTCAATGAATTGAATATCATCTACTAAAATAAGRTCACAGGCGCGATAGCGATCGCGGAAGGCCTGCATTCCATCTTTGCGAATRGCAAGGATTAAATCATTGGTGAATGTTTCTGTTGAAACATAAAAAACCCTCGCCTCTGGATCGATCTCCACCCGGTAGTGGCCGATGGCTTGCATCAGATGGGTTTTACCTAAGCCCACACCACCACACAGGAAAAGGGGGTTGAATTCCCTGCCGGGCGATTCGGCCACGGCTAAGGCMGCGGCATGGGCCATGCGGCTGTTGGGGCCCACCACAAAGCGTTGAAATGTGTAGCGGGGGTTGAGGTTTGCCCTTAGCCGTGTGGCTGGGGTGGSAGTTTGAGSTTGTGTGTTGCTTGGCTGATAGTTGCTRGGGGCGGGTAGGGGCGGAGAGCCACCTGGATCGTTTGCGCTTGTGATGATCACCTGCACGGCTCTACCGCCGTGGGCGCTAGCYAGTTCGGTGATCAGGCCCAGGTAGTTGCGTTGTAACCAGCCGGAGGCRAATGGATTTGGTGCTTCCAATTGCAGGGTGTCGCCAGTGGCTGCAAGGCAACGCACCGGCCGTATCCATGTTTCAAATGTTGGTTTGCTGAGATTGCTGTGCAGTTCTTTCTGCACTTGATCCCATAAATCTGGCTCTGGCAAAGGCGAGGCTGTCACTTGGGGAAAACCGATCCAACCTGTGCCGAATGCCGAATATAGATGCATTGCGCAGCTTCTACCGCCTAGCGCGATACTTCCAGCAATCAGCCGTTACCGATGGGTCCTGTGCGTTGCAATTTTGAATTTCGCTTTCCCCAACTGCTGCCAGTGCTTTTGCTGCTTGGGGGCTGCAGCTCCCTATGGCGCCCTGGTGCACCCCCTAAGGCGCCGCAGTTAAGCGATGGTCCATCCCAGGCGCCGATYGCTGTGGGAAGCAGTTTTGTGGCCGATGCGGTGGCCAAGGTGGGGCCTGCTGTGGTGCGGATCGATATCAAAAAAGAAGTTGCTAATCCAATCGGCGGCATTTTTGGCATGGGCCCGCCSTTGCAGGAGCAGCAGGGGCTTGGCTCAGGTTTTATTACCCGATCCGATGGTTTATTGCTTACGAATGCCCATGTGGTTGAGGGGGCGGGCAGTGTTGCTATCACCTTGCCCGATGGCCGTAGTTTTCCGGGCAAAGTGCTCGGCGCAGATCCCCTCACCGATGTGGCCGTTGTAAAGGTGGCAGCCCAGGGGTTACCTGTGGCACCGCTGGGTAATTCAGCGRMTGTGCGTCCAGGGGAATGGGCCATCGCCATCGGTAATCCCCTCGGCCTTGATAACACCGTAACGCTTGGAATTGTTAGTGCTACWGCCCGCACCGATGCCCTTGGTGGCGGCCAACGGGTTGCTTATATCCAAACGGATGCGGCAGTTAATCCGGGCAACAGCGGTGGACCATTAATTAATGAYCGCGGCCAAGTGATCGGTATTAATACAGCGATTCGCCAAGCACCAGGTGCTGGTTTAAGTTTTGCTATTCCCATCAATAAAGCAAAAGTTGTTGCTCAACAAATCCTCGAAGCAGGCAGGGCTAGCCATCCTTATTTAGGTGTAAAACTGCAGGCGATTACTCCACAGCTGGCTAGGGAGGTGAATGCCACTGGTAACAATTGCAAATTGCCTGAACGCAATGCTGTGGTGGTAGTTGATGTGGTGCAGGGCAGCCCCGCGGCCCAAGGGGGATTGCGCAGTTGTGATTTGATCTTGAAAGTTGCCAACCAGCCGGTTAAGAGCCCCTCYGATGTGCAGGTGGCGGTGGAAGGCGGCCAGGTTGGTCGTGAATTAATGATCACAGTGGAACGSCARGGTAAAACCCAAGCCTTTAAGTTGCGGCCGATGGARTTACCYAGGGGCCAGGGGTGAGGGCTAGCAGGGTTTTGGTGCTGCTGGGSCGTTTGCCMGCACCKGGTAGATGTAAACGCAGATTAGCGATAGATATCGGAGCAGTKGCTGCYGCTCGGATTCAAAGGCAACTGTTGGCCCACACCCTTGSGGTAGCTAATCAATGGCGATCAACTACCGCARATGGAGCTGTGGTTATAGCAATTGGTTGTGCCCAGGGGGTWGGTGGCCTTGGCTTGCGAATGCAAMGGCAATTTGCAAAGGCATTCAGGGGCGGCGCTAGGCATGTGGTGTTGATAGGTAGTGATCTACCGCTRCTTAGCGCTATGGATATTAACGATGCATTTGAAGCACTCAACCAACGGGATTTGGTGATAGGACCAGCCCTAGATGGGGGCTATTGGTTAATTGGTTTAAACCACTCGCATGGTTCCTTATTTAGCGGAATCCCATGGGGTAGCAATCAGGTGCTTGCTGCAACTAMAGATAGGGCKCAAMTTTTAGGTTTATATCCATGGCTACTAAAAAGCAGAGCTGATATTGATMAGTTGCAMAACCTCAACCCATGGTTTGGCGAWTGYGATGGAGATGGAGATGGCTAATTTCCGGGAACCAGGCCAGTGGAGTGTGGTGATTCCAGTGCTGAACGAAGTGGAGTTGCTTGGTGGCCTGTTGGCTCAGTTGCAGGACGTGGCTGAATTRATAGTGGTTGATGGCGGCAGCAGTGATGGCAGTTGYGAATTAGCCCTGTTGATGGGTGCCAAGTTATTGAGATTTAGTTGTGCCAATCGSGGAGCCCAATTAGCCCATGGCGCATTGCAGGCAAGGGGCAGCCATTTGTTTTTTGTTCATGCCGATGCCCGTTTACCTGCGGGGTGGTGTGGCCTGCTGGCTGATTGTTTAGAACAACCAGGTGTGATTGCTGCTGCCTTTCGCYTAARGGTGCAGGCTGSKGGWTGGCGCCTGCGCCTACTTGAATTCTTTGTGCATTTGCGCAGTAGTTGGCGTGAACTTCCCTATGGCGATCAAGGCTTAGCAGTAACAAAACAAACCTATGGGTTGGTGGGAGGTTTTCAACCGATCCCATTAATGGAAGATCTTGATTTGGTGCAACGCTTAAAAAAACTTGGCTCTGTGGTGATAGCACCRGCAGCGATAACGGTTAGTGGTAGACGCTGGCAACGTTTAGGGGTGTGGCGCAGTTGCTGGCGGAATGCAAAATTACGGGCCGCCTGGCGCCGTGGGGTGAGTGCGGAAATTTTACAGAAACAATATTAATCATAAAAAAATTGCAATAATAGAATTTTTTCCCATTTCACCAGTTTACGGATAAGTTCCGATAGATATTAATCTTTTAACTTGACTACCCCTGGGCTGGGCTTGGTAGGGAATGGCGCCATAACTTTTTTAAGCAAAAATAATTACTGCTTTGTGAAAAGGTWTTACCTMGCATACCAAAAAACGCAACGTTCRCCTCGGGGTTCGAGATTCCARCCTTGGCCCGAATAAAAACGCACCGCTTGAGCGTCGGCRAATAGGGTTACCTTTTCCACTTCCATCATTTGTAAGCGTTCAAGTAATACAASCATCATTCCCTTGCCAAGGCCATTGCGTTGATATAGRGGRTGAATTGCTAAATCCCAGATGGTKGCATCAAGCACGCCATCRCCAGTRCAACGGGCAAAACCAATCAATCGCGGTAGKCGCGGGTCATGGCGCCATAAACCAATAACCAATAGGGAATTATCCAGGGCTTTACGAACCCTTCTTTGCGGCCTTCTGCACCAACCCACCGCATCACAAAGTTGCTCTAATTCAATTAAATCAATTTCACGATCAAAGCTAGTTACCAGCCTTAACTTTTCATTGTTAGTTTTTAGCTCACGCCATTGCTCACCATAGAGCTTATCCARTAATGGTTCGCTGAGTGTTGATTGTTGTGTATTACTGCTGTTCATTTTGCTTTCATTTAGAGGGTTGCCAGGCCCCGTTCCTGCAGGTCGGCCAGTTGGGCATAGAGGCCACCTTGGGCGCGCAGATCAATATGACTGCCTTCTTCAACTACGCGCCCCCGTTTTAGAACCAAGATCCGATCGCTCGCCTCCACCGTTGCTAGGCGATGGGCGATTACRATRGCGGTKCGATTTGTTAATAACTTACTTAARTCATTTTGTAAGGTTGCCTCGGTGCTGGGATCKAGGAAGGCTGTTGCCTCATCCATAACCAACACTGAAGGATTGCGTAGGGCAACCCTTGCGATTGCGAGTAGTTGTCKTTCRCCTGAACTTAAATTGCCACCCCGTTCCCTTAGTGATGTATCTAAGCCATTAGGTAGTTTTTCCAGCATTGGTGCCAGGCCAAGGTCTTTACAGAGCTGCTCTAATTCATGGCGACTACATTCAGAATTTAAGGTTAGATTATTGGCAACACTTCCGCTAAATAGAAAAGTATCTTGAAGCACAACACCCAGCCTTTGCCTCAGATCTGGTATCGGTAATTCTCTGATATCAACCCCGTCTAATAATATGCGACCCTGCTGTTGTTCATATAATCTACACAGTAAACGTATTACGGTGGTTTTACCAGATCCTGTGGGCCCCACAAGTGCAATGTGCTCACCGGGCTTAATATGTATGTTTATGTTCTCTAGAATCGGTTCATCATCCCTRTAGGCAAAACAAACATCTTCAAATATAACCTCACCTGATTTTGGTTGATCTGATGATATGAAGCTTTTTGCTTCTTTTATTTCTAAAGGTGTATCTAGCAATTCTCCAATCCGCTCAATTGCTGTTAGGCCAGCTTGAATYTGGGTGAAGCGTTCCGCCAGTTGCCTAAGGGGATCAAATAAGCGTTGCGAGAATAAGATAAAGGTTGTTAACACACCTAAGCCAACGCTTCCCGACGTAACCAGATGTCCGCCAACGGCTAGCACAAGCGCTACTGCTGCTAATGAGATCCATTCAAGTAAAGCTGAGATAGCACTGTCATAAAAGATCGTTCCATCAACTGCCTTGCGATATTTTCCATTTGTTATTGCGAAGCGTTCACTATTAAGTGTTTCYCGCCTAAACATTTGAACAACTTCAAGGCCTTGAAGATTTTCTTGAAGATCTGAATTGAGYTGGCCTAATTCYTCTCTAACTCTGTAATTAGCTTTTCGATAACGCTGTTGAAGGCTTATCACAAGCCAGGTTATGGGGATTTGCAGAAACAGCAGCATTAATCCCAGCGGCCGATTGATTGATAGCATTAATGATGCGATTACTACAAAAGTAACCACATCAGCAATTACTCCGATTGCGCCTGAACCAAATACCTCCGCCAGGGCATCTACATCATTTGTTAATCGGGTTATCAATTTACCAACGGGGGTGCGGTCGTGAAAGCGCAGCGATAAATTGAGGGTGTGGCTAAATAAATCAACCCTCAATTGTGAGGTAAGCCGTTGGCCAATGGTTTGCACTAACAAACTTTGACTACCTTGCAGGGCAAGGCGCACCAACACTGCTATYAGCAATAGGCCGATCAACCAGCGCAGGGCWGAGGCCATTGGCATTGCCTGCAGCCACCACCAGGCCTGTTCACCCCGCAAYACGGAAATTGCTTGGCCCACCAATAGTGGTTGCACAGCACTGGCGGCGGCCACTGGTAAAAGRAGGCTTATGGCAAGAAATAATCTGCGTCGATCCCGGGCCAGRTATGGCAACAGGCGTTGCAGCCTACGCAAATCCTTCATTGATTATCAGGATTTTTTGTTGCAATGGCATCTACTAAATCYTGCAGTTCACCATTATCTAGACGCATTGAAAGCGGGTGAGCCACTAATCGGGCCGTACTAAAAAAGAGATCTTCGATGGCGATTAAGCCATTGTCTTTAAGGGTGCGGCCAGTGGCCACAAGGTCTACGATTGCTTCTGATATGCCTGTGAGTGGCCCTAATTCCACAGATCCGGTGAGATGGATAAGGTCGATMGGTAGATCTAATTTTTGAAAATATTCCGATGCGCAGCGGGTGAATTTACTTGCCACCCGGCAATGGGCTGGCAGATCAGCGGCGCGGCGATAGGGGCTATTTTCCTTTACTGCTACGGCCATGCGGCAGCCGCCAAAACCGAGGTCGAGCAGTTGGGCAACGCTTCTTTGTTGTTCTTGCAAAACGTCGTAACCAACCACCCCCAGTTGGGCTTGGCCGTAGGCCACGTAAACGGGCACATCACCATTGCGCACCAGTAGGGCCCTTGCTTTRCCGCAGGCGCTAGGCAGCATCAATTGGCGGTTATTTGGATTGGTGATAGCGCTGAAATCAAGGCCTGCCGCAGCAAAACGGGTTACCGAATCCTTGAGTAGCGCCCCCTTGGGAAGGGCAACCGTGATCATGCCTTGCGTTCACCWAATCAAACTGTAATCACCGGCACCGGCCCATGGCGCCAAACTRSWGCAAGAMAYGTGGYTGTAATGCTTGAAATCCAGCGCCTAGCTGTGTTGCGCGACAACTACATTTTTGTGTTGATTGGTTCAGCCGGGCGGGCAGCGGTGGTTGATCCAGCCATTGCCTCACCWGTGCTCGAACTRCTGGAGAAGCGCAAATTAAGCCTGGAGKTGGTGCTGCACACCCACCACCACAGCGACCATATCGGCGGCACCCCCGAGCTGCTGCAGCACTGGCCTAAGGCCCAGGTGTGGGCTGCTGCTGCTGATCGARAGCGGATTCCTTTTCAAACCCGTGGYYTAGGGGCTGGTGAGCAATTGGATTTATTTGGTAGGCCATTGCATGTGCTTTCTGTGCCTGGTCACACCAGAGCTCATATCGCTTACTACYTGCCAAGGGTGGGAGAAGCTGGGCCTGAATTATTTTGCGGYGACACCTTATTTGCMGGTGGCTGCGGACGTTTATTTGAAGGAACAGCCGCCCAGATGTGGGCATCGCTGCAGCAATTTGCTGCCYTAGATCCTGATACCCAAGTGTGGTGTGCCCATGAATACACGCAAGCAAATCTGCGATTTGCCCTAAGCCAAGAYCCAACGAATCAAGCACTTCAAGAACGTTGGCAACAGGTGCAGGAGCTGCGGGCTAGGAATATGGCAACCGTGCCATCACGGATTGATYTGGAATTGGCAACCAAYCCATTTATGCGTTGCAARGATGCCAGGCTGCAGGCGGCMACGGGTTTTATTGATCCSGTTGAAGTGCTAGCTGAAATTCGCACACGTAAGGATAATTTCTGAAATCTGAACTGCAAGAATAATTGTGTTCTGTTTAAGCAGCCATGGAATTGGATCAAATTGAGGCGGTGCAAACCAATCAGGCACCRTCGCCGGTGGGGCCCTAYAACCAAGCGRTAAAAGCAGGTGGAATGCTTTTTTGTTCAGGTCAAATAGCTCTGCACCCARTCACTGSTGAAATGGTGGGTGCAGGTGATGTGCGGCTTGAAACCAGGCAGGTGTTATCAAACCTGAAAGCTGTTTTAGAGGCTGCCCACTGCAGCGCAGAGMGGGTGGTGCGCACTACCGTATTTCTTGTTGATCTTGCCGATTTYAGTGATGTAAATAGTATTTATGCTGAAATGTTTTCCACTGGTGTGTCCCCAGCTAGGGCTTGCGTTCAAGTGGCAGCWTTGCCTAAAGGAGCTAGGGTTGAAATTGATTGCATTGCTCTTTTRTGATYTTACTAATTATCAAGTTGKAAGSTTTTATTTTAACAACACAGCGCCWGTAATYAATGTGCTGTAGGTGATTAGYAATAATATACCTTTATACCAATTCAATGAGTTGGCTTCCGTAAGCCATTGCACCACMAGGGCCGCTCCAAAAAGTGAKGCTARGGCCTCCGGMGGGAAGGTGAGATGCAAATAATTTTGTAAKGGGATTCCAATTAACACYAAACAAGGTAATACAAATTGGAGCAATTGAACACTTGATTCAACTGTGCTGGTCATTGCTATGTCCATGCGYCCGTTAGTGGCAGCTCTAATGCTAACTATTGCTTCTGGTATGGCTGAGAATAGTGGCAGGATRAACATCCCCACAAGCAGTGGCGTTAGGTGGGAACCTTTTACTAGATATTCTAGGGCATCAACTAAATGATTTGATACCAAGGCCATGGCAATTGTTATAACAAYAAGCATTAAAATTATTTTKGCAAAACTAGTTGAATTRCCTRATGYATGATCTGATTCTTTTTGTTTTGGCTTAATAAAAAATGATCTATGGGTGCCTAGTTGTAGAACATAACTCATTAAATATGAGCCAAGAATYAGAACAGCYACAATAATTGAATAGATTGAAAAATTATCCATCTTTTCGCTCCCTTCACTTAGGGGRCGCAGGGCATTCCARAAAAATACGGATGGAATCGATAATAGTGTTACGCTAATAAGCAGTTGATTYGTGCTCAGGGCTCTGCTATGGGCCTGAAGTTCTATATTAAGTTGTTTCCTTCCWGCGATTACYGTTGAAATACCCAATATTAGAAGCGTGTTGGTGATTACAGAGCCKGCGATTCCAATAACYACAAGATTATAYAGGCCGCTRTTGAGGGCYGTTATGGCAATGATTAATTCCAGTATGTTGCCTAAAGTTATATTTAGTAGGCTGCCGATTCTATCGCCAACTTTGCCGATGAGTTCATCTACTAATTTTGCAGCTTCGTGGGCTAGGGGGATTAAACCTAATCCACAAAGAAGGAAGTATGGCAGGTGCATTGATATATTTTCTGGCGCTGGTAATACCACAGCTAAGGCACTGAAAATCAGAAAATAATTCCAGCTTTTAATCGGCATTGAACGCATCGGCTTGCTTTTTTTATGTTAACCCACTCGATCAATTTTCCTCAAGGGCACTTATTTCAAGCCAGCGCTCCTCACCCTTTGTGATTTGTGAACATAGGCTAGCAAGTTTTGTGGTGATATTTTCAATTTCTTCGTAGTTTGCATTTATTAGTTTTGCCTCAAGGCTCATCTTTTCTAGCTCTAGCATTGGCAGGTTTTTGTCTAATTGATCCAATTCCCTTTGTTCTTTAAAGCTACGCTTRCGCGATTTTGTTTTAGGTGGTTTAACMGTTGTTTGGCTTTTGKTGGCGGTTRCTRTTTTTGCGGGTTGTTTTTGTTGATCTTGWRTTTGCTGYTGTTGGTGTTCAAGCCATTCACTGTAATTTCCTTCAAAACGCTCTAATATGCCATTTKCTTGAAAGCAAAATAAGCGATCGATTGTGCGATCTAGAAAATAACGATCGTGTGAAACTATGATTACACACCCYCGAAAATCTTCAATGTAATCCTCTAAAACCCCWAGGGTATGAATATCAAGGTCGTTTGTGGGTTCATCGAGCAGTAAAACATTGGGAGCTGCCATTAGCAATCTGCAKAGATGAAGYCTGCGCTTTTCGCCGCCTGATAATTTAGAAACGGGGCTRTATTGTTGTGCGGGTGGAAAYAAGAAGCGCTCTAGTAGCTGTGAAGCTGATAGGAATTCACCTTGACCYAGATCAATCCTTTCGGCTACTTCTTTGATTACTTCAATTACTTTTAAATTATTTGATAGTTCCTCCGAATGTTGATCAAARCAACCGATCACAACGGTTTCACCCCTYTGAACTAAGCCMCCATCCGGTTCCTGTTTCCCATTYAAAAGATCTAGTAATGTTGATTTACCCACACCATTGGGGCCGATAAATCCCACTCTATCTTCCGGTGAGAAGCTATAGCTAAAATCTTTAATTAATGTGCGATCGCCAATCTGGCGGTGTAGATTTTCAACTTCAATAACTGTTTTRCCAAGGCGCCTGCCGGCACTTGCCATTTCAACTTTTGCTTTTACTGGTTTAAATGTTTGTTCTCGCATTTCAGCAATTCGTTGAATGCGGGCTTTTTGCTTTGTGCTTCTAGCCTTAGGGCCGCGTTTTAACCATTCCATTTCGCGCCGCATTACTGAGCGATAGGCCCGTTGCTGGGCTRCATCAGCAATATCTTCTTGGTTTTTTAATTCAAGATAAGCACCATAATTACCAGGATAACGTTTTAAATTACCTGCCTCTAATTCAATTATTGTGTTTGTTACYCTTTCTAGAAAATACCGGTCGTGGGTGATTAGCACTAATGCCCCTGGAAAGCGGGCAAGGAATTCTTGTAGCCATTCTGTTGCAAGTGCATCTAAATGGTTTGTTGGTTCATCTAGCAATAGGCCATCGGGTTCTGCTACTAATGCTGCGGCTAAWGCTAAGCGTTTGCGATATCCACCTGAAAGTTCACCCACCTTACGGTTTGGATCATTTATGCCAAGCCGGCTCAGCACTTCATGGCATTGGCGTTCTAATTCCCAGGCATTTAGTTGATCCATGCGGCCGCTAAGGCTGCCAAGTTCTGCTAATAAATTGCTACTTGTTGGATTTTCTTGTAATTGAAGMGTGATGTTTTCATAGCTTTTTACCACTTGCATCTTTTCACCGCTATCGGCAAATACCTGYTCAAGCACYGTGCGATTTGGATCAAGGGTTGGGTTTTGATCCACATAGATCACTTTGCTGCGAGTGTTTATTTGCACGCTGCCRCCACCYGGCGGTTCTAGGCCTGCCATCAATCTCAACAGGGTGGATTTTCCGGAACCATTGGTGCCGATTAGGCCCATCCGTTCCCGTGGGCCAACTTCGAGAYTCACCTTGTGGAGCAAGGTTTTTACCCCAAAGTCTTTTGTTACATCCTGGAGGCTGATCAGGGTTTTGCTGCTACTGCCTTGAGCCTGTCATGGTGCGGGGCGATGATGGTGTAGTTACGGCGTTTTGCCATGAAGGTAATTGTTGATTTGTGTGTGGTACCAGTGGGTGTGGGCGTAAACCTYTCCCCCTATATYGCCACCTGTGAGCGGCTGCTAACAGCAGCTGGTTTAAAAATTCAACTCCATCCGAATGGCACTGCTATCGAAGGCGAATGGGATGAGGTGTTTGCTGCGGTGCGTAGTTGCCATGAGCAACTCCATGCCATGGGTTGCCCCCGTTTATTCAGCACTATCCATCTAAATACCAGAGTTGATCGCCAGCAAAGCCTTGAAGATAAGGTGAACAGTGTTGAGCGCTTACTTGATKAGTTGAGTTAGCACCTAGCCTCAGCCTGAACTTTTGGACATCACCATGGAGGTGTTGGAGCTTTTTCCTCGCTATGTGCTCAAAGGCAACCTGGCCCAAACTTTGCTCTCTTCTTTGCAGGTTTTGGCTAAAGAGGTGTTGAAGGCRCCTGATCGCAGCCCTAATGCCTCCCACAAACTTGCCGGTCAGCTTGCACTGCAGCTTGAACTTGGCCCCCAACAACCAGCTGTGCAGGAGCTCTGCCGCGAGGTGATCTTGCCTGGGTGTGAGYGTTGGATTCGCCATGTGATCGATCGCTTGCCGCCCCARGGGCGTGGACCCTGGGCWGAKGGRCGYTATGGMTTGCAGATGGTTGATTTATGGCTAAATGTGCAGCGCTCGGGTGATTACAACCCAACCCACACCCACGGSGGYAGTTTYTCTGGGGTGATCTTTTTACAGGTTCCGCCCCAGATCAATAGCAATAGTTTTGATGGMCAATTGTGTTTGTATGGCCCTGAGGAATGGCACATYCAAAGCTTTCGCACCGGCATGGCTGAATATGTGTTGCCTGTTCCTGGCGATTTCTACATATTTCCTGCCTGGCAACCCCATTCAGTRGCTCCGTTTCGGGGAGATGGTGAACGTTGGTCTTTGGCMTTTAATGTGATGGCCATACCCAAACGTGTGGATGTAAACCCTGTTACCACAAACGATAACGTGGAACTTTTTAGCGTTCGTAAGCGTCCCCAGGGCTTTTAAASYAGAACTCCAACATCCGTAAGCATCAGGAGCTTCTCGGCCACATTGACGCCATATCGGCCGYTTTYATTCAACATTTGTTTTGCCTTCCCCCTACCCCACCAGCAACTAGCCGTACGCTGCTCAAGGGGCTAAAGGATCTATGAAAACGCTATTGCTATTAGGCCTGTTGCTGCTGCCATCTACTGCTGCTAGGGCCCAACCAACCAAACTCAACTGCCCTGGTGAAACCACTGTGGAGATGCGCTATTGCGCTGGAGTGCAATTAGAGAAATCAACTAAACAGTTAAATAGCAAATTGCCCACCGCCATTTATCAGCAATGGCAAGAAGCAAGCAAAGCTGTTTGCACTGCTGCATATGCACCTTATAAAGATGGCAGTATTTACCCGCAGTTGCTGATTAGCTGTAATAACAAGTTGAATCGGACACTGCTTAAAGAATTTAAGGGGATGGATCAGTAATTGTGGGATGGGCTTCTTACTGTTTCGAATATCAGCTTGGAAGGCTCAACCATTTCTCGCTCAGTCTCATTGCAGTGCAATGGATTTAAAAATGAAAAAGCCACATGTGAGATGTTTGGTGAGATGTTTTGCTTTGAGAGCTCCCTGAGAGCAAAAATTTCAAAAAGCAGAATTGGTTGAAATTGAGCTCCTGAGATGGAAACGAGATGAATGAGATGCCATAAAACTGATCCAAAAAAGCTGTTGTTTCTTTCGTTGGGCAGCTAGGGGTTTAAAACCTCTTTTGGCGGGCTTGCTGTTGACCTCAAGGGCCTATTTGCCAGCCGCTACCTACATCAACGGCTTTTTAAGCAATAGCTGCCGGAGCTAAACCATCCAAGCGGGCATGAACTACCAGTTTTTTGGATTGCTTCCCGTTCATTACTTGGGCTACTGAGGCAGTAGTTACCGGAGCTAAAAAAACCAAGCGGACAGCTGCTACTACTTTTTTCTATCGCCCTGACGTGGACCCCAAAAACTGAACCAGCCCTTATGAGAGCTTCCTTACCGGCCAGATTTGGCCAGGAGAAGCCCCATGAAACGCAAACGCCACAACCCCGAGCAGATCATCCGCAAGCTGCGCACCGCGGAACAACTGCTTAACCAAGGCCAAGCCGTCGCCGATGTCTGCAGAGCTCTGGAGGTCTCAGCCCCTACTTATTAC
>NZ_PXVC01000119.1 GCF_003011125.1 Synechococcus lacustris str. Tous | reverse complement strand
ACGCAATATCGGTCGTGATGGCCGCACTGGCTGGGGTGTTACCTACACAGCCAAGGTGCGTATCCAGGTAGGAGCGATCATTAGAGAAGGCAGTGGTGCCGGCCATGGCATCGATGCTGATCTAGGTCAAGCCCATGAATCAGCTTTAAAAGAAGCTGAAACTGATGCAATGAAACGTGCCCTAATGACCTTTGGTAATCCATTTGGCTTAGCGCTTTATGACAAGCAACAACGGCAAGTGATCGACACTACGCCCCAAAGGGCCACAGGCCCGAGGCCCGAAACCCAAAGGGCTGAGAGCCCAAGGGTCATTAATCAACCTGTTGCTACGTCAGCTGGCCTTGAGCCTTTAGATCCAAATACAGTTACTAAAATCCTAGCTAATGTAAAAGTATTGCCAAAACCTGCATTAGACGGTTTCACAAAAGCATTCCGTAAACGCTTTCATGTGCCAGAAGAAGCTACTTCAATTGCTGATCGCATTAATCAAAAACAACACCATGATTGGATTGAAACCTATCTGGTAAGTGCTACTTCCCTACAGTCTTAGTTCAGGAGCCCYTCACAGGGCTCTTTTTTTTGCTGTAGGGCTAGCAAAAGAAGCGCGATATAACTCAGTWGCACTCATTGATTGTGGATTAAGCACCTCGCCATATGGATTTGCAGTTAGGCCTGGATTGATTACACCACTGCCCATTGTYATGGCACCACGCTGCTGAAATAAAAAGCCGTAAACGGGGTGAATGCGCAGTTGATCAAGGAAATCAGCAGTGCTAAGCGGACGGCCATCATCACCAAGTAATGGTTGGCCTTGCGCATCTAATGGTTCAAGGCAATCGCTAGCATTTGAATCTTTACTGGCATTAAGCCTAAAACTTGCACCTAGTTGACCTTTAAATACATCAAAAAAKGTGCCGTGCACATCACCACCAGTGCGGCCTTCTGCTTCTGAAAAGGCCCRTTCAAGCAGTCGTTCTTTACGTAATTGCATAACTAAACTAGCTGCTKCATCACGTTCAGCGGCYACYGCTGCCACCTTTTTGGCAGAAGCTTCCTCCATCTGACGTTCACGTAATTCAACTTGTTGTTCAAGTAGTTGTTTTTGACGTTCTGCTTCTTGYAGKCGKGCGTATTCCTCTGGATTAATTTCAGAAAAACGTGTTAGTTGCTGCCGTACACCACGCAATTCTTTTTCTARTTGGTTGCTGCGKCGCCGTTCAGATTTAAGYGCTTCTGTAAGGCCGTCTTTGCTATGGCTGGTAASAGCAGCTGCCCCCAAAGTGGTGTCACTAGGTTCYGCTCGGGTCWKTGACCCTTGGGTTTGTGMCYCCTGGTGTARCCYATGGCTCTCTGAGCCTTTGAGGGTGGATTCCTGGTCGTTGCTTAATAGATCAGCAGCATCCTGGCTGTCGCCAGTGGCGGAATAAGTCTGGTCATTGCTTGAGAGTTGTGTAGTCATGACCCGTCTCGGCTGTCGAAGGAATAGCAACCCATCACGGTGTTGCTTATTCCCTATTGCCGCACGTCAACGTTCGGGGTAAGCGTTCCATAGATCCTCTCGCCAATCAAAGGCTGCACCAGAGCRCCGATACCGCCATCGTTAAATGGGGCWCCAAATTCCAGTACTGCAAATTTGGTGTATTGCGCGTAKGGATCWACATCAGGGTTACCCGCAGGATTCAGCAACGACAGATCMCCAAGCCAGATMARGCCATCRCAGGGTGCAACAACAGTTGCTAATGAACCCYTAGCTGGATAAGCAGCTGATAAAGCAATTGGTGTGGATGCAACACGACGYCCATTTTGCTGCCAAATCAATTCACTACTAAGCCAAGAAAAACCAGGCGTAGCTGATAAYTTTGCTGCTCTTGTTATATAGCCGTTATATGTGAAATCACCGGTTTCTACTCCGGTAGTATTTAGTTTTGCTGTAATATATTGCGCCCGCTCTAGTAAACATTCAACTACATGAGTAGCAATAACAGGTGAAGTGATATCACCAGGCCTTGCATTTTCATTTAATAGCAAGCGTGCATTAGCAAATGCTTGTAATGGAGTTTCAACCCATTGTTGTTGCCCGTGGTTTTGACCGCTAGTGAATTGGCGTGGGCTGATCTCGGCCCTGTGGGTCTTGGCCCTGTGGGTCTTGGCCTTGTGGGTCTTGGCCTTGTGGGTCTTGGCTATTGCCATTAACTAACCCCGCAGCAGGGAAACACTGCCCAATCTCAAGGTAGCAGCGGTGAATTGCATCCAGCTATTTAGGTTTGGCAGTAATAGCAGTAACTGATCGCTATATCGCCTTCTTTGATTTAGTAATGCAGTTGCTGCTGAGCTGGGTGTGGCATAGGTGGTTTCAGTTTCTTCCCTAAGTAGTGATGTGTCGTAGGTGATCACATCTGCTTTTTGCAGTGGTGCATCACCTGTTGCTGCAACTGAGCCTGCAATTGGCCTTGAGTTGCTCTGCTTTTGGATTGCTTTTTCTTGATCAGCAGCAGGTGAAAGCAACTGCTGATCAATCAGTGCTACTGCATCCAATAAAGCCCTGGCGCTTAATACACCTGATGGGTGTTGGCGTTCTAGATCAGCCATTGCCTTTGCAATAGCAGCAAGACATGGCACCGTTGCAGGTAGGCCTAGGCACTGGCGAATTGCTTCTTGATCAGACGGCTGCCAGCTAGAAGCGGGCCGATTACTGCTACTGCTCATTTAGTAACTGGTGCCACACCAGCTAGATCCCCCAACCATTGCCGCAATGCCTGCTCACTGATAATTCCCTTCTCCTGCAGTTGCAGCATTTCAGCCACTGTTGGMGATGGTTTTGGAGCWGGKGCCAAAGGACTAATTGCCACGATTAGTGCAGCCCCATCGTTATCAGGCAGTGCTTCTCCTGTAATGGCGCACCAGTGCTGCAGTAAGGATGAAAACATCGAGGCCTTTTGTATCGCTTGGCTTTGCAGTAAGGCGTATGCCTGTGATGCAGCCATTGATATTTCAGTGGCCGTSCGYGGWGCMCCCTGGGCGCCAGAAGGGATCAAGGCATCACGGCGCATACCTTGATCAAGCAGCTCCAGCCAGCTGCGATGTTCCGCTAATGAACGCGCTTGGATTTCAACRAACTGAAAGCTTGCACCTTCTGGCARGTCAATGACGCTGTTGGGTCCCAGCACCACTGGCTCACTGGCTGAGCTGGTGCCCAGCGGGCCAGCTACACCGGTGCGTACACCCACWGGCAGGGCAGTTCGGTACAGCAATTCCTGGTAATCGCTTTGGCARCGGAAGTGRTTTAAGTATTGATGAGCAAGGCCCAGGTGCGGTAAYTCACCTTCTCCAAATGCTGMACCATCACTGGCATACCAAATAGCAGGCAATTGGCTAATGGCTTGGTAATGACGTTGCTCAATTTGTTGCGTCCGCCAGCCGCTGGGGGCTTGGGGATCAGCTAGCAGCGTTTCAGTGCTCAGGTTCATMGACCCTGGGGTCAGTGACCCTGAGGTCAKAGACCCGTCAYCARCAATAAAAGTGGCCGTTAGGTATTGCCAGGGGTGGTGCCTTTCAGSTTCTGCCCATTGGGTCTCGGYCCWTTSGGTCTTGGCCCTATGGGTCTGAGTTAATGGTTCACGCCAGGTGATTGATGTTGGCAGTGCATGGTTAGCGGGGAGGTGCCAATTGAGAAGATCAGCACGTTCTAKTAGCAATAGGCGCGGTAAGGAAAGCCGATCACCATTACGTAATGCCTGCTGCCGATCGCCTTCGCTGGGCCATAGGTGTGCAGGAGGGATTACAGCAATTAAGGCAGCACCATCTCTAAGCACTAATAAATCTGCTCGTTCTAAAAACACACCCAGATCAGTGCCGCAACCATCCACATCAGTAATTACTGATT
>NZ_PXVC01000118.1 GCF_003011125.1 Synechococcus lacustris str. Tous | reverse complement strand
GTAGTCATGGGGGTGCTGATGCCAATCCAAATGCCTTGAAGCAGCAGGCCAAAAGCAATTGCTAGCAGTAAAAGCTCACCACTAAGCAGCACCCAACCGCTGCGCCGTAGGGCCTTAATTCCTTCGCCAATGGCGATGCCGGCAGCTGTAATCAGTGCTAAGGCAATTGTTTCAGTGAAAGCCGGAAGCACATCCATTTGGTAGTGGTTGCCCTGCCCTAGGCGGCTTAGGGCTGCTAAGCGGTGGGCATGCACTTCCACACCAGGCATTGTGGCCAGTTGTGCAGCAGCACTAAAACGGGTGTGGGGCGTGTTGAAATCATCCCGAAGAGAGGGTGCAACACTACCGATTAAAATAATTTTGCCCTTTAGATCAGCCTTTGGAATTTTGTTATCTAAAAGGGATGAGAGGTTCCAAATAGGAAAGCTACCAGGTTGTAMAAAASTCAGCATTCKTTGTCTACCAGCTGCATCCACTTGCYTGTATCCACCGGAACCTGGYGTTARCCAGCGACTTTGCAGTTGGGGATTTTTAAAAGTTGAACGCAGTTGCTGATTGCYYTGRGCCTTTTCCCATAGGCGTAGCGGTAAAGCTAAATAGGCAGGTGGTTGGCCATCAACGTGCACCAGGTCGCGCCKTAGYACCCCATCGCCATCTAAAACCAGATCATTGAAAGCTTGCTGCTGGGGGCGGGTGCCCGGAGGCGCTGGAATTGCCTCAGCGGCATTAAAAATTGCCACCAAYTTTGGATTTTCTTTTAACTCTTGGCGTAATTCAGCACTACCTGGATCGAYACCCTTATCGCGGTAGATATCTAAGCCGATGGCGGTGGCGCCAGCTGCCCTAAGGATTTGCAAACCTGCTGTGAGCTGCCTGTCGTTTATGGGCCAGCCATATCTACGGATATCCGCTTCATTGATACCAATTAAGCGAATTGGTGTATCGATACCGCTGGGTGCTTTGCGCACTTGGATGCTGGCGTCGTAGAGCAAAAGRTTGAGGTTTTCGCCAATGCCGCTACTGCTTAATCCCCAAAGCAAAATTCCAGCAACCCCATAGGGGGTTACTAAGCTGATCCAGTGGTTCCAGCGCCTTGGGCTGGGAAAAAGCATTTTCAAAAACGCACTTTTAKTTGGCTATACAAACCATCACTTATMAGCCAGTTATTCCAAAGGGTTTGCGCTTCTGTTTGGAAGGGACCCACCCAGCCGAGCTCCACACTCCAMGTATTTCCCTGCTGCCAACGTAAAAATGCCCCCCCCGCTCCAGCGGTGTCGTTGAAATTGATTGAGTTGCGGTTGCTTTCAACCCCGCCGGCACCGATAAAAGGCACTAGCTGTAGGCGATTAGAGCCACCTTTCCAAAGGGTATAGGCGGCCTCTATGTAGCCCAGATAGCCGCTGTCGCCACTAACCAGCTGGCCCGGCAAACCGCGGAGGCCACTATCACTGCCAATGCTGAATCCCATGTCGCTGCTGAGGGGGTTAAAGGCCCATTGGGCAGCGCTGCGAATGCTTAATTGCAATTGGGGTAGGGCTAACCAACTGCCCGATAGGCTTGCCCCTATTGCCCTGGCTTCTCCAGGRCGAATGCCAACTTCGCCAAGGGCAAGCTGTTGGCTGGGRGTGGAAAARCCCTGAATTCCCTGTAAGCCATATAACTGCCCTCCCCAGGCAAGGGATTGGCCAGAGTTGTTGAARCCAAGGCCWGYWCGAATRAAACCRGTGCGCAACCAGCCGTTGCTATTGCCACCAACAAGTAGGGGAACTGCTTTATCTGCTAAAAACACATCGTTGCGGTTAACACTGAGCCCAGCAAATGCGTACAATTGAGAACTTAAGCCATCTATTAGGTTCCAATTTAATTGRCCATARCCTTGTAATTGCCTGTAGGAAAGATCATGRTATGGYTGATCTATTTCGATTAGATTGCGGCGACTATAACCAAAGGCACTGGTGAAACTCAGYTGATTATTTAGATTAGCTGTGTAACTAATTGATCCGAGTACATAGCCAACTTCTGGGTCGCGATCRGTATTGATTTCAGCAAAAACAAGGAGTTGATCGCTGTTTTGGAGAAGGCCAATTTTGCTAAGRCCAAGCACTCCGCGGGCTTCTCCAGTGCCTGGGTTACCATCATTGCGAAGGTTTATTTCACCTCTGATCGGTTGAGCAGCGGGCTCMACTGTGATGTTTAACACAGCCTTGGCTGGATCACTACCCAAGCGGCCTAGGTTGCCACGCACCGCTGCCACGTCTGGCCGTTGCCTGAGTTTTTGCAAATTTTCCTCTAACAAAGAAACCCGAAGGGGTCCCTGTTGCAGCGGAGCTAACCATGCTTTAACCCTGCGAGCCAAGGCGGCATTACTGCTTTGCACCCTTAATTCAACTAACCTGCCTTCTACTAATTCCAACCGCGCTGGATTTGTTAGTTGATCAACGATTACCCTTGAATTTAAGTAGCCCTTTGCAACGAGCTGGGCGGTGAGGGCAGCGGCGCAATTRTTCAGGTTTTGAATATTATTATTAATGGGATTCTCTTGCTGGCAGCGCTCTAATTGATCTTGCAATGCCTCTGGCGTGTATAAACGAGAATCTTTTAATTCTGGGCTTAGTTCAACCGCTGGCGCGGCCGTGGCTGGCGCGGCTCTTTCGATTGGCACATTGCTYGGCAGCCTTACGGGGCCTGGCTGCAGGGCCGGTTCAACCAATTGGGCYAGCAGCCAAAGCATTTGTGAGGGGCCGCACAGTATTTAGTGATTTTTGCCTGTGTTTATGAGATTGTCTGGGGGGAGGATTCACCAATTCCACTGGCAGCCCATGGCACTGGCAAAAAATCGGAACTTCACAGTAGGCCTTTTTGCAGTGCTGGGCTTGAGTTTTGGGCTGTCAACCAATGCCAYTGCCCAAGTGSTGGGTAGCAGTGGAGCGCGTAATTTATCYACACAGGTKGGTGGCACCAGTTCTGAWGCGGTAATAACAGGGGGCAYCCAGCGGGGCAACAAGCTTTTCCATTCATTTAGTCGTTTTGATATAGCTCCGGGCAGCTCCGCCGTATTTGATGGCAGTGGTACTAGCGGTGTACAGACAATTTTTGGCCGGATTGAAACGGGGCCAAGCAAATTGGCAGGTCCTTTGGGAGGTCGCAATTGGSGCGGTGCYAGCCCTGAGTTGATGTTGATGAATCCGTTTGGATTCATTGTGGAAAAAGGTTTTTCGATTAGTGGTTTAACACCTCTATCACTGTTCGCGGTGGATGCATTGATGTTTCGCGATCCATCAAGCCAAGCTTTGTTTCCATTTGATATGAATATCAGTGCTAGCGGTTTGCAAGTAACCACTCCTAATTGGAACACTGCGGAATTTGTKGGATTTCTAATGGATTCCACCAGTTCAACAACGGCCCAGGGRCAAGGYGGYGCTCCTATTAGTGTGCAGGGGGGCTTTAGTTTGCCCCACTTAAAYCTTGCYGGCTCAAAAATTAATATYGAAGGTGATCCTCTAAAAGTGGATAAGTTGCGTATTTATGCCCAAGCTTTTAAGGGAGCTTTTATCGGAGCTGCTTCAGATCTCTCCACTAMTTTTCAGGTGGGAAGTTATAGCCCAAGTGCTGGCACATTTACTCCCTATACAAGTGCCTCCCAGGTGGGTGGAKCTGCTCCCCAATCTGGCTTTGTAAGCACTACACCTGATTTGAGTAATTTGGCTGGTTTTGGAGTGCCATGTGGCACCAATTGCGCCTCGGGCAATATTCAAATAAAAGCTAACATTGAGCCTTACATTAACACTGCAACTTCCCTAAGAGTGATTGGCCGAGAAACTGTGTTGGGGCCATGGACTGTTGCAAATAACATCACCAGCGGCACAGTTGTCAACTTCACTCCCTATTTAGGCGGCGGAATTTATCAAACCTTAGT
>NZ_PXVC01000117.1 GCF_003011125.1 Synechococcus lacustris str. Tous | reverse complement strand
ATCCAACCGCTGATACCGACGCTAGGGTGGTAACCGTTAGGATTAGTTTGATTCCATCTGATCGCAAGAAGGTTGAAAAACTTTCTGGCCTAAAAGTTATTGGCAATTTAGCTCCTTAGTGGCTTTAAAATTATGTTTTTAACCATTTGGCGGAAAAGAAAAATACCCCTAGCCTGGCTCTTGCTTACCCGTCAACCCGTTCGCTTAGCAATCGCACTCGCTGGGATTAGTTTTGCCGGGATATTGATGTTTATGCAGCTTGGTTTCAGGGATGGATTGTTTGATGCAAGTGTAACTATTCACCGCCTCTTTGATGCCGATTTGGTTCTAACCAGCCCTCGCTCCATGAGTTCKATCAGCATGGCTGGTTTTCCAGAGMGAAGGCTGATTCAAACCCTTGCCGATCCCGAAGTTGCTGATGTTTCACCTGTGCACTGGAACTTTGTGCTCTGGCGCAATCCTGAAACAAGAACAACCAGATCAATTCTCGCCCTYGGATTTGAACCAAGTGATCCKYTACTAATAGACCCGCTAGTTCAAAAGCAATCAAGCTTTCTGCGTCAAAAGGGGAGGGTATTATTTGATGAACGCTCCCGCAATGAATTCGGTCCCGTAGCCGAATGGTTTCGTARCGGTAAAACCGTTGATTCTGAAGTTGCAGGGGTGAGGCTTCGTGTTGCAGGCCTTGTTCAATTGGGACCATCCTTTGGTGCAGACGGTAATATGATCATCAGTAGGGAAACTTTTCGCAGCATTATTCCCAATAGTYCAAAGGGAAGCATTGAGCTKGGCTTAATTCGTCTGATTCCAGGATCTGATCCAATTCTTGTGGCARAMAGGCTRAARGAGCAGCTKCCAAACGAYATAACTATTTTTACAAAAGAGCAATTTATAGAATTTGAAAAAAACTATTGGCGCTCTAGCACAGCTATAGGKTTTATATTTACCCTCGGCGCCGCGATGGGTTTCGTTGTTGGCTGTGTAATAGTTTATCAAATTTTATATGGTGATGTAAGCGACCATTTAGCTGAATATGCCACATTGATGGCCATGGGKTACCGGCTAAAGGATCTTCTMGCTGTGGTTGCTAGGGAGGGGTTGTTGCTTGCCTTAATTGGTTAYCTACCTGCCTATGCAGCGGGRGAGGGGCTTTATGCATTRATYCGAACCTCAACAAAATTACCCGTTGCGATGGAATTTAATCGGGCTTTTTTGGTTCTAAGCATGATCCTTGTGATGTGCCTYGGCTCAGCYCTATTGGCAATGCGCAAATTGGTTGATGCCGATCCAGCTGAGATYTTTTAAATGAATAAAYCYAGTTCCCARGTGTTGATCAATGCCGTTGGCCTATGCCATAGCTATGGAAARGGCAGCATGGGCCGTTTGGTTTTAGAAAATATTAATTTGTGCCTGCATGCTGGTGAAGTTGTTCTTTTAACAGGCCCCTCTGGTTGCGGTAAAACAACKCTGCTCACTTTGATTGGAGCACTGCGCAGTGTTCAAGAGGGCCAGCTCGAGGTGCTTGGAGTGCCTTTAAGAGGTGCTAATCGSGAGCAGTGCCGCAGGGTACGTGAACGCATTGGCATGATTTTCCAAGGCCACAACTTATTGCGSTGTTTAACAGCCGAACAAAACGTTCAAATGGGTGCCGACCTRTTGCCYGATCTTGGCTATGGCGGCCGCCGCGCCATGGCCAGGGAATGGTTGCGGGCAGTGGGYCTTGGTGATCAGCTCAACAAGCTTCCCCACGATCTCTCTGGGGGCCAGAAACAACGGGTTGCGATTGCCAGGGCGCTGGCTGCCCATCCAAAACTTCTACTAGCCGATGAACCCACCGCAGCCCTYGATGGACGCACTGGCAGGGAGGTTGTGGAGCTACTCCAGTCGTTGGCCCGTGATCAGGGYTGTGGGGTGTTGATGGTTACMCACGATCCCCGCATCCTTGATGTGGCGGATCGATTGATTCAAATGGAAGACGGGCAGTTGCAGGAGGTGAGCTTGGGCAACCCCTCGAGGTAAGCTGATTTAACTATTTAYGAGGTTGCTCTTTTGTCGAAGCGCAGGAACCTGAAACGGGAAAAGCAAGAACGGAACAGGGCCTATGCCCGCAAGTTCAAAAAGCGCAAACTACGCAACGATGGCCGTGGTGAAGGCGCTGGCAACGGTGTTACAGGCACTGCCAACAACGGTGGCGCTGCCGACTAATCCCTAGCCATTGCCGCGATCGGCGATTATGGGCTAACCGCTGAGGTTTAAATGCTGTTCAGCATTGTGATACCCACCTATAATCGTTTGCCGATTTTGCGCAAATGCCTTGCTGCCCTTGAGGCGCAGCAGGGRATGGAACCTGGCGATCAATTTGAGATTGTTTTAGTAGACGATGGGTCAACGGATGAAACCGTCCMATGGCTCCATGCCAATAAAGCCCTGCTCCCCCATCTGCGGCTTGTGTGCCAAGACCATGGCGGGCCAGCCCTAGGYCGCAATTTGGGGGTAGCAGAGGCAAAAGGTGAAGTTATTGTTTTTATCGATAGCGATCTAGTTGTTCTACCAAGCTTTTTGGCTGAGCATGGCCGGGCCCTAAGGCGGTCATGGCAACGCCAGGGCAATCGYCTTTGCTTTACCTATGGAGCTGTAATCAATACCCATAACTTTGATGCTCCAAACAGTGAACCCCACAAGCTGAGCGATCTGTCTTGGGCCTATTTCGCCACCGGTAATGTGGCGATTGATCGCTCCCTTTTGCAGCGTTCTGGTCTTTTTGATCCCGCCTTTCAGCTCTATGGCTGGGAAGATTTGGAATTGGGCGAAAGGCTGAGGCGCATGGGTGTTGTTTTGGTGCGTTGCCCAGGGGCGGTGGGTTACCACTGGCATCCACCGTTAAGCCTCGAACAACTGCCTGAGCTGGTGAGAAAAGAGCAAGAAAGAGCTCGCATGGGCTTGGTTTTTTACCGTAAGCACCCCACYCGCAGGGTTCGTTTCATTATTCAGTTCACCTTCCTGCATCGTTTGCTTTGGGAGCTGCTCACCCTTGGCGGGCTGSTCAACGAAAACAGCCTTAAACCGCTTCTAGCCCTATTGATCAAACAGGGACACCCTGGCGTAGCCATGGAATTGCTCAGGCTGCCCTTAAACCGCATCGGCGTGAGGGCAATGTTTAGGGAGGCCAGGCAGGCWGGCTGGTAAGTTGTAAAGGTWCTTTCATTCCGCACACCCGCACGTTTCGGGTGAAGAGCAACCCTCCGGTTGATCTTCCCTGGCGGGTGGTGGCCAACCCGAAACCCCACCGATGGCAGTTGTAACCCTCTCCGAGATGATGGAGGCTGGTGCCCATTTTGGYCACCAGACCCGCCGCTGGAATCCCAAGATGCAGCGGTAYATATATTGCGCCCGCAATGGCGTGCACATCATCGATCTTGTGCAAACGGCAGTTTGCATGAACAACGCTTACAAATGGACCCGCAGCGCCGCCCGTTCCGGCAAACGCTTCCTTTTTGTTGGCACTAAAAAACAAGCCGCTGAAGTTATTGCCCAAGAGGCAGGTCGTTGTGGCGCCAGCTATGTGAACCAGCGTTGGTTGGGGGGAATGCTCACCAACTGGACCACGATGAGGGCGAGAATAGATCGCCTMAAAGATCTAGAACGCATGGAAAGTTCTGGAGCGATTGCCATGCGTCCTAAAAAGGAGGCAGCGGTTCTCCGTAGGGAGTTGGATCGTCTCCAAAAATATCTTGGTGGGTTAAAAAATATGCGGCGCCTTCCAGATGTGGTTGTTCTCGTAGACCAAAAACGCGAATACAACGCTGTTCTGGAGTGCCAGAAACTGGATATTCCCTTGGTATCAATGTTAGATACCAATTGCGACCCAGATCTCTGTGATGTGCCCATTCCTTGCAACGACGACGCGATTCGTTCCGTTCAGCTAGTGGTTGGCCGTTTGGCTGATGCCATCAACGAAGGTCGCCATGGTGCCCATGACCAAGGCGCTGAATCTGATGATGAGGGCTAATAGCCCTCCATCCCCTTTCCCCCTACAAT
>NZ_PXVC01000116.1 GCF_003011125.1 Synechococcus lacustris str. Tous | reverse complement strand
TGCCTACATCGTGCAAGCAGATGACAGCTTGCGTGTATGGGATGACACCACCAAAGCATGGGTAGATGGTGGCTCAATTCAAGGCCCCCAAGGTATTGCTGGTGAACAAGGCATCCAGGGTGCACAGGGTGAAGTTGGCCCTGCTGGCGCTCAAGGTGTAGAAGGCCCTGCTGGYRYSCAAGGTGTACGTGGTACTGGTTGGTTTACTGGWRYTGGCGCRCCAACAGATGTTCCYGGATCAGTWCCTGGTGATCTTTACCTAGAAAGCGTTACCGGTGATGTCTACGTATTGAACTAAGGGCCATAGGGCCAAGGGCCAGGGGCCAAGRSCCMAAGCAAGCTGTATTCAAGGGAATTGCCTTTTCTTTGAATACAGCTGTTGCCTATTCAAGAGTCCTCTCTTAACGGGGGGATTTTTTATTGCGAGCAAACGCAACATCTGCACAGAACGGGGAACACTGGCAGCAGTTACACCACTGCCATGCTTACCACCGGCTCAATCACCACAGAAACCTTCAGCGCTGCTTTGCTTGGCCTGGAAGATCTCAGCTTGCGGCTTACAGCAGCGGCCCAGCTCCAGTTTCTAATCCTGAAAAGCATCCACGTTTGCGGTTAATGCTTTCGGATCTCTCGGAGGTGATGCAGTGCTGCGAGAAAGATTTAGGTTTGTATCAGCAGTGAAGACCTTCTGCGCCTAGCGCTCCCCTAGCAGCTCCGCTCAGGTGTTTGCTCCATAGCAACCAACTAAACTGCGTTCACTTCACTTCACCTCATAACAAATTAGGAAATGGCATTTACTGAGATTGAGCAAGTAAGCCAACTTGTAGAAAGTATTATTCCTGATAAAGAACTTAGACATAAGTGCCTTTGTATCTTTGCGGATTCAATAGAGAAGTTAAATGAAATTAAGCCAGCGCTCTGGGGAGTGCAATGCAATGATAAAAAAATTCCAGCAGTGAGACTTTACGCTGGCAATTACGTTGTGCTGACAATTGAGAAGGACTGTGTTTGGCTTCCGTTAGATAAGAAAAATCTGGAAAAATCGCCTGAGATTGGCAAGAACATCGAAGCTTTGCCGGTATGGGAGTGGGACAAGGGAGAGTACAAAGATTATAAAGATACTTCTGGGAACGTTATTTCTAAGAATGGATTTTACAAACCATCAAAATCTCATGATGATGATTGGCCGCCTCTCAAAGATCTTCACTTTGCGTTCCTAGGCCTATTAGCGGATAGGTCGCTCAGAAAAAGTAGCAGGAGATTGGATCAGCCAGCTGTTATTTTATATCTGAAGCATGAATTGGATCGCAATATTCCGTCTTTGTATGTGGTGCCGGAGGATGCAGATCTATCTGAGGATGAATATCCATCTGAGGATTTTCCCCTTACTGAAGAAGTGGCCTCAAAAGTCAGATACGAAGGCTCTTCAACACAGATTATAGTAACAAAGTATGAGCGTAATCGAAAGGCTAGAAATGAGTGCCTTGAACATTATGGGGCGCGATGTGTCGTGTGCGATTTTGCATTCGCTGAAAAATACGGCCCCACAGCAGCAGGATTTATGGTCGTTCATCATTTGACTCCACTGAAGGATATAGGTGAAAAATATGAAGTGAACCCAATCAAAGACTTAAAACCAGTCTGTCCTAATTGTCATGCCGTCATTCATCATAGGAAAGAGACTCCTTTCACTATAGAGGAAATGCAGCGGATGATCTCAAACAATCAGCTTCCTCTCGCCTAATAGCTCCACCCAGGTAATCGCACCATATCCGCCACTGAGAAGCTGTTGGCATCGCTTCCTTGCCGCCTTATCTGCTTCAGGGGGCAAAACATGCGGGTGGACTGATTGCCATTGCTCGAGTTGTTTTTTTGCCACCCGTTTGTCTTTAAGTGCTTGTTGCTTAGTCACTGCAATTTCTTCATCAGTTGTGTAGTTATTACCGCCACGTATTGCAGAAATATTTTAATTATATAGTTAACTCTGAACCATCGGCGATTTACCTTCCAACCATCCGCAAAACATCATGACCATTCGTTTTCGTCCTTTTCTATTAGCACCTTCTGTTGTTGCTCTTTCTATCTTCTCAGCTTCAGCCCATGCACAGGCAACCGACTATCCCAACAGTTGTAGTTTTAACGGCACATGGGAGAACTGCAGACTAACTGGAGAAGGCCAATCTATAAACGTTACTTACGCAAAAGACGGTAAAAAAATTGAGCTTGAGATGGTTGGCAACGATTGGGAATGCAGCAAAAAAAATGAGCCCAGCAATTCTCGCCGTTGCGGCAAAATATTGATTACCGAAAGGAAAGAAGGCAGAACAACCTGGGGCACTTACATGGTGACACGTATGAGCAGCGGCTTTGCTGTTCGCAGTTCCAGAGGTAATACATACTATTTCGAAAAGTAAGTCAATGCTGGCTGATCTATCTGAGGTGATGCAATGCTGCGAGAATGATTTGGGGCTTTATCAGCAGTAAAGACCTATTTAGGGGAGCAGAAGCTACTCCCCATTGCCACGGCCATTGGCCCTCGGCGGCCTATGAAGCCACTAGCGACACGGCCGCAAGCTGCCGATCACTACCTACTGGGATGGGATCAAATGGAGCATTTAATTCCTCCGGCCAAATCAGCTTTGATGCTGCATTTGCATCACGCATTACCTGGAAGAGAATTTTTGGCTCTTCTTTTAATAGCCCAATCCAATAGCTTAAATAAGCTGCATGGGATTCAATTTCAGATCCAATTTCCAATCGATCACCGAGCAAAACTGCGCCTAATTCAGCTATTAGCTCTTCTACGGCATAGCTTTTGGAGCCAAATTTTCCTTTCTGATCGCGATCAAGCCTTGAGTGATGGCCCGTGGAATGGATCGCTTCATGGGCCCAGGTGGCACAAAATGCAGCAGGGGTATTAAAGGCTGATCTTTCGGGTAACTGAATCCGATCAATAACAGGCGCGTAAAAAGCTTGATTACCGCCAAAGCTGACTGGAACTTTCCAGCTTTTTAAGGCAGCTTCTGCATTTTCTAGCCGCTCTGGCTCTGGCTTTACTTGATAGCCAGCCTGGAATTTACGCAGCTTGATCAATTCCTCAAGCTTCTCGCCTTCTAGATCATTGGCATTGAATACAGCGGTGGGCTTAAAGGCCATCCATTCTTTGATGCTGGGATCACCTTTGCTGCCATCAGCCAAGGCAGCGCCTTCTTCTTCATAACGGTTTAATTGCGGGCGCACGATATAAGCGCATTTAGAACCTTTCTTAGGGGTAATCCCCAGCTTTTTCGCTTCTGCGTAGCCGCACCAATAGGGCAATGCTGAACCTCTAACGTGCATGCCGATCGTGAGCAAGATCACATTGGAGCCTCGGTATTGATGGCCGCTTAAAAGATTTACATGATGCCCTGAGCAGCCATCTTCTGCCCAAGGCTTACGCCAAGGCGCGATACCTGCCTCCATCAATTCAATTAAACCAGCAACGATCTTTTCTTCTGGCGTGGGGCCATTAAACTTTTTCTTGGCAGTAGACATTTGCGAGGAAACGCAGGACTGCCTTGTGACTCGATATGAGGGCAAGGGTTCGCGCAGCGAACTTGCCTTAGCCCTTGCGCCATATCGAAACAATGCAGAAACCTGCGTGACGAATAAACATTTGCTTTTGGTGTACCCCTATCACGTTGTTTTGTATCACCTAGATCTATGAATGCTGGATTTATGCACCTAAGGCAACAGTTAATAGCGCCGGCCCCGCACCCGATGTCAATTCTCTRCATCCCATTGCCGGCCATTCTTYTGCTYTTTTRCTTCTTGGCCTTTTAGACCCAAAGGGTAGATTTTGGGGCGCGGCCCCATGTGGTGAGTGCTCGTAACCCCGACCGGGAGGGAGGGGGTGGAGAGCACGAACACAAAAAAGGGGGCCGGAGCCCCCTAGATGGCCCTAGGGCCTAGATAACTGAAACCGTACAGCCGGGCATTCCTTGGAACTTAGATGCATAGGCAAATGCTTTCTCAGCTGGAATAAAACGCAGCTTTTTAACGGGCTTACCGCGGCGACCAAAGTTTTCAATGCTGCAGGGCTGAGCACCACCTTTTTTGATGCCAGGTGCATAACGATGCACGATCAGCAGACGGATATTACAAAAAGGGCCTTGGGGAGCTGCCATGGGAAAAATAGAGAAGAACACCCAGAACGCGCCACTCTGC
>NZ_PXVC01000115.1 GCF_003011125.1 Synechococcus lacustris str. Tous | reverse complement strand
TGCCAATGGGATCAAACAAACACTGCTGGGGGTACCGGCTGACACCTTGGCCAACCATGGGGCTGTTAGTGAAGCGGTGGCCATTGCCATGGCCGAGGGGGTGAGGAAAACCACTGGCGCCGATTGGGGTGTGGCCGTTACCGGCATCGCCGGCCCCGCTGGTGGCAGTGCCAGCAAACCGGTGGGTTTGGTGCATTTCGGCGTGGCGGGCCCTGAAAAAAGTTTTGGCTTTGTGCGTTTATATGGCGCCAGCCGCGGCCGCGAGTGGATCCGTGGGCTGAGCGTTGGTGATGCCTTGGATCAATTGCGCTTAGCCCTTGCTTAGTTGGARTGGCTTAGTTGAAGTTTTAGGCTGCAGCCATAGATAGGTAAAGATCTTGAGCGCAGGCACCCTCTACGACAAGGTTTGGCAATTGCATCAGGTGGCTGAAYTAGCCGATGGTGCAACCCAACTATTTATYGGTTTGCATTTAATCCATGAGGTAACAAGCCCCCAGGCTTTTGCTGGCCTGAAGGAATTAAATCTGCAGGTGCGCCACCCGGAACGCACGGTGGCAACCGTTGATCACATCGTTCCCACCAGCTCCCAGGCAAGGCCCTTTGCCGATCCATTGGCGGAGGAAATGCTTGCCACCCTCGAGCGCAATTGCAGCGAAAATGGCATCACCTTGCATGGCTTAGGTAGCGGCCGCCARGGGATCGTGCATGTGATCGCCCCGGAATTGGGGCTCACCCAACCGGGGATGACCGTGGCCTGCGGCGATTCCCACACCTCAACCCATGGGGCCTTTGGRGCAATCGCCTTTGGCATTGGCACCAGCCAAGTGCGCGATGTGTTGGCAAGCCAAAGCTTGGCRATGGCGAAATTAAAAGTGCGGCGCATCTGGGTTGAYGGCAGCTTGCAAGCGGGGGTTTATGCCAAGGATTTAGTGCTGCACATCATTCGCCTYTTGGGGGTGCAAAAAGGTGTGGGYTATGCCCATGAATTTGCAGGCCCYGCAATCGATGCCCTCTCCATGGAGGAACGCATGACGATCTGCAATATGGCGATTGAAGGCGGTGCCCGCTGTGGCTAYGTAAATCCTGATGCCACCACATTTACCTACCTAAAAAACCGGGAATATGCCCCCAGCGGGGAAGCCTGGGGCAGGGCTGTGGCCTGGTGGAGCCAATTAGCCAGCGGCAGCGATGCGCTTTTTGATGATGAAGTGGTTGTGGATGCCAGCAACATTGCCCCCACTGTTACTTGGGGCATCAGCCCAGGGCAGGGGGTGGGGGTGGATGAAATGATTCCAACCCTTGAGCAGATCGCAGAAGAGGAGAGACCCTTGGCGGAGGAGGCCTACCGCTACATGGATCTGCAAGCGGGAGCAGCGATAGCAGGCACGCCGGTGGATGTGTGTTTTATCGGTAGTTGCACAAACGGAAGGCTCAGTGATTTGCGCGCTGCCGCTGCRGTGGCAAAAGGGGGCCAAGTGGCAGCTGGCATCAAGGCATTTGTGGTGCCGGGTTCAGAGCAGGTGGCGAGGGCGGCGGAACAGGAGGGCTTGGATCAGTTGTTTCGTGCCGCCGGTTTTGAATGGCGCGAACCGGGCTGTTCGATGTGCCTTGCCATGAACCCCGACCGACTGGAGGGGCGCCAGATCAGCGCCAGCTCAAGCAACCGCAACTTCAAGGGCCGCCAGGGGTCGGCCAATGGCCGCACCCTATTGATGAGCCCGGCGATGGTTGCCGCYGCYGCTATTAAAGGTTGCGTTACCGATGTGCGCACACTGCTGAATAAGTGATGAACAACAGCTATCCCCAAGGAGCAATAACAAGCATCAGTGGAAAAGCAGTGGTGCTCAGTGGCAACAACATCGATACGGATCGGATMATTCCAGCCCGTTTCCTTAAATGTGTAAGTTTTGATGGGCTTGGCGCCCAGGTTTTTGCCGATGATCGCAAGGAAGCAGGCGAACATCCCTTTGATCAACCAGAAAATCAAGGGGCAAATATATTATTTGTTAATCGCAATTTTGGTTGCGGCTCCAGCCGCGAACATGCACCACAGGCATTAATGCGCTGGGGCATAAGAGCCGTGGTAGCAGAAAGCTTTGCTGAGATCTTCTACGGCAATTGCTTAGCGCTTGGCATCCCATGTTTAATTGCAAATCAAACAACTGCCCTGCAATTGCAGGAAGAAGCAAATCAAAATCCAAAACCTATTTTTAATTTAGATATAAAAACAGCTACCGTGAGCGCAGCAGGCAAAAGCTGGAACCTAGAGCTGGCAGGTGGCTCCCAACAGATGCTGCTAAGTGGCCGCTGGGATGGCACCGCCCAACTRATAGCAAACAATGAAGCCCTAAAYAAAACGGCCTCTGCYTTGCCCTATTTAAATAACTTTCAATAAATACTTAGCTTAAAACTACTCATTTAAATCTAAATCAAGGGCCCAAYACCACGCCGGTAGTTGGCTCATAGGGCACAAATGGGAGGCCGGTGCCACGGAAACCAAAATCATTTARYTTCACTCTGATGCCACCGATGCCGGTGTATGGGCTGTAGTAAAAACCAAATTCATAGGCGCGGCGCTGCCAACGCAATTCAACATAGGAATTAGTTACATCGCCGTAATAGCCAGAATTACCGGCAACGTTATAACTAACCGCCCCATCAAGCACCAGGGGACCAACCAACTGCTGGGTTAAACCAACGCCAAGGGTTGCCGWATCAACATAGCGATCAAAAGCGAAGGGGCTATCACCTGATTTAGCAGCCAAACTACCAAATAAAGATAGGCGCGTGTAATCAAACATCGGCTTATTGAAATGRCCYAATGTAATTACTGGGCCACCTGATATGCCCACAAGATTTTGGCTCTTGCCACTGCCGTAGGCAGATAGATTAAGGAAGGGCACAAAATTCAACGAAAGGCCTGGCACAATCGCCACACCTGAATAGCGATAGGCACCTTCCGATGTGAGCGGTAATGCCTTACCGCTCCAGAKGGGCCAATTGGCGCGGATTGCACCATARAAATTAGCTCGCCATAGATCAGCAAAGTTATTACTTTCATTATTACCGGAAAYAAAATCATTACTTTGGTAATTACCTATGCCAGCACGCCAAAAATATGAACTTTCAAGCTTACCAAAATTGGGCAAAGATGCCTGTTTTTCAAGGGAGGCGCCATAGGCGGAATAAATATCCTGTTCGCCAAGGGAGCCATTCCAAGTGCGGAAGCGATAGGCACCAAATAAACGGGCCAACGGAGTGCCTAAGAATGGCAATTTAAGCGGCTCTAGAATTTCACCAACCACCCGGGTTGCATTGGATAGGTTTTGTTCAGAAAAGCTAGAAACATCTGTTCGCACATAGAATTTACCCTCTCCAAATGAACCCTCAAGCAATGCCTGGGCGCCAAATAAATCACCGATTGTGTTGTTTTGAGTAACGGTGCCAGATCCGGCSGAGGCGCCTGGAGCTGGGTAGGCGGAGGTGGTGCCATTAAAGGCACGCTCAATCATGAATTGGGGMCTTAATGTAAAAGTAGTGGCATTGCCAAGCCGCAATTCAGGCAGGGTGTATTGAACAAAAAAACCATCGCGATCTAATTTATCTACCTTGAGTGCCCAACGGTTTTCCACCTCCTGTTCCTGCTTGGGTTTAATCCTAAAAGTGGAGGGTAATGGCACAGGTATTTTGTTTTCCAATAACAGGCGATTGCGGCCTGATTCAATCACGGTGGTGCCATCAAGTTCCTGCTTTGATTTCACATTTTCCATATCCACCCACACCTGAGCTGGGGTGAAGGGGTCGTTGCTGAAGCTGGCCCGCGGGGCCGTCCACCCTTCTGGGGTGAGCCGCACCTGGGGTGCTTGAAAACGCCAATGGGTAACGGAACCGGTAATCAGCTTTTGGTTTTTTGTGGTTTGCAGCTGTTGCAATTGGGCTGGGGTGGCGGCGCCATAGGCGGCTTCCGTGCCGGTGAGGCTGCTGAGGCTATTGGTGCCAAAGCGTCTATCGATGGTTAGGCCAAGGCGGGGCTGCACATTGAGCACCCTTTGATCTAAGGAAGCAATCTCCTGGCGCCGCAGCACTAATTGTTGAGCTGGGGTGAGTTTGTTTGGTTCTGGGGATGGGCTTGGCGCCGGTGCRGCCTGGGCACTGGGGCCATCAAAAGCCACTGCCTCCAACTGTTCATCCAGGGGCAATAGCGGTTGGCGGCTGGCGCGATCGGGATCAGGGCAACCCAGGGGGGGTGGATTTTCAACTTGGGGCCGTTTCGGGG
>NZ_PXVC01000114.1 GCF_003011125.1 Synechococcus lacustris str. Tous | reverse complement strand
ACCTTCAGCTGCTGGTATTTGGCCAACTCGCCCCCCGCGAGCCCCCCCCAGCTCGGCTTCCCCATCCATTACACCGGCCGCCTGCATGATGATCTCAGCCTGCGTGCGCTCTATAGCGCCGCCGATCTGATGGTGGTGCCGTCGCGGCAAGACAATCTGCCCAACACCGCCGTGGAAGCCCACGCCTGTGGCACCCCGGTGGTGGCTTTCCGCACCGGTGGTCTGCCGGACATCGTGGCCGACCACGTCACCGGCGCCCTGGCCGAGCCGTTTGAACCGGCCTCCCTCGCGGTGGCGATCCGGTGGGTGCTGGACGACCCGCGACGGCGCCGTGCCTTGGGCGCTGCGGCCAGGGAGCGGGCCGAGCGKCTCTGGGCTCCGGMGCGGGTGGCKGGAATGTATKCGGAGGTTTATGGGCAGGTGATTGAAAGAAGTGCYCAGAAAGGCACCTCAACATTYYCGCTACGCTGAAYCCRTCGCAGGCTTGGGGAGATGACCCTYACAACCAGCCCACCAGSCTTTGATGCTCGWGCTTCCTTGCGCTTTCCGGCTGATCTGAGGCTCACGTGCGAGCAATTTGAGCTGGTGTGTGCCGAAAACCGCGAGGCGGTACTTGAACTCGATGCGGATGGCCGGCTGATCGCAATGACGCCCACAGGTAGCGAAACCGGCTCCCGCAATGGAGAATTGTTATTCCAGCTCAAGTTGTTCGCTAGTCGTGCGGGGGGATGGAAGGCTTTCGACAGTTCCACGGGATTTCGCCTCCCCGATGGATCGGTGTTCAGCCCTGACGCATCTTTGATTCGCCTGGATCGCTGGCAGGCCCTCAGCCCAGACGAGCGTTGTGGCTTCGCCCCCCCCGCGGCCTCACGGCCGTTCGCAGCAAGATGACGGTTTACCAAGTTAATGGTGCCCGCCTGGGTTGGCTGCTGATTCCCCAGGAGCAGGCCGTGGAKGTGTTTCCGGCGTTTGGAATCCCGCAACGGCTCGAGCTGCTTGAAGTTCTGGAGGCCACGCCGGAWTTCCCRGGGCTACAGCTGCAGCTGGCTGAGATCTGGGCGGGTTGAGCCACGCCTTGYYGCGGCAGAAGCTGGCTGGATGGCCTGGGATTACAAAGCCAATCGCGCCGTACCGGTCATTAGGTACTGAATCGGCTCACGCCCCCGCCGCGGCAAGGCCTCAACAGCTCTGGCCTCGATTAGTTGCTGCAGGGTCTGCGATACCGAGGGTTGCTTCACCTGCCACAGCTCCACCAGCTCAGCCTGGGACTGGACCGTAGCCGAATCCACCTGCGCCCAGGCCAGCAGGCGCTCCCARGCGTTGTCGCCCAGTTGCTCTCGCAGCTCCGCCTGGTTRCGTTGCTGCAGCGTCAGCAGCAGATCCTCCAGCCCCACCGGCGCCACGTCGGCCCCAGCGCTGGTGAGCCCCAGCAAGGCTGTGATCCCATCTTCTAGAGCCTTTAACATCCCTCTCAGATCGCCGTGGAACAGCTCGTACAGCCGTTGCACCACGGCAGTGTCCACGGGGGAGCGCCAGGGTCTGCTCTGATCCAATTGCAACGCCCCATAGCGATTAGCCAGCAACTGCTCCACATCCCCGATMGCGAGGGGCTCCAGCACCAAAGGGTCGCTGAACACCGAGCGGATCTGGGTGTGGTTCTGAACCACCGTKCGCACTGCATCGGTGGTTCCCACCACGATCAGATGTAACCCGTCGTGCAGGAGGGCTTGATCRCGAATGCCCCGCAACAGATCCGCCGCCCGCGATGCATCCGCCTCACTGAGATTTTCAAGATTGTTGAGGTGCAGCACAATGCCGCTTGCACCCTGGCCGATTGCGTAACGGAGCAGATCGCGCAACACCCGAGGGCCATCCAGCAGCAATGCCCCTGGTGGTGTGGYGATGCTTTCGCTTTGGCTACCCCCCAGTCCAAAACCAAACGCCGACAGCGTGAATCCGCCACCGCGCAGGCGGATGCTGCGCACCAACTGCTGGGCGGCTTCCACCTCAGGGCCCGTTGCCGTTGGGCAGTTGGCCAGCACGGCGTCGTAGACGCCGGAGAGCAGCTGGCCCAGCAGSTGTTCGCTGGCGCCTGCGGCGCTGATCGAAATGATCTCGTCGGAACTCCAGTAGCCCCCCACCTGGGCATCGGCCTTCACCGTTTGCACCAGGGTGGTTTTGCCGATGCCAGGGCGGCCCGCTACCGCCTGCCGCGAGCTGGCGCTGCTGCCGATAGTGGTCAGCAGCAGCTGCCGCTCCCGTTTGCGCCCCACAAACAGCCGCAGTGGCGTGGCCTGCGAATCCGCCCGCAACGTGGCCTGGAAGAAAGGCGAAGAGCGCAGGTTGTAGAGGCCCCARAGGTTCGGCAGYGCCATGGCGGCAAGTATTGGCAAAGGGCAACGTCCAGCCAATACTGGTCATGTATCGGCTGATTTGACAATACTTGCCATGACCCGTTCCCCTGCTGCSACCAATCAGGTCCACGAGAGCCTCGATACCGCCTGGCTGCGTCCAGGGCGGGATTGAGTTCGGGTTCGTGATCAGCCCAGCTCCTGTTKCAGGTTTTTGATCACCTGCAACAACGTGCTCAGTTGACGCTGTTTWTACCCCGTGTTCAGGCARTGGCGTAGCTCCACCAGGTTGAGCGCACCCAGCAGCTCTGGTTCCAGCCGCAGATCGTGCAACATCCAGTYGTGCGGGGGGATGGAARGCTTTCGACAGYTCCACGGGATTTCGCCCCCCCCCGCGGCCTCACGGCCSTTCGCAGCAAGATGACGGCTTATCAARTYAATGGTGCCCGCCTGGGTTGGCTGYTGATTCCCCAGGAGCAGGCCGTGGAGGTGTTTCCGGCGTCTGGAATCCCGCAACGGCTCGAGMWGCTTGAMGTTCTGGAGGCCACGCCGGATTTCCSGGGGCTACAGCTGCAGCTGGCTGAGATCTGGGCGGGGTGAGGTACGCCTTGTCGCGGTCCGCGGCAAGAAATCCCATTAGGTTGTTGCTATGGACGAYAACCTTCTGCATTTGCTGCGGCAGAAGCTTGTGGATGGCATAGCCCTGCGCCTAGCCGGCAAGGTGCTGGCGGTGATCGGCATGCGCCGCAGCGGCAAGACCAGCCTGCTCTGGCAGGAGCTCAGCGATCGCCTGGCGAGCCCCGGCATGGAGCGTTCGGGTCTGCCTTGGATCAGCCTCGAGGATGAACGCCTGATCGGTTCCGGCCTTGCCTGTTCCTCGATGAGGTGCAGGTGATCCCTCGGCTGGGAAGGGTGTGTGCGCCKGGTGATCGACACCGAACCCCTTGATGTTGTGGTGAGCGGTTCCTCCGCCCAGATGTTGTCGGCTGAGATCGCCACCAACCTGCGCGGTCGGGCTCTGGAAACCCTGCTGTGGCCGTTCAGTTTTCGGGARGCCCAAGCTGCCTGTGGCGCCGGCTGCCTTTCGTAATCAGCTCCCTCTGGTGCACCACGATCCTTTCGGCCGCCTGTTGATTGCCCAGGCCCAGGTCGAGAGTCTGATGGCGTTGTCATCGGACGCCCTSGACACTYCAGTACTGTTTTAGGTACTAAGCTTTAGGCTCCARCGATCGCTKTGCCATGGATCAGCAGAACGCGCTCACCTCAGYTGAGCTCAAGCGCCGTGGGATTGCAGCGATTGAGCAGGCGCTGCAGCATGGACCAGTCCATTTGTTGAAGCGCAACCGATCGGCTGCTGTRGTGCTGAGTGAGCAGCACTACCGCCAGCTGCAGTTGCAGGCATCACGAGCTCCTGTGGCTGAAGCATCRGCGTTGCAGTGGCTGCTGGCCCTGCCGCCATCCACGAGCCCGCGCAGTAAGGCTGAGATCGATGCTGAGCTGGCAACTGAGCGCAACTGGTGATTGCCTTCCTGGATGCCAGCGCACTGATCTATTTGGTGGATGGTGAGGCCCGATGGGCCGAAGCCACCCAGGCAACCCTCCATCAGCTTGCCGTTGAGGCACCTGATCTCCCACTGGCTGTGAGCCGCCTCAGCCTGCTGGAGTGTCGTGTGGCTCCACTGCGGCGGGGTGATCAAGCCTGCCTGGATCGTTTTGCGGCGTTGTTTTCCCAGCCGGATCTGCTGGTTGTGGAGCTAAGCGCATCTGTGGTGGAGCTGGCGACGCAATTGCGCGCCAACCATGGGCTGCGTACACCCGATGCCCTGCAGACGGCTTGCTGCCTGCAACTGGGGCCTGATGCCGTGATGATCACGGGTGATGCCGGATTTCAGCGCGCCCAGGCTTTGCAGGTGCGCTTGATTGCCTG
>NZ_PXVC01000113.1 GCF_003011125.1 Synechococcus lacustris str. Tous | reverse complement strand
GCGCTGGCACACTCATTTTTGTGCTGAACTTGGCAGCGATCCCTGGAATGGCAGCACAGGTTTTTGGCGCAGCCTTAATCCACTCCAGCCTGGCCTGATTCGAGTTGAAGCAGATGAACTCAGCTATTGCTTACACATCGTGTTGCGCTTTGAGCTGGAACTTGCCCTGATTGAGCAGGAGCTGCCGGCGGAGGAATTACCGCAACACTGGAATCAACGCCTAAATGAACTGTTAGGCATTCAGCCAGCAAATGATTCCGAAGGTTGCTTGCAAGACATTCACTGGGCTGAGGGCCTATTTGGTTATTTTCCTAGCTACGCATTAGGGCATCTGATCAGTGCCCAATTAGCGGAAGCAATGGAGAAGGAGCTGGGCGGAGAAGGTGCAATAGCTGCTGYGATCAGCGCTGGCCAGGARWCAACTCTTCTCCAATGGCTAAWCCAAAATGTTTATCCACTCGGCCGCAGTGTTAATAGCGAAGARCTTGTTGAAAAAGTTAGCGGTTAYCCCCTTAGCGCAGATCCATTTCTAAATTATTTRAGAAATAAATTTGAGGAGTAAATCYGAGGAAYAAATTCGCTGATAATTTATTAATTAATTAATTTCTTTATTTATTTGCTTYGGAAYAGYAKCATCGTTRTGATTATGGCGGTGATGCACATCGCTTRCATGGGGATGTTCGTGCTCAATCTCAACATGTTCATGGCYATGGGAATGCCAAAAGGCTTGCCCTAAAACCTCTACTTCATCTTCAGAAGAATGATCATGGATGTGGTGCGGATCAGCGCMGGATTGGTTGTGGTAATGGCGATGGGCGTGGCGCAWAGCACTATGGCGATGCCTGTGGGCATGGTTTTCTTTCAGCAGCACAACAACCCCCAACAGCATCARGGCTGAAGCCATCGCCATACCGTTGGAGAAAGGCTCCAACAACACAGCCAAACTAAAAATCAAACCCACAAAAGGTGCAGTTGAAAACACAAGCGCTTCACGGGCAGCACCCAAGTGGCGCAGCGCCACTAGATCCAGCCAAATCGACAAGCCATAGCCCACACTGCCGATCGCAACCAGGATTAATGAAAGCTGCCAACCCGGAAACAWCCCACCTGTTATCAAGGCCAGTAGCAACATGGGAACCGAGGCACCTATGGCCTTGAGCAGGGAAACCTGGAGGGGATCACGCAGGCTTAGGCGTTGGCTCAAGTTGTTATCAATGCCCCATGCCAAGCAGGCAATYGCAATAAACAAGGTGCCGTATAGGGACGCACCACTCCAGGAGCCATTAGTGAGCAAAACCGCTCCAAAAAGAATTAAGAAGGCTGCAATAAGGCCCCGGCGGCTGAGATGTTCACGGCCAATTAACACAGCTATCAACAACGTGAACACCGCTTCCAGGTTCAACAGCAGCGAAACTGAACCGGCAGAGAGCAGGCTGAGGCCTTGCACTAAACAGAGCGGCCCCACGATCCCACCAAGGGCAGTTAGCCCAAGTAAGGATGGAAAATCACGGCGCTGAACCCCGCAYTCCCYRTTGCTTMTRGGTATAACCAAGCGMACAAGTARTAGCGCCAGGCCCGCACCGAGGTAGAGCAGAGCAGCAATCACGAGCGGTGAACCCGAACGGCTCACAAGGCTGATTAATGGCGCTGATAGTCCGAACGAGATAGCGGCCAGRAGGCCAGCAATCAATCCCCAGCGCTGTTGGTTTATTAAGTTCATATAAAAAGATTTAACTCAGGTCGTTTGAGAAGATCATTGAAYATCWTGAGGTATTAACATGCAWTAGTTTATTACAGGAAGAGGAGCTATTTGATGGATATGGAATTTAAGGGATCCCTGGAGGAGCTCAAAGTCTTGGTTGCCCAGCTAGGGGTGCAAGTAACTTGGCATCACAAAGGAGCGTTTGAAATGGCCGTTTTTGAAGACGGTGTAAGCAACCTGAAGCTGAATTGGTGGCCGCGGGAAGGAACCCTGCGCCTAGTGGGAGATCCAGAGGTTCGCAACAAGATCCAAGTAAAACTTGAAAGGTTACTAAGCGAATAACTCTGGCTTAAATATACCTCTCAATAACACCTGGCGGATGTTCATTTTTGGGATAACTAGCTAACAAGCTGAAATCAGAAAAACAAAAACCAGGGCCCACGCAACAACTAACTAAACTCCATTCACCAGTGCTTCGTGCCGCTTGCCACCAGCCGGCAGGAATTACGGCAACAGGCTTCAATTCGGCATCCGCYARGGAAAAWCCCAGTAGCTGTTGAATTGCTGGGCCACCATCAGGCGACAGGCTAAAAAGTTCCAACGCATCACCGGCAATGAAATGCCAAGTTTCATCAGCTGCAGCCACCCTATGCCAACGGCTTATATCTCCGCYTTGAAGCAGAAAAAGTATCATYGTTAAAGCAGATCTTTGCTCACCGTCACTGCGGTTTACAGTGTGCTCGCTGCGATGCAGTTCCCGATACCAACCGCCTTCAGGGTGAGGGATCAATTGATAGCGTTCAATCAACTGATTTGCTGCGGTATCTRAAATAKTCATTTGATAGTTTCTGTTGATGGTTTCTGTTGGTTTTTTAAGAAGTAGCCGTTGCCTTYRCCACATTATGCTCTGGTAGGAGCTCTAATTTCAACGGATAGATCACGCGCCATATAAAAGCTTCTTTGTCCGGTCAATCTCACCGGCAATGATTTTATTTTTTACTGCTCCACTCATTACCAAGTCAACTTCTACCCGAAGAATCTTTCTAAATGCATCACGAGCATCTAGATAAGCATGAAATCTTTTAGTGATATCTAAAGGGCCAAACTCAACAAGTAGATCAATATCGCTTTCCCCAGGCCTGAAATCGTCCCTAAGGGCAGAGCCAAACACAAATAGACGCTCAATCCCGTATTTCTGGCAAGCGGCTGCGATCTCTTCTCGTTTCTCGTGGCTAAGCATAAACATGGTTGTGYTTTCCTGAAAGTGTTATCAACGGCCWGGGGTTTGGATGATGGGCATCGCTAAGGGAAATTAKCAGCCAAGCTAGGCACAGATTCGCAACTGTAATTYTCAACTTTTCGGCGTAGCTGCGCAAATGTTGGGTGGTTTGGMTCTAGGGCTTGCCACCACCAGCGGCCATCGGAATAACTAGGAACGCCTGCATTATTAGTGCGTGGTATTTGCAAATTCATTTTATGCCAGCGCAACACRATAAAATCACCAGGCAGCGTACCYGCRTTGCTATTTGGGATACCTACCGCATCCACTGCACCTTTATAGGCAATCGCCTCYARGGRATCCCCATCGCATCTGAAATTCTGCGATGCAGTKGTGCTAGCAAAGCTYCTTARTGGGCTTATAAACAACAAMAARCTGAAAATAAAAGTAAATAAAATTRCAGGCAAARTAGTTTTCATTGTGSTTAGATCTGCTGATTTGGATCTTCCTTAAGGCCTTGCAATTGCAATGCTKTTCTGCGGGCCCATAGCAACAAAGGATATAAACKGCGTGCCCGGGGCGGCGATGCAAATAGCTGCCCCAACAATAACAAAAGCGGATCACTGGGTTTTAGYGCAGYGCAGAGCTCAGCGATCGCATCRGCACCATGCCAGGCCTGGTCACCCTTGAGCAGCACAGCACCACGGGCAAAGTCCAACCCTTGAGCCTTTAATTTGGCYCGCAATTGATKATCAGCTCTACCATCACGAATTTCTAAATCCGGCACACCACCCACCAGCTCACTGCGTAAAGCAAAGTGCCGGCAGAAGGGACATCCGCCGTCGTATACAAGGATCTGAGCCATAAAGCCATTCTGACGTTTAACTGCGTCGTTGTGTGGCTGAATTACTCACTAGGCTGGCAGTTGCTGGGCATTTTTGCCACTGCCTTCGAGCAAAATCCCATGCTTTGAAAGTTCTAAATACACTTAACTTAAACATTTTCWAGTAATTAATTTAAATGGGCCAAATTCCAACRCTTCCTTTTTGGTTCATTTGGGCATTGTTGTCGGCAATTTTYGCYAGTGCATCTGCCGTACTWGGMAAAATAGGTCTTGAAAATGTTGATGCCGACCTGGCTACACTTATTCGCACAATCGTGATATCAATATTTCTTCCAGTACTAATTCTKGCCTCAGGGAAATTGAGCAATCCTTTTGAACTATCTCAACAAACATGGATATTTTTAACTATTTCTGGAATAGCTAGCGGTTTATCATCATTCTGCTTTTTTAGGGCCTTAAAACAGGGTGATGCTTCATTAGTAGTGCCCGTTGATCGCCTAAGCCTCTTAATGGTGGCGCTSATAGGCTTTGCTTTTCTTGGTGAACGTCCCTCCCTTATTGGTTGGGCAGGGCTGTTGGGCTGTTG
>NZ_PXVC01000112.1 GCF_003011125.1 Synechococcus lacustris str. Tous | reverse complement strand
GGGTGTTGCTGGTGAACAAGGTATTCAAGGTATTCAGGGTGCTGCTGGTACTGGYATTAACTTCCGCGGGCAGGTAGCAACAGTTGCTGATTTACCTGCTGGTGCAGCTCAAGGTGATGCCTACATCGTTCAAGCAGATGACAGCTTGCGTGTATGGGATGACACCACCAAAGCATGGGTAGATGGTGGMTCAATYCAAGGCCCCCAAGGTATTGCTGGTGAACAAGGCATCCAGGGCGCACAGGGTGAAGTTGGCCCTGCTGGCGCTCAAGGTGTAGAAGGCCCTGCTGGTGTGCAAGGTAGCCGTGGTACTGGTTGGTTTACAGGTACTGGCACACCAACAGAAGTGCCTGGTTCTATCCCTGGCGATATGTACTTAGAAACAGTTACCGGTGATGTCTACGTATTGAACTAAGAGCCAGGGGCCCAAGACCCCAAGCAAGCTGTATTCAAGGGAATTGKCTTTTCTTTGAATACAGATGTTGCTTATTCAAGAGTCCTCTCTTAACGGGGGGATTTTTTATTGCGAGYAAMCGCAACATCTGCACAGAACGGGGAACACTGGCAGCAGTTACACCTCTGCAATGCTCACCACCGGCTCGATCACCACAGAAACCTTCAGCGCTGCTTTATTGGGCCTGGAAGACTTAAGCCTGCGGGTGACAGCAGCGGCCCTACATGTAGCTGCTAACCCTGAGAAGCATCCACGCCTGCGGTTAATGCTGGCCGATCTCTCGGAGGTGATGCAATGCTGCGAAGATGATTTGGGGCTGTATCAGCAATAAAAACTGCTTGGCCTGATCTATAACAAGTGGCCTTGTTAGGAGCATCTAGCATACATCTTGGCAGCATATTTTGTTAGCTCGTCATCATATACCCGATACTCTGATTATAGCTTTGCAAATACCAATCGGTAGCTTGCTGTTGCAACCGATTGTGACGTTTGCTTGGACATGCGAAATTAGACATAAGCTTCAACTATATGTTAGTTGTATCTTATTCTAAAGCACTATAAAAATTGTCTAGTCCAAAGACGGTTTGTTAAACCTGGCAGATAAGGACATAAGTTTTCAGGATTCATGGCCGCAGTCTCTCCAGGTATTGATTGTGTTATTCTTGAGCAAATTTTTGCCTGGATATGTCACTAAYTGCTCTCTTGGGTGCTATCTTAATCATTCTTGCRATTTTTTACTATTTTTGGCCATATTTTATTGAATCGCATAAAGTTGAATCTTCAATATTGCCATTACTTAAACAGTGCTTCAAAGATAAACTATTTTTACGTAAGACCTCATCGCCAAAGTGTATACGTATTCAGGACTTGACTTTCGACTCCTATTGTAGCTTAAAGCTAGAAATATTCTCACTTGGGCGCGACTCTAATAGCACTCAGGACACAAGTCAGATTAAGTTCTTTTTCAAAGATGAAATTCTTTTTAAGCATATTGATCTTAAATCATTAACCCCTAGGGGTGGTCGGACATATGAACTAATGGTTTCAATTATTTATGAATTTCTTCAGAAAGCTTGTTATGATGAATTGCCTCCAGACACAATAGACTATGAGGTTTGTAAAATAATTTTTGAGAATTACCCTGAGGCTTTATGGGCTGATAGTTCTCAGGCGGAAATCAAAAAAGTTTTGCAACCACTATCACTAGTTTACAATGCATCAATGAATAACGAGTTACTTGCTTTCAACAAAAAAACCATGGCTAGATCAATAAAATTACTATTAGACGAATCAACGCAACTGGAAAATTATTCAAATGAAATTTGGGATTCCATACGTAAATGYTATGAGTTCCTTTCAGTTCCTGCAAATCTTAAATCGTTTGGTAATTACGACACTAAGATCTTGGAGCTTTATGCCAGAAATCCTGAGATAAGAAGAAACTTTGCAGAAATTATAGCAATTAAGAATGAATACGATAATCTACTTTCTTGATAATCTATATAGTGAACCTAATTTCTGACAATCTTCTTTAGCTTGCCTGTCTTGGTGCAGGTAATCTCACACAGGTGCAGGTTGCATCTCAGAAGTACCTGCGATATGTAGTTCCATCAGATCTCTTTTTTATTGTGTACTTACCACCTTTTGGGCCTCTATGCTCAATCGAGCCAAAGTTCGAGCCTCCAATTTCTAGGTATCTTGCTACTCTAGATCCCAATTTTGAACAGTGTATAAGTATCCGAGGGTGGTAACTTTTAGCCTTACACCTCTGGAATTCCTCCAAATGAATCTACAAAATCCGCTTGCCGAGCAGTCATCATGCTCTTCATATATAAAGCATGTCTTTCGAGAAAAGCCATTTCGTGCAGAACCGTACGCTGTCACTTTGCAGTTCTTCGTACTGTCAATCACTTTTTGCCAACCAGATTCTAGTAATTTTTTTCTTTCTTCTTCGTATGGCTGACCTTGCATGAGTGAAGGCATATACTGAGCTTTAGTTGGTGCAATAAATGTTGCTATAATTGCAGAAAAAATAGCTATTATAGCTAATCTAGAACACGGCATAGCTTGATAAAACCTATTGATATAATTCTAGTGAGTGTTTGACTGCCTTGTCAATAATTTCTACCATTCCCGCAAGACATTCACTTAGCCACTAAACCCCACTCCACGCAGCTCCCTTTCTAAGCCCAGCACAACCGCAACAGTTCTCAAACCCCTTAGCGATTGAACCCACTTCTCAAGTTTTGTCATCGCATTACAGAAGCTACCCTTCATGTAGCTTCTAATCCTGAAAAACACCCACGCCTGCGTTTAATGCTTGCTGATCTCTCGGAGGTGCTGCAGTGCTGCGAGGAAGATTTAGGGCTGTATCAGCAGTAAAGACCTATTTAGGGGAGCAGAAGCTACTCCCCATTGCCTCGACGGCCCAAGGGGCCAACCTATGGGCCCTAACGGCCTATGCAGCCACAAGCGACGCAGCCACTAGCTGCCGATCACTACCTACTGGGATGGGATCAAATGGAGCATTTAATTCCTCYGGCCAGATCAGCTTTGATGCTGCATTTGCATCACGCATTACCTGGAAGAGAATCTTTGGCTCTTCTTTTAATAGCCMAATCCAATGGCTTAAATAAGCYGCATGGGATTCAATTTCAGATCCAATTTCCAARCGATCACAAAGCAAAACTGCCCCTAATTCAGCTACAAGCTCTTCTCTTGCATAGCTTTTGGAGCCAAACCTGCCAGCTTGATCGCGATCAAGCCTTGAGTGATGGCCACTGGAATGGATCGCCTCATGGGCCCAGGTGGCACAAAATGCAGCAGGGGTATTAAAGGCTGATCTTTCAGGTAACTGAATCCGATCAATAGCTGGTGCATAAAAGGCTTGATTACCGCCAAAGCTCACCTGCACCTTCCAGCTCTTGAGGGCAGCTTCTGCATTTTCTAGCCTTTCTGGCTCTGGCTTTACTTGATAGCCAGCCTGGAATTTACGCAGCTTGATCAACTCCTCAAGCTTTTTGATTCCTTCTGGGGTGGCCCCTTCTAGATCATTGGCATTGAATACAGCGGTGGGCTTAAAGGCCATCCATTCTTTGATACTGGGATCACTTTTGCTGCCATCAGCTATGGCGACACCTTCTTCTACATGACGGTTTAATTGCGGGCGCACGATATAAGCGCATTTAGAACCTTTCTTTGGAGTAATCCCAAGCTTTTTTGCTTCTGCAAATCCGCACCAATACGGCAGCACTGAACCCCTAACGTGCATGCCGATCGTGAGCAAGATCACATTGGAGCCCCGATACTGATGGCCGCTTAAAAGATTTACATGATGCCCTGAACAGCCATCTTCTGCCCAAGGCTTACGCCAAGGCGCGATACCTGCCTCCATCAACTCAACTAAACCAGCAACGATCTTTTCTTCTGGCGTGGGGCCATCAAACTTTTTCTTGGCAGTAGACATTTGCGAGGAAACGCAGGACTGCATTGGCATCTGCGGCGAGGACAAGGGCCGGCCAAGTAGCTACATACAAATTGTTCCCACAGCTATTCAGTTTGTTGCGGTGGGCCGGCTTGCGTTGCCCTTTTCCCGCCGCAGACAATGCAGATACCTGCGTGACTAATAAACAGCCAAGACCCAAGGGTCAACCCTGCGGCAACAGTTAGTAGCGCCTACCCCGTAGCCGATGTCAGTTCTCTACATCCCATTGCCGGCAGTTCTTTTGCTCTTTTGTTTCTGGGCCATTGAGACCCAAAGGGTTATGTCACGTAGGGTCAAGACCCAAAGGGTAGATATTGGGGCGCGGCCCCATGTGGTGAGTGCTCGTAACCCCGACCGGGAGGGAGGGGGTGGAGAGCACGAACACTAAAAAGGGGGCCGCAACCCCCTAGATGGCCC
>NZ_PXVC01000111.1 GCF_003011125.1 Synechococcus lacustris str. Tous | reverse complement strand
GGACGCCTCAGTGGTGGCTTGTATGTGGTAACTGCGAAACAAGCCGAACGCAGTGGTGCCATGGTGGCCAGTTGGGTGAGCCAGGCCAGTTTTAATCCTCCTGGTATCACCGTTGCAGTAGCTAAAGATCGCGCAATCGAAGCGCTAATGCAGGTGGGAGATAGGTTTGTTTTAAATGTGTTAGCTGCCGATAATCACCAAAATCTATTGCGGCATTTCCTCARGCGCTTCCCCCCCGGCGCCGATCGCTTTGCTGGTGTTGCCACCCTTGAGAATGCAGCGGATGGTGGTCCGGTTTTGAGTGAAGCCCTKGCCTTCCTTGATTGTGAAGTGAAGCAGCGCCTTGAATGCAACGACCATTGGCTMATCTACTCCCAGGTTCGCAACGGYAACGTWGCTAACCAACARGCCCTCACCGCCACCCATCACCGCAAGGTGGGAAACCACTACTAATGGCYGATCGTTGGGTTATCCAGATACCGCTGGAAGATGGTTTGGTTTGCCTGCGGGGCATAAGCCCTAGGCGCTTGCGCTTTGAGGTGGAATATGGGTTGGAGCGTGGCACCTGCCACAACAGCTTTTTATTTCAAGGTGTTGGCAATTCAGCCCTGTTGGTGCATCCCCCAGGTGCTGCTTTTGCTGAACCATTTCTGCAGGCACTCACTCAACTGGTGCCAACCCAAAGCAAATTAACGGTTGTGCAGGGTGATGTGAATCCAAATCGGGTGGCATTACTGCAGCAATTAGTGCAAATCTGGCCCCAATTCAATTTGGTGGCATCTAATGCAGGCGCCAAGCTACTAGAGGAGCTCTGGCAGCAAACACCACTACCAGCGATTGAGATAGTTAAACATGAACTTCAACTACCCCTAGCTGATGGGTTTGAGTTGCAACTGTTGGCATTGCCAACACCCCGTTGGCCCGGCGGTTTAGCTGCTTTCCACGGCGCCAGTGGCCTGCTGATGAGYGGACGATTTTTTGGCGCCCATCTCTGCACCGAGAGCTACGCCGAAACCAACCCAACAAGCAGTAGTGAAGATCGCCGCTACTACTACGACTGTTTGATGGCACCGATGGCAAACCAGGTGGAGCTGGTGGTGAATCGCCTGGAGGAATTAGCAATCCGCAGCATCGCCCCGGGCCATGGTCCAGCCATTGTTGATAGCTGGCGCAGCCTTCTTGCCGATTACCGCCGCTGGGGGGAAGCCCAACGCAAAGCCAGCCTTGTTGTAACGCTGTTGTATGCCAGCGCCTACGGCAATACCGCAGCGATTGCCGATGCCATCGCCCAAGGCATAGCAAAAACAGGTGTGCGGGTTAACAGCCTCAATTGTGAATTCAGCGAAGCCCCCCAACTGCTGGCTGGAATTAAAAATTGCGATGCCGTTCTAATTGGATCGCCAACTTTGGGGGGCCATGCGCCAACACCAATCGTGTCGGCCCTTGGCACCTTGCTGGCTGAGGGTGATCGCAGCAAACCTGTGGGGGTATTTGGCAGTTTTGGCTGGAGTGGAGAAGCCTTGGATTTATTGGAAAGCAAGCTCACTGATGCGGGCTTCCAACAGGCTTTTGAAACGATTCGGGTGAAATTCAGCCCTGATCCACCAACGCTTAAACGCTGCGAGGAAACCGGTATGGCCCTAGCGCGGCTACTGCAACAACAACAAAAACGCCAACAAAAACGCAATTCTGGTGGCCTCAGTGAAAGCCGCAGCGACCCAGCTGTTTTAGCCCTTGGCCGGGTGATCGGCTCACTATGCGTGCTCACAGCCCAAAAAGGGGAAGGGGAGCAAAGCCTCAGTGGCGCCATGGTGGCCAGCTGGGTGAGCCAGGCAAGTTTTCAACCGCCTGGTTTCAGTGTGGCGGTAGCCCGAGATCGCGCCGTGGAGGCATTACTACATATTGGCGATCGCTTTGCCTTAAACGTGCTGGCAGAAGGCCGTGAATTGGCAACGATGAAGCAATTTCTCCAACCCTTCAGCCCCGGCAGTGATCGTTTTGCTGGGCTTGAATTGCGCAGTAGCCCTGCCGGCCAGCCGCTGCTGCCGGAGGCCTTGGCTTGGCTGGAAGCCACGGTGCAACAAAGGATGGATTGCGGCGACCACTGGGTGCTCTATGCCCAAGTAACGGCGGGGGGCTTATTTGATGAAACAGCATTAACAGCTTTGCACCACCGCCGTAGTGGCGCCAACTACTAACCGCTTAATTATCTGGCTTTAGCAAAAAAGCGTGCCAACAGCTGAAAGTTGGGTTCAAATGGCATTGAGAAAGGGATTTCTAGTTGTGCAAGCAGGCGAACCGATTAGCAAAACCCTAGAACCAGCGGTTAGATACAGGGGTTTTGTATTAATACCCCAACCAGATTTGAGTTGGCTGGTGCGGCCTGAACGCAGCCCAATGCATGTGTTGCCTTTTCGGGCACCTGCCTGTTCAATTTCTGATGTGAAAGCACTGGTGGATTGGCGCCTAGCGCGGTTGGGAAGGGATCGGCGGCCGCGGCTCGATCTGCTACCTAAACAAACCGATTCACGGGGCATTAGCCCCAGCCAATTGCGCCTTGAGGCAATGGCGGGGAAACAACAAAAATACTGCGCTTAAGCKGCTTGGGGCGGTGGCGTTGGATCCCAGCTCTGGATAGGTAAAACCAAGGTTGCCCAATGTTCAGGGCGTTCGGGCCGCCGGCGCTTGGCCTTGCGCACTCCAAATGGAACCCTCACCACATTGGTGCCTTCCACATTTATGGTTTCGCCATTGGCCAAGATCTTTGGCAGGAGAGCTTCTGTGTTTAAAGCTTCCCTGTTTGTGGTGTCGCTAAATTTGCTGGCCATGATCCCCATCAAGCAGCGTTGAGCGAAAAACCGCGGGGTTTCCACCGCAGTWGGASCAGATAATGCACCAAAGGCAAGCCACAAATCAAGTAGAAAATCTTAAATTTTAATTGGCTGGATTTAATCGGTTCTAAACTTTTGSCCAAATCCCAGTTACAGCAGAGTTTTAGCCAGATTCCAGCTCCTGCACCGATGGGCAACTACACACAAGGTTGCGATCTCCGTAGGCGTTGTCGATGCGGGCCACAGCTGGCCACAACTTATTTGTTTTCAAGCCAGCCACGGGAAAAGCAGCTTGTTGGCGGCTATAGGGCCGATCCCATTGGTCTGCGGTGAGGGCTGCTTGGGTGTGGGGCGCCCTTTTGAGCGGGTTGTTCTGGGGATCTGATTGGCCCGTTTCAATGGCGGCCACCTCAGCCCTAATCGCCACCATCGCCTCCACAAAACGATCCAGTTCCTTAAGGGATTCACTTTCTGTGGGCTCCACCATCACAGTACCCGCCACTGGCCAACTCACCGTGGGGGCATGGAAGCCGTAATCCATCAGCCGTTTRGCCAAATCATCCACCTCCAAACCAGCACTGTTTTTTAAAGGCCGTAAATCGAGGATGCATTCATGGGCCACCCGGCCATTGGCACCGCGATAAAGCACCGGGTAATGGGGATCAAGCCTTTCAGCTAAATCATTGGCAGCCAGCAGCGCCACTGCAGTGGCCTGGCGCAGGCCTGCACCTCCCATCATCCGGATATACATCCAACTGATCGGCAGGATGCTGGCGCTACCCCAAGGGGCCGCCGCTAYGGCACCAATGGCCTGGCTGCCGCCGCAGCTCACCAGGGGGTGTCCCGGCAGGTAGGGGGCCAAGTGGGCTGCCACAGCAATCGGCCCCACCCCTGGCCCACCACCGCCATGGGGGATGCAGAAGGTTTTGTGCAGGTTTAGATGGCACACATCAGCGCCAAACYCCCCCGGCTTGCACACTCCCACCTGGGCATTCAAGTTGGCCCCATCGAGATAAACCTGGCCCCCATGGCCATGTACCAGGCTGCAGATTTCAGTGATGCCCTCCTCAAATACCCCATGGGTGGAGGGATAGGTAACCATTAGTGCCGCCAGTTGGTTGCTGTGTTCAGCTGCCTTGGCGGCCAAATCTTGGCGATCGATATTGCCATTGCTATCGCATTGCACTGCCACCACCTGCATGCCTGCCATCACTGCACTGGCTGGGTTGGTGCCATGGGCGCTGGTGGGAATCAGGCACACCCTGCGATGGCCCTCCCCCCTACTGCGGTGCCAAGCGCGAATCACAAGCAGGCCGGCATATTCCCCCTGGGAGCCAGCATTGGGCTGCAGCGACACCGCGGCAAAGCCCGTGAGCAGCGCTAACCACTGTTCCAAATCAGCAATTAAACGGCTGTAGCCCCTGTATTGATCTGCAGGCGCAAAGGGATGCATGGCACTGAAGGCAGGCCAACTAACCGGCAACAGTTCCGCCGCCCCATTCAGCTTCATGGTGCAGCTGCCCAAAGGGATCATTCCGTGCACCAGGGAAAAATCCTTTGCCACCAACCTTTGGATGTAGCGCAGCAATTCGGTTTCACTGCGATAGCACTGGAATACCTCCTGCTGCAGCCATGGTTTCAGCCGCGGCCCAATCCCCCCCACCCCAGGGG
>NZ_PXVC01000110.1 GCF_003011125.1 Synechococcus lacustris str. Tous | reverse complement strand
AGAGAACGCGCAAATAATGAACGAAACCGAGCAGCTGAAGAAAGAGAACGCGCGGCTTTCAGAGCTCGACGCCAAGCTCAATGCAATCTTGTCCAACTCAGGCACCAGCTCGACCCCTCCGAACGCAATGCCAGGCGAATCCAAGATGTGATCTCGCTGCTAGAGGAGTACRGAGGAACGGCGTGAACTTCCCCACCCCTGCCGCGGTGCTCAGGCCWGTGGCCTMGTGAGCACCGCTGGCGCAACCTTGCTTCCCCGCCAGAAGCCACGGCCGTCAGGTTGTGCGTATGCMGTTGYYAGYTGAKKGCCYWAGCCKTGGCWTCTGGCGCCATTGGTTTATTAATCMATTCCCCRCACCCTATTCAGTTTGGCTTTTTACACACCATATATGGTGTGCCTTTGGSTWAACGGAATAGAGCACCCGGAACCAACATATTTSGYGGCYAGYCAGTACAGGTGTATTATTRARCSTGCGTTTGGTTTGGGGCCGYTAAATTGAGATTGTTGGATCCCCAGGCYTGGATYGCCTTTGCAGCTGCCATCCTTTTGGCGCTAATTACTCTTTTTAGTAGTTACAACCATGTCTTTATCCCCGGATTCGCCACTTCCTTCCCATTACCGCAGCAAGCAGGAATTCCTTGCATCTTTATCGCCYTGGCGGCGGCAGCTRGCGAACTTAAATTGGCATCCAACAGTAGATATGAAAGTGCAGAGCTACGCGCTCGAGCAGAGTACAAAACAGCTGAAGAAAGAGAACGAGCAAATAATGAACGAAACCGAGCAGCTGAAGAAAGAGAACGCGCGGCTTTCCGAGCTCGACGCCAAGCTCAATGCAATCTTGTCCAACTCAGGCACCAGCTCGATCCCTCCGAACGCAATGCCAGGCGAATCCAAGATGTGATCTCGCTGCTGGAGGAATACGGAGGAACGGCTTGAACTTCCTAATCCTTGCCGCAGTGCTCAGGCCAGTGGCCTAGTGAGCACCGCTGGCGCAAAACCTTGCTTCCCCGCCTGGTGTCACAGCCGTCAGGTTGTGCGTATGCCGTTGCCAGCTGAGTGCCCGAGCCATGGCTTGGGGCGATTGGTTTATTAATCCATTCCCCACACCCTATTCAGTTTGGCTTTTTACACCACATATGGCGTGCCTTTGGGTTAACGGAATAGAGCACCGGGAACCAACATATTTTGCGGTCGCTAAATTGAGATTGTTGGATCCTTAGGCTTGGATTATTGCAATCTGGGCTTCCCCCGTTTTGCCGCGCTGGAACTAACACCTGGTGCGTCTGATCCCGGAGAAGGCTTGACCCTGAAGCCGTGAAAGCTGTCCAGCCCACCCCCGAACTGCTCCAGGGCTTCGATACCGCCACCCAGATCACCGCCCTCGCCCACTGGTTACGCCACCAGCCCGCGCCGTGATCCTTGCCCGCATTGCCCTCGGCAGCCTGGGCATTCGCGTTGGCCCGGCCGATTTGCCCACGCCCAGCTCCGCTGAACGCCGCATGTTTCTTCGGGATGCCCTACTCCTCACCCTCTGGCGCCCCAGGTTGTTGAACGCAAACGGGCCGATTGTGGGGTGTAGGGGGAGCTGCCTAAGTGGCTTTCTGGCCGCGGGTGTGAAGGCTGCGGSTGGTTTGATCTCCAGGCCTGGCGCGAGCYCTTGACCGRCCGGTGCTACTCAGTCACACTTGAGACGGCGTGTAGATGGTGCTCAAGTGGTTATCAAGAGTTCAGTGTCTCTTCGCGAWGATCAGCATGCCTTTGCCAAGGCTCTTGTGGAAGCTGGTCGCTTCTCATCCGTGAGTGCTGTGCTGCAGCAGGGCCTTGACCTGCTGCAGCAGCAAGATGCTGATGCTCAAGCCGATCGAGCCGCCCTGCAGGCCTTGCTGCAGCAGCGCGCCAATGGGCCCTTCGTCTCTGCCGATCAACTGCGGGCMAGGTTGGCGGCGCAGGTCCGATGAGCGAGGCTCCGTGGACAGTGGTCTTCGCTGCAGAAGCCGTCAACGATCTGGTGCTGATCACCGASTACCTSACACAGGCCTACTGCGGCTTTGGAGAACCACTGGCGGAGGCCAAGTGCCACGCACAGGTGCGCATCGAGGCGATCATCACTGCCGCCGARCGGTTGGCMACAGCTCCCCTKCGTGGAGAATCACACGATGATCTCCTSCCWGGCCTTCGACACCTGGCTCTCGATCGTGCGGTGTATTGGTTTCGCCCACGCGCTGAGCAGCGGGAARTCCAGGTGCTGGCCGTGTTTTTTGGTGGCCAARACCACCAGCGCCGCATGTTGGTGCGCCTGTTKCMAAACAGYTCCSAGGTYTGAGCCCGCCTYTGGGMTGRGATGTGGTCCTTTAAAGASCACGGTCAGGCCCCTGGGCTTCTGCGGAGCAGTAGCAATCTTGTTCGGCTCAGGCACCAGCTCGACCGCTGCTAGAGGAATACGGAGGGTTTGCTTGAGCTTTCTTCTCCTGCCGCAGTGCTCAGGCCTGTGGCCTGGTGAGCACCGCTGGGGATGCCTGGTTTCTGACGCAGATTTCCGAGTTCGTGCCATAGCTATCAAAGATTGATAGCATCGATTTGGTTCTCCCCGAGCGGTGATGCCTTCCAGTTACGTCGTCGGTTCCCATTTCGAGCAGTTCATCAAGAATCAGATCAGTGGTGGCCGCTACGCAAGTGCCAGCGAGGTTGTGCGCGATGCCCTTAGGCTCCTCGAGCATGAGGAGCAGTGTCGTGAAGCGGCGCTGGTGGCGCTTCAAGCAGACGTGCGCATTGGACTGGAGAGCGGTACTGGCCAGAGCGCTGAAACTGTGTTTCAGAGGCTCGAGCAGAAATACAGCAACCATGCATCTGTGTTGGTTGAGCCTTGATGGAGGTTGTCTTTTCTCAGCAGGCTGAATTGGATCTGGAAGAGATCGCAGACACCATCGCGATTGATAGCGCGCCTGCAGCTATTCGGTTTATCCAAGCCATCCGAGAGCACTGCGCTCGAATCGGATTAACGCCGCTTGCTTATCCCGCGCGCCCAGAACTGGGTCTTGATATCCGTTGCTGTGTTCATCAGCGCTACCTGATCCTGTTTCAGCCTGGCACCACGTCTGTACTTGTGGTTCGCATTCTCCACGGCAGCCGTGATCTCCTTGCCTTGTTCTCTATCGATTAGGACGAATCCGGCTTGAGGTACGCGCTGCCTTGTTCATGCGCTCCCTATTGGAAATGTTCTGGCTCTGGCCGCCCCGCAGATCTGATCGTGGAGCCTGATGGCGGTTCGGCGCGTCTGGAGTAGGCCGGTCCGGGTCCACCGGCGCCTGGCTCGCCCCCAAGGTTGTTGCCCGCAAACGGGCTGATTGTGGGGTGTAGGGGGTGTAGGCCGGCGGACTCTTGAAAGCCTTTTGAACGTTGTTCTGGCTGCAGGTCGTGAGGGTTCTGTGGGTTTGGGAGTTTCCAGCTGGAGGTGGCACCAGGCCCCGCCCGGGCGCAAAACGCTGGCGGCTATCAAAGCTCAACGCCCAGCAAATCCGAGATGTGATTGGCTCCTAGAGGCATACGGCGGGTTTGCTTGAGCTTTCTTCTCCTGCCGCGGTGCTCAGGCCAGTGGCCTAGTGAGCACCGCTGGCGCAAAACCTTGCTTCTGGCGCCATTGGCTTATTAATCAATTTCCCACACCCTATTCAGCTTGGCTTTTCACACACCATATATGGTGTGCCTTAGAGTTAACGGAATTGAGCGCTGAAAACAACCTTATTATTTGCCTCGCATATGCTCTTATCAGCATATAATTATATGCGCCAAGCAAACTTGTTTGGCGCAGTACAGGTGTATTAGTAARCGTGSGTTTGGTTTGGGGYCGCTAAATTGAGATTRTTGGATCCCCAGGCYTGGATTGCCTTTGCRGCTGCCATCCTTTTGGCATTGATCACACTTTTTAGTAGTTACAACCATGTCTTTATCCCCGGATTCGCCACTYCCTTCCCATTACCGCAGCAAGCAGGAATTCCTTGCATCTTTATCGCCYTGGCGGCGGCAGCTRGCGAACTTAAATTGGCATCCAACAGTAGATATGAAAGTGCAGAGCTACGCGCTCGAGCAGCAAGCGATCGAGCGCGAGCAGCGGATCAAACARCTGARGAACGAAACCGATCTGCTGAGGAAAGAGAACGAGCAAATAATGAACGAAACCGAGCAGCTGAAGAAAGAGAACGCGCGGCTTTCAGAGCTCGACGCCAAGCTCAATGCAATCTTGTCCAACTCAGGCACCAGCTCGACCCCTCCGAACGCAATGCCAGGCGAATCCAAGATGTGATCTCGCTGCTAGAGGAATACGGAGGAACGGCGTGAATTTCCTCACCCCTGCCGCAGCGTTCAGGCCGGTGGCCTCGTGAGCGCCGCTGGCGCAACCTTGCTTCCCCGCGGTAGCTGCCAGGAAAGATGTCACCCTTTGGAAGCGTTTTATGCCTCCTTTGCCAAGGTTACCTGGAGGCTTGTTTGCTGGGTTGCTAATGGTTCATTTATCCATACCAAATCAGGTAGTTTCCAGCAACGAATTGATCTGCTCCAGCGTTTGGGATTTGCAATGCGGGCTAGCTCATAAACGCGTGACCGCT